>CAYWSQ010000044.1:0-19200 GCA_964460925.1 uncultured Flavisolibacter sp. | reverse complement strand
TAAATTCTTCTTCATCGCCAGATACTTCATCTTCATCCCCTAAAATCAGATCCTCTTCATCTCCATCCTCATCATCATCGTCGTCATCGTCCGGAGCATAATTGCCATTCACAGGGTGGGTATCAGTTCCGTGACTATAAGGTTTTTCAATAAAAACGTTGGGAGATATATTTCCATTAATGCCCATCTCATTGTCCAGGTTTAATTCGTTCAGTGAAGGTTGCATAGCCAGTCTTTAAGGTTAAAAGATAAAATCACGTGCCAGAAAACTGCGCCAGATAAAAAATACAGGCTCAACTAATTATAAAAAAACTGGAATTGTTCCGGTCAGGAAGTTGAGGATTTTTTTGCCATAAGCAGGTCGCTGTACGACTCGGCTATGAACTGGTTTTCGAGGATGCCAAACAGATGAGCATAACCGTTACACTGGCTTTTGAGTTTGTCCAGACCTATGTTGCCTTCCGCATCAATGGCTTCTACCTCCACGAATGTTCCCAGCCCGGCCACTTCATCCAGGTGAAACTTTACATTCTCAATAAAATAGATCTTTCTTTTTTTGTCAACAACCACTTTGATGCCGAGGGCATTCGCAAGTGCATTTTTTAAAGAAGAACCAGGATTGGTTTTGTATAATACAACATGCGAAGTTTTAGCTCCCGCGATATTTTCCCGGTCGTATTGAATGAGTGCGTTCTCAATATTTCCTTCGCGTAATTTGAGCCTGCCGTTAGGCACGTTGAAATAAGTATCTACCTGGTGGTCGGTTCCGGCAAATACGGGCTGCTGTTTCAATAAAATATTTTCGATGAGAGCAGCATCATCGCAGCTTGCTTTGAATTCGTAATTTAAATGCATGGGCGAAGATATTGATCATTGAATTTAGGGGGGGGAGTAAAGGCAGGAACCGCGGAGACGCAGGGGACGCTAAGGGAGCGCAGAGATTGGGAGATAGCGGATGCATAGAGTAAAACATGTCACCCATTGAAAAATTTCAGAATTCCTATTCTCTTGTTCACCGACTTTGAACTTTCAACTTTGAACTCCCTAACTTCTCCATTGGCATAATTTTTTGAGTCCTTCGGGCAAATTATTGTTATGAAGAAACATAACAGCCTGTTGCTGATCCTGCTTTCCGGAATTCTGCTCACTTCATGTATCTCACAGAAAAAATACCAGGCCTCCCTCGACAGGGAGCAAAGCCTGATGGCAAAGAATACCGAACTCTCCAATGATATTGCCGCGCTCAAATCTCAAATAGAAAATCTACAGATCGATAATGCCAAACTGGTGAAGCAGATCGATGATGCCATGAAGAAGGCGGCTGATGCTTCCGGTATGGCCAATATGACGCAGAAACAACTGGAAGCCGAACAGCAAAGGCTCTGGGATTTGCGGAGACTGCTTGACCAGCAAAGACAGGCGGTTGAAAATCTTCGCCAGAAAATGGCCAATGCCCTCACTGGTTTCAATTCAAATGAATTACAGGTCTTCGTCAAAAACGGACGTGTGTATGTTAGTCTCCAGGAAAACCTACTATTTCCTTCAGGCAGTGCAGTGGTGAATCCAAAAGGTAAAGAAGCGCTTGGTACCCTGGCCGAAGTGCTGAATCTGAATCCCGATATCAATGTAGTAGTAGAAGGTCATACGGATTCTGTTCCCATTAAGGGCAGGTATGAGGACAACTGGGCATTGAGTGTTGCCCGCTCAACGGCGATAGTTCGCCTGTTGACAGAAAATTACAAAGTGGATCCTGTTCGTGTAACCGCGAGTGGAAAAAGCAAATATGAACCTGTTGATTCCAATACAACCACGGAGGGCAGGCAGCGAAACAGGCGTACCGAAATTATCCTGGCACCCAAGCTTGACCAACTAATGCAATTACTGGAGCAGCCTGCCGGAACTGAAGTGTCGTGATGAGAAGGCGATAATAAAATCAAAAAGAGAATGGAAGACCTGTTTACCACGCATATCATCATTGAAAATGAAAAGGTCAACTTCCGTGTTATGTTTGACCAGGAGAAATACGTTTTTCTTTCGGAAGGGAATGCAAGAACCTTTTCATCTTTCGCGCTGAAGAGAGAGCATGATGAATGGCATGATGAACAGGCGCTTGATCCTCAGGTGAGGGAACAAGCCATTGCAGCCCTGGAAAAATATCTGATGCAGCAGCATTAAGCCATCACAGAAATCATATTGAGCGCTACTTCACCGAGTTGCTGTTTACCATTGATGGTAACCTGGCTCCTGATCTCGTGCGGTCGGGTGCTTTTTGAAAAAAGTTTCCAGGCGATATCAGGCTCAATGATCACTTCTGCATCGGCATCACCGGAATGATTCGAGAGCAATTGCCATTGCTGGTCCATCATCATCAGGTTCCAGCTTCCTCCAATTTCAGTTGTGATGGTAACTCTTACCACGGTGCCCTCATCGGCCTCCGTGTCGCGGTAAGTATAAGGCAAGGCGTACATAAATGTTCCAATGAAAGGCTGGAAAAATTCAGGTGTCATGATGCCTGGTTTCTGAACGGCATCACGGATCTGCTGCTGGTGTAAAAATTTTTCGGTGTATTCCCTTGCCTGGTGAAACCAGTTCACGCTTTCTTTTTCACCGGCCCAGTCTACCGGGAATATGGATTTTTCAAATGGCGGAAGAGAAGACAGGTAATCGCTTGTTGCCCTGCCTGTAGCCTGGTGCAGGAGGATCATGACCTGGGGACTGAATCGTTTGGCGGCATCTACAAAGTCGTTATTGAATTTATTCAGCCAGTTTACCAGAGATTCCCAGTCAAAAGCTTTTGGCCCTGGCGTTCCAAAATATTTATCACGCTGTAAGGATAGCGCCCTGATGTTTCCATCAAGCAGGTGGGCGGCTACATCTTTTACTTTCCATTTTTTGGCTACGGTTTGTGCTTCCCAGTCGGCCGGTGAGAGATCACTTAATAATTCCATCAGCTTTTCATCAAGGGGATGAAAAAGGTCTTCGGTTGAGAGAGGAACCTGTTGTTCAGTAATTTTTTCCATGTCAGTATTGATAAGACTTTTTTTGGTACACCCGATACAATGTACTGTTCTTGCATGAAACTTCTTAAACCTTTTGTTACTTTCCTACTTTAAATAATTTATGAAAATAGGCCGGGAAGACGTGAAGGTAGCCTTCGCCAAAGCTTCTTCTACCGAAGACGGTAAGTAGTGAATAACAGGATAAGATGCCTGCAAGCCTGCCTGATTTCAATTTGACCTGATGACAATTTCGTGAGTTCATCGTAACAATCCTCAAAGGGTTACATCAAAATCGCCTTCTCTGCGCATCTCTCTTTCAAGCCAGAAAGTGCCCAGGGGCAGAATGGAAGCGATGAAAGCCTTTACGAGGAACAGGAAATTTTTTCCAAGAGCAGTTTTCACTTCATAGGACATTGCCAGGAAAGCAACGAATAAAACACCATGCGCCCATCCCACAACGGTTACCGCCATGGGCAGGTCGGCCAGGTATTTAAGCGGCATGGCTACCAGCAATAAAACAAGAAATGATATGCCTTCTGCGATCGCGATCTTCCTGAACCAGGAAAGTAGTTTTGAGTTTGCTTTCATGATGATAATGGAAACAATTTTTAATAATCTACCACCTGCTCACGGATGGATTCAGGAATTTCCCTCCACCCGTATTGCTGGTTACGCAGTTGCGGTTCAAATCCTGCTTCACGGATGGCTTCCTGGATGCTTTTATAAGTAAAACGGTGTGGGGCACCGGCGGCGCTCACTACATTTTCCTCGATCATGATGGAACCAAAATCATTGGCTCCCGCATGCAGGCAGATCTGCGCGGTTTCCTTGCCCACCGTAAGCCAGGATGCCTGGATATTTTTTACGTTGGGCAGCATGATGCGGCTGATGGCCACCATGCGGATGTATTCTTCAGGTGTGGTAAGATTCTGTACACCACGAATTCTTGTGAGCAGTGTATCAACATCCTGGAAGGTCCAGGCAATGAAGGCCAGGAATCCTTTGGCATGTTCAGGTTTTTTCGCCTGCACTTCCCTGATCTTCACCAGGTGTTCGAATCTTTCTCTTAGTGTTTCCACGTGACCGAACATCATGGTAGCCGAAGTGGTGATATCCAGCTTATGGGCTTCATGCATGATCGCCAGCCATTCGTCAGCGCCGCATTTTCCCTTGGAAATGAGCCTGCGCACACGGTCAACCAGGATCTCGGCACCAGCCCCGGGAAGTGAATCCATGCCGGCTTCTTTTAAAGCTTTGAGCACTTCGTGGTGCGTGCTTTTTTCCAGCTTGGTGATATGGGCTACCTCGGGCGGCCCGAGTGCATGCAGTTTGATCTCAGGAAATTCTTCTTTGATCTGCCTGAAGGTCTTTGTATAAAATTCAAGTCCGAGTTCCGGATGGTGACCACCCTGCAGCAATAGCTGGTCACCGCCATACTGGATGGTCTCCGAAATTTTTTTCCGGTAAGCCGGCATATCGGTGATATAGGCTTCGGGATGGCCGGGTATGCGGTAGAAATTGCAGAATTTGCAATTGGCGATACATACATTGGTGGTGTTGACATTCCGGTCGATCTGCCAGGTTACTTTTCCGTGCGGCACCTGGATCTTCCTGAGTTCATCAGCCACAAACATCAGGTCTGTCAGCGGTGCATTTTCAAAAAGGAACATTCCTTCTTCCACTGAAAGAAAACCAAATCCCAGCGCTTTTTCATAAAGCTGTGATAGTTGCATAGCGCGGCAAAGATACAGAGGGAGCGCTGCAAGTTTCAAGCTTCAGGCGGTAAGGCCTAAACTTTAGGAATTTCTCATTATACCGGCCTGCTGGCTTATAATCCTGGGTCGGGTAAGCCTGAACTACAATCTATCCTCTCTTTCAGATTCCGCTTTAATTTTCCTTAGATTAGCCTGTCTGCAACTTTTCCATTGATGCGTTTGTCTAATAGAAGCATTGCATGAAACGATTCTTGTTTTCCATACTCCTGGTGGCTCAATGCCAGTCGCTTTTTGCGCAGGAAGAATTTATTGAGCCCTCAAGGTTGCTTAGCAGGTTTCGTTTTTCCACACTCACCGGGGGAGTGATCCTGCTGAAGGGCCAGGTAGCACCGTTCCCGGATACACTTAATTTCATTTTTGATACAGGTAGTGGCGGCATATCACTTGATTCCATGACCGCCGACCGTTTCGGACTGGTGGGCACACCTTCCAACCGCACCATCAGGGGTATTGCCGGCATCAAGAACGTAAGTTTCATCAACAACAGGACTTTGCATCTTCCGGGACTCACTGTTGACAGCCTCAATTTTCATATCAACGACTATTATATTCTGGAAGCGGTGTATGGCCTCAAGATCGATGGTATCATGGGATTTTCCGTGCTAAACCGCTACATCATTCATGTGAATTATGATGAGTATATCATCGAGTTCTGGTCTAAAGGAACCATGAAATATCCCAAGGGGGGGTATATGTTGCGGCCCATTATCAATACCATACCCGTACAGCATCTGGAGGTGCGTGACCATAATACGGTGAACGCCCGTTTTCTTTACGATATGGGCGCGGGACTCAACCTGATGCTCTCCACGGATTTTATTAAGGACAGTAACATACTTTATAAGAACAGGAAAATGTACACCAAGGAGGCCGAGGGACTTGGCGGTAAGATAGATATGCAGATGACCGTTGTAAAGCAGGTGAAGCTGGGGCCTTACCGCTTCAGGAATGTGCCTGTTTATGTTTTCAGCGATGATTATAATATCACTTCTTATCCCTACCTCGGAGGACTGCTGGGCAATGACCTGCTGAGGCGTTTCAATGTGATCCTCAATTATGAAAGAAAAGAGATTTACCTGGTACCCAACACCCATTTTGGTGATCCATTCGATTATTCCTACAGCGGGCTTGAGTTATATTATATCGACGGAAAGATTATAATAGGTGATGTGGCCGTGAACTCACCTGCTGCAGCGTCCGGGCTCGTGGAGGGTGATGTAGTGGTGGCTGTCAATAAAAATTTCAACCAGAACCTGCAACAGTACAAGGCCAGCATCCAGAATGCGGGACAGCGTGTCCGCATTATTGTAAACCGCGAGGGCGAGCTCAGGGAATTTGAATTCAGGGTCAAAAGCATTCTCAAGTAGAATTCCCCTTTTCGCAAATCCATGTACATTTACAGCCCTATGGTCAATTTTGAGCGGTTTACCCTTTCCAACGGACTAAGAGTGATTGTGCACCAGGATACTTCCACACCTATGGCAGTGGTGAATGTGATGTATGATGTGGGTGCACGTGATGAGGATCCCTCCCAGACCGGCTTCGCCCACCTTTTTGAACACCTGATGTTTGGCGGATCGGTAAACATTCCCGTTTATGACGAACCCCTGCAGATGGCGGGCGGTGAGAACAATGCCTATACCACCAATGACCTCACCAATTATTATATACAGCTTCCCGCCGAAAACCTGGAAACAGCTTTCTGGCTTGAAAGCGACCGCATGTTGTCACTGGCCTTCAGCGAGAACAGCCTGGATGTGCAGCGCAAAGTGGTAAGTGAAGAATTTAAGGAACATTATCTCAACAAACCTTATGGCGATGTATGGCATAAGATGCGTGAACTGGCCTACCAGGTGCACCCTTACAGGTGGATGACCATAGGTAAGGAGCTTTCGCATATCGAAAACGCCCAACTGCAGGATGTAAAGAATTTTTTCTTCAAACATTACCGCCCCGTCAATGCCATACTGGTTGTTGCTGGTAACGTAACTACAGAGCAGGTGAGAACGCTGGCTGAAAAATGGTTTGGTCCTATTGAAGCCGGTGAAAAATATGTTCGCAATCTGCCGGAAGAACCCCTGCAGTCTGCGCCACGCAAGCTGGAGGTAAATGCATCCGTTCCGCTGGACGCTCTTTATAAATGCTGGCATATCTATCCCCGCATGGACCACCGCTATTATGTATCTGACCTGATCACTGAACTGCTCAGTGGCGGCGGATCATCAAGGCTCTTCCAGGCGCTGGTAAAGGAAAAAAGGCTGTTCAGCAATATCGAATGTTATCATTTTGGCACCAATGACGCAGGCCTGCTCACCATTGAAGGCAAGCTTGTAAAAGGTGTGAAAATGGAGGAAGCAGAAGAAGCCATCAAGATCGAACTGGAGAAAATGAAGACCGAAATGGTGTCGGCTGCGGAACTGGAAAAGGTGAAGAATAAAACAGAGAGTATGATCGCCTTTGAAGATATGAGTGTGATGAACCGTGCCAACAGCCTTGCTTTTTATGAATTACTGGGAGACGCGGCCCTGATGAATACAGAACTGGACCGCTACCAGAAGGTGACTGTTGAAGATGTGCAGGCGCTGAGCCGCGAGATCTTCCGTGATGAGAATTGCAGCACACTTTGGTATATGGCCAAGTAATGACCCATTGCCCTGGAACAGATTAAAAAAATGAAATGACCGGATTGAACAGAAAGAACCCTCCCCTGATAAAAGACGCTGTGGATTTTAATCTCAGCCTGAAGCCTTACGAAAAGCATGTGCTGGATAACGGTATTGAAGTGTACGCGATAAATGCCGGCGCGGAAGATGTACTGCAGGTGGAATGGGTGGCCTACTCCGGTAACTGGTTTGAAAAATCAAACCTCGTAGCTGCCAGCACTAATTTTTTACTGAAGAACGGTACCAGTAAGAAAACGGCGTTCCAGCTAAATGAGCATTTTGAATATTACGGTTCTTATGTGAACCGTAACTGTTATAATGAAACTGCCACTATCACGCTGCATTGCCTGGCCAAACACCTGGAAGCCCTATTGCCGGTGGTAAAGGAAATGCTGGTGGATTCTGTTTTCCCCGAAGAGGAAATCAGTGTGTACAAGCAGAACATGAAGCAAAGGCTGAATGTGAATTTGAAAAAATCTGATTTTGTGGCTGGCCGTTTAATTGATGCCTACCTGTATGGAGAAGCGCATCCTTATGGACGTTATACAAGGTTTGAGGATTTTGATGAGATCACGAGAGATCGTATTGTAGAATTTTACAACAGGTATTACTTAAGTGGAAAGTATATCATGTTCGTAGCCGGCAAGCTGCCCTCCAATCTTTTCAGTTTGCTCAACAAACATTTTGGTGATCTGAACCACCAGCAGGTGGATGTGAAAGATATACCCGCTGTGGCGGCTGAAGAAAAAAAATACCGGATCTCCAATGATCCGGAAGGTGTACAGGGTTCGATCAGGCTGGGATCACATTTTCCAAACCGCCATCACCCTGATTTCATCAAGACCCAGGTGCTCAATAATGTATTCGGCGGCTTTTTCGGGTCAAGGCTCATGAGCAATATCCGTGAAGAGAAAGGATATACTTATGGCATTTACAGCTACCTGGAAAACCATATCCAGCAAAGCGCCTGGGTGGTGAGTACGGAAGCGGGGCGTGATGTATGTGAAGCAACGATTGATGAAGTGTACAAAGAGATGGAGATCCTGCGCAATGAGCCAATCGATGATGAAGAATTATTGCTGGTAAGAAATTATATGATGGGTTCTATACTCGGTGATCTTGATGGTCCTTTTCACATCATCAACCGCTGGAAGACCATTATACTGAATGATCTTCCCGAAGATTATTTCTACAGGCAGATGGAAACTATCAAGAACGTAAAATCATCCGAATTGCAGGAGCTGGCGAATAAATACCTGGTGCCGGGGAAGTTTTATGAACTGGTAGTGGTGTAGCCCCCTGGCCCCTGAAGGGGCACAAGTGTGTTCAATGTTCGTGATTTCAAAATCGGATCTTAATTTCTATACCGGGAATCAACTATGCTCATTCCCCTTCAGGGGCGGGGGGACAGGGGCAGAAAAAAGCCCAACCATAGGGTACGGTTGGGGCTTTTGTTCATCCATCCTTGTTTGCGTCCAAATCAGCCATTCAATAATCTCGACCCGTGCAGGTAACTTTTTGAAGGATGATAGACAAACAAGGCAGTTCCATTCTTGATATATTCAATAACTTTTTTAGAGACCGCGTTGGGTATGGCCGGGCAACCAAAACTTCTTCCCTGCGTGGCTGAACCACTCCAGGCCTCACCAATATAACCTGCTCCGTGAACCACGATAGCCCTGCGTTCAGCATTATCGTTATAGCCTTTTTCCTTGCCCGACAAACGTAGTGAAAGGCCATGGCTTCCATAATACGTTCCTTTGGTTACATAAAAACCAAGAGAGCTCTGGTGCGATTGCAGTTTATTGGAAAACTTCTGGGCGTATTTCAAACCTGAATTTTTACCATGTGCCACATAGGTGTTGATCAGCACTTTGAAATTGCGCACATCAATAATATACATTCTCTTGTTGCTGGAAGGCTGGCTGAAATCACAAACAGTAAGTATGTCTGCATTTTCAAGTAGTCCTTTTTTCACCAGTGCCTGGTGGCCTTTAAAAGCATACCTCATGGCTTCCCTGCCCAGGCCCAGCTTGTCAAGCTTCAGGCTATCGTAAAGAAGATTTGTTTTTGATTCCAGCGAAAGGGATTCAGAATTGATCTTAATGCCTGTGGGTAATACTTTGAGAGCAGTGGCCAGTCGTCCGGCTTTGAACCCTGAGAAGATCAGCAAAGCTGCTGTCAGGCAAAGGGTTAAGGGCAAATGTTTCTTAAGCACTTTTCAAAGGTTTTTTACGTGGATGATTGGATAACGCTAACGGGTGTGAAAATATTATCCATGTACTGAACATGCAAGCGATCGCAAAAATTTATTTATGAAATAAAATGATTTAGCGCAATCTACATATTTATACTAAGTGTTTTTACTGGAGCTTCGGTATTATTTCACTCTTCTTACTTCACGTTTCTTAACAATGAATTCAGAAGAATAGATACGCAGTAATAAAATGAACATGGATATGAGCAGTGGTCCGAATACCAGTCCAATGAATCCGAATAGCTGTATGCCCACGATCACACCGAAGATGGTAATGAGCGGATGAATATTACCAATCCTTTTATTGAGCATGAGCCGGAATACATTATCAACAAGACCAATGAGCACAAAACCCCAGAGTCCCATGGCAATGCCCCTGCCAGTATCGCCCTGCGCGAAGAGCATGATGGTGAGTGGTACATAGATCAATGCTGCACCTACCACGGGCATCATGGCAGCGATGCAGGTGGCCACGAACCAGAGCCAGGGTTCGTCGATGCCGATGATGAGGTAACCGATCAGTCCTACAAGTCCCTGGATGATGGCAATCAACGGAATGCCAATGGTGCTTGAGATCACCATGGTGCGCACTTCCTTTCCCAGCAGTTCAACATTGCCATCCTTCAAAGGAAGATTTTCGTAAAGTGATTCTTCCATGCTCCTTGCATTCATCAGCATGAAATAAAGTATGAAATACAATGTACCGATCAGGGTAATGGTGTTCAGTGTCACTCCTAGCACCTTGGGTAAAAGCCTTGTGAGTTCATTCCCCAGCCGGTTGATGGCATCAGGTGTTACGATCTCGTACCCGATCTTATCCTTGATCTGGGCTACGGCTATTTTCAAAGACTCAATATATTCACCCGAATGGGTAACTACATAACTGATCTTGGAGTAAAGGATATTTCCAAGAATGCCAATGGGCACCAGTATCACGAAAAAGGAAAGCAACATCAGCACCAGGGCCGCATTATGCTTTTTCCATCCTTTTTTTTCGGTGAGATAAAACATTCTTTCACGCATGATCACGTAAAAAGTAACGGCGCCCAAAAAGGCGGAAGTAAAAAACCAGAGCTCGCGAAAAAGAACAATGCCTAAAAAAAGAATGATGGCAATAAAAAAGATCTGCCGCAGCAGGTTGGTGTCGATTGTATTATTATTCATATCCGGGATCAGGAATGAAATTACTTAAAGAAAACATTTAGACGGTCTTTATGTTGGTTACCGATAGATTCCACCTTAAACCCGGCAATAATTCTCACCTGTAGTACACTTTAATCAAAAATACTTTACTTATCGCCTTCCCGTACTTTCCGGCAAATTCATCAGGTACAAAGAAATAGCCGGTAAGGCGGGAAGACGGTAAGTAGGTTCTCAAAGCAAGATGGTAATGAATTTTTCAGTAAAGCAATTTTTGTATGGTGAGGCCTTTATACTTTGATAGTCTTCCACTTTCCTTTCCTGAAATAGAACCAGGCGGTTATGGCAATGAGGGTCTCAGCAACCGGTATGGCTATAAAAGAACCGGTGGCGCCCATGCCCAGCCATTGCGACAGCGCATAAGCAAAAGGGATTTGAAAGATCCAGAAACCAAAAAAATTGATGACCGTCGGGGTGCGTGTATCGCCTGCTCCATTCAGGGCCTGTATCATCACCATGCCAATGCCATAGAAAATATAGCCGGCACTGATGATCTGCAGTGCCATCACTCCCGTATTCAAAACCCCTGGGTCCGTGGTGAAAACACCGATCACAGGTCTTGCGAAAAGAAGGAAGAACAGGGTAACACCCGCCATGAAAATGGCATTGTACCTGGCAGTGAGGAAAACACTTTTCTCCGCTCTTTCCATTTGCCCGGCACCGAGGTTCTGTCCCACCAGCGTAGCTGCCGCATTACTCAGCCCCCAGGCAGGAAGTATAAAGAATCCAATATTCCTGATGGCGATCTGGTAACCGGCAGAAGCCGTATCACCACCTGTATGTGCCACCAGCATGGTCAAAAAGATCCAGCTTCCTGAAGCAAAAAAGAATTGCACGGTTGCCGGTGCCGAAAGGTTCACCAGGCTTTTCATCAGCGGAAAATCAAACCGGAAGTAAGAAGCCTTCATCCTGATAACTCCCTGCCCCCGAAAAAGGAAATAACACTGGTAGAGCACACCCAGTCCCCGCCCCACCGTTGTAGCGATGGCGGCCCCGGTGAGTCCCCAGAAATGAATGAAGATGGGGCAAAGAATAATGTTCACAACACTGGCCAGCCACAAACTGCGCATGGCGATGGCTGCATTGCCGGCACCCCTGAAAATTCCATTGATCAGGAATAGAAGGATGATGACCAGGCTTCCGCCAAACATCACCCTTGTGAAGCCCGTGCCCTGGCGGATGGTTTCTTCTTCGGCGCCCATGATCCTTAAAATTTCAGGAGCATACACCATTCCCAGGATAGTGATCACAATGGCAAGCATGATAGAAATAATGAGCGCCTGCATGCCTGCCTGCGCCGCGGCTTCGGGATTTTTTTCACCCGTACGCCTTGCCACAACGGCTGTAGTACCCGTGCTCAACCCGATAGCAATGGTGTATACCAGGGTCATCACCGATTCGGTGAGACCTACGGTTTGAACAGCTTCCTTTCCCAACTTTCCTACAAAGAACATATCCACTACCGCGAATACGGATTCGAGGCTCAGTTCAAGGATCATAGGAATAGCCAGCAGCACAATGGCATGTTTGATGCTGCCCTGGGTATAATCATAGTTCTCTCCCTTGAGAGATCTTTTGATGAGTGACCAGAATAATGAAAATCTATTGGTAGAGTTGATAACCTGCGACATAAACAAGATTAAAAATGATCTAAAAATCCGGTATTGAAACCGGCAGAGTAGAAAAACTTACAGTGAAGTAAAGAGACCTTAAAGAGTTGGCCTTAGCACCTTGTGCGGCCGCAGGAGAACTTCATAATCTTGAATCTTGGGCAGCGAAACTAGGCCATCAGTCCGAAAATGCCAAAGCCGTCCGGCTTATTCTGTGATGAGTTGAAGATATTGCTGTATGAACTGTTCTTTTTGTTTACGCCTGTACTGCATAATGAATCTTGGATGAGGAAGGGGTTCAATCTTTTCGAACCATTGGTGGCTCCCGTTGAGCTGTTGAAGAAAACGAAAGTTTTTTTCACCTCCTATGCAAAAACATACGGAGCGGTCCGCATGATAGCTGAGCAATTGGTCAATGCTCCGGCTGATAAAAGGTGTTACGGTTGCAGCGAGGGCTTTGTCATCATAATAATTAATATTTTTTCCCTCCTTTACAAAACCTAACGGGCATACAGAGCCGATAAAAAACTCCCCATAAAATTTTTCCGGACCCCCATACGCTGCAATCATATCATAAATGAATTCGGCTGATAATTCAGACTGGTCGCGGAAGGGATGGTCAATGCCACAGATCTCCTTTAGTTGGCGGGGCGCTGTAAAATTCACCCCGGTTACACCGGCGCCAAAGCGGCCGGGGTTAATGCCAAGAAAGATCTTCCTGGGCTTGCTGTCGTTATAATATCGTTGCAAAAATTGCTCAACCACTTTCATCACCACAGGGTCCTTTTGGGGATAGAGCCATTCTATTCCATTGGGTAATGATAGCGGTGGCTGCAGGTTTTTATAGAAGGAATATAAATGTGTAGCCCAGTTCATTGTAAAATAAGGGGCTAAACTAGTTTAGAAAACCTTTTCAAACTCCACTTTGGTATGGATCAGTATGGCTGGCAAGAATATTGACATGATGCATACCCATCCAAATTCCAAAAGATATATTGAATGAACACATCCATATACCCCGGTAAGCCCTATCCGCTTGGCGCTACCTGGGACGGCGAAGGCGTCAACTTTGCCCTGTTTGCTGAAAATGCTACCGGGGTTGACCTCTGCCTTTTCGAAACACGTGAATCCATAGTTGAATCCGTTAAGATCCGCATTAAGGAAGTTTCACACCGGGTATGGCATGTGTATGTGCCTGGACTGAAACCCGGCCAGCTCTATGGCTACAGGGTGTACGGGCCTTATGATCCGCAGAATGGGCATCGTTTCAATCCCAATAAATTACTCATCGACCCCTATGCCAAGTCCATTGCCGGCACTATTCAATGGCATGACGCCCTTTTTGGTTATGAGCTGGGGCATGAAGACCTGGACCTGAGCTTCAGTGAAGTGGATAGCGCTCCTTACATTCCCAAGTCCGCGGTGATCGATCCCAATTTTGACTGGGAAGGAGACAAACCCCCTGAGATCCCCTATCACAAAACCATCATTTATGAAATGCATGTGAAGGGCTTCACCCAAACGCATCCGGATATACCGGAAAACATCAGGGGTAAATATGCAGGGCTGGCACACCCGGCTTCCATAAAATACCTGAAAGAGCTAGGTGTGAACGCGGTTGAACTGATGCCGGTTCATCATTTTGTGAACGACCGGCACCTGGCTGATAAAGGACTCTCCAATTTCTGGGGTTATAATTCCATCGGGTTCTTTGCGCCTGATGCCCGTTATGCAAGCGCAGGTTGCCAGGGCGAACAGGTGATCGAATTCAAGAACATGGTGAAAGAGCTGCACAAGGCAGGCATAGAAGTAATACTGGATGTAGTGTACAATCATACCGGTGAGGGCAACCAGATGGGTCCTACGCTTTCTTTCAGGGGAATTGATAACAGCGCTTACTACCGTATGACCGAAGACCGCCGATACTATATGGATTATACCGGTACCGGTAATACACTCAACGCCCAGATGCCGGTGGTACTTCGCCTGATCATGGACAGCTTACGGTACTGGATACTCGAAATGCATGTGGATGGCTTCCGTTTCGACCTGGCGTCCACGCTTGCAAGGGAACTGCACGAAGTGGACAGCCTCGGTTCTTTCTTCGACATCATTCACCAGGACCCCGTGATCTCGCAGGTGAAGCTGATCGCAGAACCATGGGATATTGGTGAGGGTGGTTACCAGGTGGGAAAATTTCCTGCAGGTTGGGCCGAATGGAACGGCAAGTACCGCGATTGCATCCGTGACTACTGGAGGGGAGCCGACAGTATGCTTGGTGAATTTGCCCTAAGGTTCACCGGGAGTCCTGACCTGTACGAGGATAACGACCGAAGGCCCACGGCCAGTATCAATTTTGTTACCGCTCATGATGGTTTTACACTGAACGACCTCGTGTCGTACAATGAAAAACATAATGATGATAATGGGGAAGACAATAATGACGGGGAGAGCCATAACCGTTCATGGAACTGTGGCGAAGAAGGACCAACCAGCGATCCGGAGATCAATGCCCTGCGGCAGAAGCAAAAAAGAAATTTTCTCACTACGCTCTTCCTTTCGCAGGGGGTTCCCATGCTGGTAGCCGGTGACGAGATCAGCCGGACACAAGGCGGAAACAATAACGCCTATTGCCAGGACAATGAGATCTCCTGGTTCAACTGGAATTCCATTGATGAGGACCTGCTTCAGTTTACCCGTCAACTGATCGCGCTGTATAAGAACCACGAGGTGTTCTCCCGTAAAAGATGGTTCCAGGGCCAGCCGGTAAAAGGTATAGGCCTGGAAGATATTGCCTGGTTCCTGCCGGAAGGTGATGAGATGAGCGAAGAGAACTGGTTGCATGATTTTGCCAAATCACTGGCCGTTTACATGAATGGCCATGGCCTCAGGAGCCTGGATGAAAAAGGCAGGAAAATCACCGACGACAGTTTTTACATCATATTCAATGCTTATGAAGGAAATCTTGATTTCAGGCTTCCTTCAGATAAATACGGCGATGAATGGATTAAGGTGCTTGATACCCATGAAGGGTTTATTCGTGAAGATGGAAAAAGATATGGGGCCGAAGAACTGGTAAATGTTCATGGCAGGTCCGTGGTATTATTAAAACAACCATGAGTTATGAAGGCGGATATTGAAAGCAGGAGCATGGGTGTGAATTTTAAAAATGGCTGGGCTGAAATTTTATTATGGGCGCCAGAGGCACAACAGGTGCATATCAGCTTCGGCAGTGAGCAGATGGCATTGGAGAGACAGGATACTGGTTACTGGTATGGCAAAACCACCAGCCTGGAAGAGCACATGCTCTACCGTTTTGCTTTGAATGGTGATCAAAACCTTCCCGATCCCGCTTCCCTTTCCCAGCCGGATGGTGTTCATGGTCCATCCATGGCCCTGGATCTTCAACGCTTTGAATGGAGTGATGGTGAATGGAAGAATCCTGCGCTAAAAGATTACATTATCTATGAACTGCATACGGGAACATTTTCACCTGAAGGAAATTTTGAAGGCATAGAAAAAAAACTCGCTCACCTGCAGGAGCTGGGTGTGAACGCGATTGAACTTATGCCCGTTGCACAATTCCCCGGCGACCGCAACTGGGGTTACGACGGGGTCTATCCTTTCGCTGTGCAGCATTCCTATGGTGGTGCACCCGGGCTGCAAAAACTGGTGAATGCCTGTCATCGCATGGGCATAGCCGTTATACTTGATGTGGTTTACAATCACCTGGGACCTGAAGGAAATTATCTCTGCAACTTCGCTCCCTTCACCACGGATAAATACCGGACACCATGGGGCGGCGCCATCAATTTTGATGATGCCTGGTGCGATGGTGTTCGCCAATATTTTATTGAGAACGTATTGATGTGGTTCCGTGATTTTCATATAGACGCCCTGCGCCTTGATGCGGTGCATGCCATCCGTGATTTCAGCGCTTCTCATATTCTTCGCGATATCAGTGAAGCCGTGGACCAGCTCAAGCAAAGAACAGGCAGGCAGCATTATCTCATAGCTGAACTGGACCTGAATGATACACGCTATATCAATTCAAAAGAAAACGGAGGATTTGGAATGGACGCGCAATGGGTGGATGAATTTCATCATGCCCTCCGTGTAACTGCAGGTGAAGCCCGTTCGGGATATTATTCCGATTTTTCGGGAATTGAACACCTGGCAAAAGCTTACCAGGATGCCTACGTGTATGACGGGCAATTCTCCCCTCATCGTAAGCGAAGCTTCGGGGTAAAAACACAGAATGAAGGACAGCAGTTCATTGTTTTTTCGCAGAACCACGACCAGGTTGGCAACCGGGCGCTGGGTGAAAGAACCAGTGCACTTGTGAATTTTGAAATGCAGAAACTTTTGGCCGGGGCAGTGATGCTCAGTCCTTATGTTCCTATGCTGTTCATGGGAGAAGAATGGAGTGAGCCGCATCCATTTTTGTATTTCGTAAGCCATACCGATCACGAACTCGCTGATGCAGTAAGAAAAGGAAGAAAAGAGGAGTTTGCTGATTTTTTTAATGGCACCGGCATGGAAGCACCAGATCCCATGTCGTTGGAAACTTTCCATGCATCAAAACTGCAATGGAACCTGCTGACCGAAGAGCCTCATTATACAATGTTCAATTATTACAAAGAATTGATCGCATTGAGGAAAACACAGCCTGCAATTAACCAGCTTAACCGCAAACAGGTTCACGTGGAAGTGAAAAAGGATCAGCACCTGCTGATCCTGCAACGCTGGCACCAGGACCAGCACCTCATTTGCTACCTGAATTTTTCTACCAAGACTGAGCAGGCCATGCCGCCTTCACTGGTAAACAACTGGGAAAAGATCTGGGATTCTGCTTCACCTCAATGGGGAGGTCCTCAATCGGCCCCGGCACGTATTTCAGGAGGAAAACCAGGCAATGATGTGCTAATAATACAGCCGCAGTCAATTGTTGTATATGCCAGCAGGAAAGAAGCTATAAGATTTAAAGAAGTAGAAAAATAACATGAACCAATTGACCTCAACATATCGTATTCAGTTTCACAAAGAATTTTCTTTCAGCGACCTGGAACAGATCCTGCCTTACCTCCAGAAGCTTGGTGTGGGTACCATTTATGCCTCGCCTGTTTTCAGCTCCGTGCCTGGTTCAACCCATGGTTATGACGGGCTTGATCCCAACGAGATCAATCCTGAGATCGGGAGCCGTGAACAATTATCAGCCATTAGCCAGAAACTGAAAGCAGAAGGAATCCAGTGGCTGCAGGATATTGTTCCGAACCACATGGCCTTTGACCCTGGAAACAAATGGCTGATGGATGTACTTGAAAAAGGTCCGCAGTCGCGCTATGCACATTTTTTCGATACGGCATGGAGCAGTGAATTTTTTGAAGGGAGGGTGATGGTTCCCTTCCTGGGGTCAACACTGGAAGAGGTCATTGACAATGATGAATTGAAGATCAGTTATACAGGTAAAGGACTTGCGTTTTCATATTTCGACAGTCAATTTCCCCTGCAGCCGCTTAGCTATAAAAATGTATTATCAGCAGCAGGTGAATTGCCGGAGGCCATAACCCAATGGATCAATGAAATTCCCAAAGAAGAAGAAAAGCTTGCGTATAGTGTAGCCTGGGAAGAGATGAAATTCCAGTTGGCGGCACTGGTGAAAAATGAAAACATTCACCGGTACCTTGATGAGTGTATCAGGATAGTGAACAAGGATAAGAACCTGGTGAAAGAGATCGAAGCGCAGCAGTCCTACCGTCTCTGTCATTGGCAGGAATCGGACAGGACGATGAACTACAGGCGATTTTTTACAGTGAACGGACTTATTTGCATCAACATCCAGGACCCGGATGTATTTGAGCAGTATCATTCCATGGTGAAGGCCCTGCTCGATGAAGGTGTGATCCAGGGTTTGCGCATCGATCATATTGATGGTTTGTACGATCCTGGAGATTACCTGCACCGATTGCGGGAGTTGGCCGGTGAAGAAGTGCCCATCGTAGTTGAAAAGATCCTGGAACCGGAAGAAGGCCTTCCCCAGTCATGGCCTGTACAGGGAAATACCGGGTATGATTTCCTGGCTCTTGTCAATAATCTTTTCACCAATCAGAAGGCAGAAAAAAATTTCTCCCGTTTTTACCGCAGGCTGGTCAACGATCAGCGTTCGATACAGGAACAGGTGCGTGAAAAAAAATCACACATTCTCAACTATCACATGGCGGGGGAACTGGATAATCTTTACCGCCTGTTCCGCCAAGCAGGTGTGCTCGAGAAAAAAAAGCTGTCAAGCATCAGGACAGAAGAATTGAAAGAAGTGATCGGCGAATTCCTCGTGCATTGCCCGGTTTACCGTTTTTATGGAAACCGTTTTCCTCTGGACCAGGAAGAGGCGGATGGCATCAGGAAAATTCTTTCACAGGTAAGGAAATACAACCCGGACCTCCGGCGGGCCATTGATGTTTTTGAATACACTCTTTTGGAAAGACCGCATGAGGGCGACGAAGAACTGAATGGCAGGCTGGAAAATTTTTATAAACGTTGCATGCAGTTCTCGGGGCCGCTCATGGCCAAGGGCGTGGAAGATACACTGATGTACACCTATCACCGCTTTATTGCACACAATGAAGTGGGTGATGCGCCTGCTGCATTCGGAATTTCGCATGAAGCTTTTCACCAGGCCATGATTGAAAGACAGCA
>CAYWSQ010000043.1:0-19450 GCA_964460925.1 uncultured Flavisolibacter sp. | reverse complement strand
CTCACTATAAACTGTACACTATCCTGGGGGTCAAGTTCAGCTGATTGTACCATTATTGGAGTGGCATAGTTCATTAATTCAGTATTCACTCCTTTATGCCAGCCAACAGAATCCACCCTGTTATTCTCGATGCGGGTTAATGATGCACCCACCCCCCATATTCCCCAGATGTAACTGTATTTAATGTCATTATTATGAACATAAGCCCTGGTATATCCACCCAGTGAAATGGCTCCGCCCTGGGTGTCATCCAACTGCCTGCCGGTATTGCGGATCACGTTATTGAAGATCTCGCTGACTCCAGGATTATTCCGGTCCTGTCCGGCGGATACCTGGATACCGGCACGGCCAGTACTGTCAATATCCATGTTATAAATCTTCAGGTTATCAAGCCTTGATGGTTTCGGATAAAGGGTTACACCATTACATACCACCGGTCTGAGACCGCTTGGAGAAGTACTACCCCAGTAAAGTCCCTGTGAAGCAGTATTCCTGATCTTCCAGTCGTGCACTGAAATGGAATCGAGCGTCCAGTTATTTATGGTAGGATCACAACTGGCTTCATTTTTACACCAGCTACCATAAGCTTTGTTGCGGATAGATACATGTGAAATTTCAATCACTCTTGATTTTCCGGATATGCTCACCGCAGTTCCGGCCTGTTCGGTTGATTCAATATGGAATCCATAAAAATCACTGCTTCCGGTTCCCAGAATTTTGATATAAGAAGAGTTCTGGATACTGAAACCATCCTTCATCCTGATCTGTCCGCCACTGTTCATCACAATGATCGGGCATGAAGGAGTACCATGGATGTTGGTAAGAGACAGGTATGTCCAGTTATTGAAACTGCTGCTTAAAATGAGGGTGTCACCCGGGTTATAATCAAAAGAACCACCAACCAGGCTTATGCCTCCATTGAAGGGCGTCAGGATTCTTCTTTGTCCCGCGCATCCATTTTGAGGATGCTTGGTTACCATTACTATAGTATCGGCTGCATTTCCATAGTTGTCCCTAACGCCAACCTGGAAGTAATGAACCCCCTGCTCTACGTTATTTACCTGGGTTACGGCATTGCCCGGATTAGCAATTGTTGAAGCGGATGGCACAAGATTTCTGAAAATGTTCACCGATTTCATTACTTCAAATACTATTCTGTGCCCTGCATTATTAATATGTATTCCATCACCAGACTGGTAAGCGTCAATTGGTTCGTAAGTTCCTGGTTGTAACAAGGGAGTGAGGATATCAATTGCGCCCCCATTCTGACCGATGGGAAATCTTACCAGCATGCTGTCTTTAATAGTTACAAGTTTTTGCTTGTTTACATCTGAAAAATTAGCCCTGGTAATAGGTGACTGTAACCAGCATTGAACACCATTGGCCACAGCGTAATCGTAAATTTTCTGATAACACCATAAGATATCCGGTACTGTCATATTGGAATATGCATTTGTAGGGAAACAAACGATGACAATGTCGGCTCCTCTTCTGATGGCAGCACTTATATTTCTTGTAGTATCCGGTTCTGAAGCACCGGGTGGCGGTACCGTGCCATCAGGCAAACCATGTCCAACATTAATACCACCCAGACCTAGATTCCATGACTGACTCAAATGTCCTGTGCTGAAATAATAGGAACGCAATAACCCATACATAGCCATCTGGCTATTTGATGCGCCAGTTCCCTGCATGGTGGAAGACCCAATGCCAACAAGCACTTTTGGCGTAAAGCCTGGAGTTTTCCACTTGGTTACTTCAACCTGCGTGATTACTGCAGGCGAAGATGCAGTTGGTGAATTTGTAATAGTAAATGAGTTTGCCGGTGCGGTAATACTGTATGTAAGTGCAGCCGGATTTACCAAAGGCGCTTCATTTGGCTGGTTGGGGTTAGCAGGTGCCTCATTCACGGTGATCCACACGGTATCAGCATCCACCGCACCAAGATTGTCACCTACCAGTAATTCAAATCCATAGGTACCCAAAACAAGATTAAGTACATTGGTCTGGGATTGTGTGGGAGATGAAATGATATAGGTTGCCGGGCCGCTGATCTTAGTCCACTGGTAAGAAACAATATTACCATCATCTGTACCGCTGCCAATCAGGGTAACCGTATTGGCTGGCCAGGTAATGGACTGGTCTGGACCAGCATTGGCAACTGGTGCAATATTTACGGGTGGCGGTGGGGGAACAGGTTTAACTGTAATGATCACTGTATCCCTGTCAATAGCACCCTGGTTATCAGTAACCAATAATTGGAAGCGGTACAAACCTTCAACAAGATTTGTTACTTCAGTTTCCGCCTGGCTGGCATTCACTATGGTCAGACCGGTTGGTCCGGCGATCTTGCTCCATTGATAAGAAGCAATGGTACCATCTGTATCAATACCACTTCCATACAAAGTAACCTGGTTCAATGGGAGTGTGATGGTCTGGTCAGATCCGGCATTAGCTTCAGGAACTTGATTTACCGGTGGCGCGGCCGGGTTCACCTGTATGATCACCGTATCCTTTGCCACAGCACCCTGGTCATCTGTAACGGTGAGTTCAAAGGTATAAGTTCCTTCTTCCAGGTTATTGACGCTGGTCTGCGCCTGGCTTGCATCTGCAATTGTTGCTGTAGCAGGACCTGAGATCCTTGCCCACTGGTAAGAAGCAATCGTTCCATCGCTGTCTGTTCCACTGCCATTGAGTGTAACGGTGTTGACAGGAAGGGTAATCGTTTGATCGGATCCGGCATTTGCTACCGGTACTTCATTGGCAGGAGGTGCGGGTGCCGCCTCTACTGTAATGATGACCGTGTCTTTAGCGCTGGCCCCATCATTATCTGTAACGGTAAGTTCAAAGCTGTAAATTCCTTCTTCCAGGTTATTGACGCTGGTCTGCGCCTGGCTTGCATCTGCAATGGTTGCTGTAGCAGGACCTGAGATCCTTGTCCACTGGTAAGAAGCAATCGTTCCATCACTGTCTGTTCCACTGCCATTGAGTGTAACGGTGTTGACAGGAAGGGTAATCGTTTGATCGGATCCGGCATTTGCTACCGGTACTTCATTGGCAGGAGGTGCGGGTGCCGCCTCTACTGTAATGATGACCGTGTCTTTAGCGCTGGCTCCATCATTATCTGTAACGGTGAGTTCAAAGCTGTAAGTTCCTTCTTCCAGGTTATTGACGCTGGTCTGTGCCTGGCTTGCATCAGCAATGGTTGCTGTAGCAGGACCTGAGATCCTTGCCCACTGGTAAGTAGCGATCGTTCCATCAGCATCAGAACCGTTACCATTAAGGGTAACAGAGTTAACAGGGAGTGTAATGGTTTGATCATTGCCTGCACTGGCAACCGGCGCCTGGTTAGGTGGCGGAGGAGGTGCGGGGTTCACTGTAACAATAGCAGTGTCTTTATCTGTGGCGCCCTGGTTATCGGTCACGGTTAGTTCAAATCCATACTGGCCTTCAACAAGACCGTTGATCACCGTCTGCGCCTGCGTGGCGCTTACAATATTGAAACTGGCAGGTCCTGAAATTTTGGTCCACTGGTATGATGAAACACTTCCATCTGTATCTGTTCCGCTACCGGTAATGGTGAGGGAATTGGTGGGAAGTGTAATGGTCCTGTCCGACCCTGCATTCGCTACAGGAGGCTGGTTGGCAGCAGCCACATTGATAGTAACATCATCAGATGCGGTTTGGTTAAGATTATCTCTTACTGTGTACCTGAAAACATGGGTTCCCGATCCAAGGCCTATCACCGTGGTCACAGGCAGCAAA
The DNA here is from genome assembly GCA_964460925.1 of uncultured Flavisolibacter sp. GTDB lineage: Bacteria > Bacteroidota > Bacteroidia > Chitinophagales > Chitinophagaceae > Flavisolibacter. The sequence continues at coordinate 15,685 of CAYWSQ010000043.1, read as the reverse complement.
GGGGTACTAATAGTAATACTGCCTGGTCCTGATACCCTCGTCCAGGTCTGGCTCGCAATAGTATTTCCACCAAAAGCTGTGGCTGTACCGCTGAGGGTAACCACAGAAAGTGGTGTAGCGATATTCTGATCTGCACCGGCATTGGCAGTTGGTGTTGTAGATGCAGTGTTTCGTTTATACTGAAGCAGCCACTCAAAAAGGTTAAGATTATGTTCATTGGTTCTCCATGAGGGATTATAAGCGGTGTTCCATGCTGCACCAGAATGGCCTGCACCTGGTATTCCCGTACGGATAGCCGCGGGGGTAGGGTTGAGCATATTTACGGAATCCACGAAAGTTCTTGCAAGTCCGTAATAGGAATCCTCAGCACCGCAAATGGTCCAGACTTTCACTCCATGGGTGGGGATCAGGTGGCGAAGTTTATTCATATTTCCAAGGCCGCCCCCGATTCCAACGCTGCTGATAGGAACAACCGCTGCAATCTTTTTGGTGAAATTGTCATCGTTGGTTACAGATGACCAGGTTCCACCACCACCCGCAGAAAGCCCGGTGATATAAATCCGGTCCTGGTCAACCCTGTAGCGGTTGATCACATCAGCCAGGATATTCCTGACATGCGTATAGCTGTATGAAAAATTGGAATTCTCGGGAGCCTGGGGAGATACCACAATGAATTTATAGGTCTGGCCGTCGGCAGGATTTACTGCTTCCGGGTTCCAGCCATCAGCAATCCTTTTTGGGAGGGCTGTTGAGATCAACTGGTTCAAACCGCTGATACCATCACCATCCTCACCGGCACCATGCAAAAAAATGATGAGGGGGTATTTGGTGGTGGTTGAATTATAATCTGTGGGTAACCAGGTTAAGCCATAAGTAAGCGAACCCGATGCAGTGATGGGGAACTGATCTACTTTTTGCCTGCCTATCGTTGTCTGGGAATGTGCTGCACCGGAAATTAAAATGCATAGCAGCAGCAGTAAGCGCATGGTTTGGTTTTTCATACTGGACGGAATTTGATATTGGTTCTAACTAATTCTAATGGATATTGGTCCTTGCCATAAAGCAAAGCAGACATTGGCTAATGTTTTGGCTTAAATGAATTACTCCAAGCTATCGTTAAAAACTTTCTAAGGGTAGAAAATAGAAACGGCCAAGAATAACAAATTTTATACCAAGCTCTGCATTGCTAATTCATTCTCACCTATCATTCTCGATGGGACTAAGGTAAATCTAAATGATCATTCGAAAAATCGTAAAACTCCAGTGTGAAAAACTCGTTGAAATAAGCTAATACGCTTGGGGGAGAATAGGTATATCTACTAATTAAAATTTTTTTATATTGTCAGTAAACCCTATTAAAACCTGAATAATTTATTCTTTTTACTCCTGATCCTCGACCATATATCATAATCCCTGATCACGCGTTTCCACGTTTGAAATCTTTCTTTGGTCTTATTAAAAAAATAATTCAGGCGGTTATTTTGTGCGTTTACAAGATCAAGGCGGCCATACTCCCTGTAATTATGCTTTTTTGCATCATATTTATCTGTGATGGCTTTCCATTCAACATGCGGGTTCACGCCAATCCTCTGGTATAATTCACCTCCGCCAACAGGAAGAGTATGTTTCATCACCACCTTATCGAAAACAATCAGTTTATCCTTGGGATAATCAAGTATGCGGCTCCATACCGAATCAACACCCCAACTGGAGCGGTTATCAATAAAGGAAGGAAGGCATTTGACCAGCGTGTTTTTTTCAAAAAGCGGGGCCATAACTTCTATCTGCCCTACATATCTTAAAAAACTTCCTTTCTGCTGTTTGAACATGGGCCAGCTACAGAAAGAATCCTGGCTCAGGCTTGCCTGGCTGATAGCCGACTGGAATGAATAACTCAGCCTGAACATCTCATTGATGCCAAGAGTGTCAATCTCGATATCATCATCAAGGAAATAAAAATAATCGTAGGTTTCGATCCACTCGGGTTTGATGCTGGTAAGCAGTTGGTGCAGCATGTGGTATTTGAAATCCTTGAGGTGAAAGAAAAAATCAGCCTCTTCATATAAGGAGGGATTGTTAATCTCCTCGTGGTAGAACATCAGGCAGAGATCAAATTCTTTCTTGTCCGGGTATTTCAGCCATTGATCCTTGAATAGGTAGGATTTATTACCACAGGGCGCAATTACAATTGACTTTGGTTGCATCTGGTCTTTATGACAATGAAATCGCCAAGGTAGTCAAAACTTTATATTTTTTCGAGTGACACAGACCTCTATGTTATTGTGAAAGAGACTGTATATAAAAAATCTAACATTTTACTGTATGTTTGACCCCTATTCCAGACCACTAATTGTAAACCCTTGAAACTGCCTTTCTCTTCATATTGGTTCCAGTCTGCCTTGTATACATTAATGAGGAGGTTCTCACTGACAATATTCGGGTTCATCAATTTTGTGATCCTCATACGGATGCTGACACCTGACCAGATGGGTGTTTGGGCCTTATTCCTGATCATCACTTCCATATTTGAAACTACCAAAAGCGGTTTCGTCAAAAATGCCCATATACGTTTTGTGAACACCACTCAGGATAAAGTTGATCATGCGCTGATCGCATCAGCCTCCCTCATCATTAATTTTGTGATCTCCGTTCTTTTTATAGGGTTTATCCTTTTTTTATCAGGACCGCTGAGTTCGTGGCTCAATGCAGGAGATGAATTATCCTCCATGCTTTTCTGGTTTATACCCGGTGTGCTGGCCATGATCTTTTTTTCACATTTCGAAGGGATCCTTCAATCATTCCTGCATTTCAAAGGAGTTTTTGCGGGCAACCTTGTTAGACAGGTTATTTTTTTTCTGCTCATCTCTTATTATGCTTTTTTTGGAAAGGCGATTAACCTGGAAACCATCGCCATACTCCAATTCCTCAGCATCATAATCGGAACCATTGTATTATTCATATATACCAGGCGATTTCTTTTGTTCCGTTTTGACTACCATAAAGGCTGGGTAAACAAGATCCTGCATTACGGCAGTTATATTTTCGGATCCAGCCTTATGTCAAATATTTTCGCCAGCATCGACCAGGTCATGACAGCCAAGTTCATTACCAGCGGTACCCCGGTTGCTTATTACACGGCCGCATCGCGTATCAATGCCCTGCTCGACATGCCAACTTATGCGGCTTCTGAGATCCTTTTTCCAAAAGTGGCCAAGGCCAATCATGAAGAAGGAACGGAGAAGGTCAAATACCTGTTTGAACGAATGGTGGCCATACTCACCACGCTCATCCTTCCTGCTTCCATCCTGATCATCATCTTCCCGGAATTCGTGATCTGGATCATTGCGGGAGACGAATACCTGGCGGCAGCGCCCATCCTGCAGTTATATATGCTCACAGGTATTATGCGACCCATGATGAACCAGGCTGCCAATATCCTCAACTCTGTTGGTAAGCAGGCCTTATGTTTTGTGATCAATTCGATATCCCTGGCTGTGAACCTGGGAATCAATTATATCTGCCTGCTGAATTTCGGCCTCTACGGCGCGGCGATAGGCACGCTCATCACCAGTAGTCTTGGAACGATTGCCTGGTATTTTGTAATGAAAAAACAAGTGGGCTTTGAATTGTCCAATCTTTTAAAATACATTATCGAAACCTATAAGCAGATCTACTTTGCCATTACAGGGAGCCTGCTAAGGGTAAAAAATATGAATGCCTGAAGATGCGGATCGCTCACCTGATACTTACCCATAAAAATCCCGGTCAGCTTGCCCGGCTGGTAAATGCGCTGGACCATCCGTCCTGCGACTGCTTTGTACATATAGATAAGAAAACTCCGATAGAACCTTTTTTACCTCTTGGTAAGAATGCAAATGTTCATTTTATCAAGAACAGGACACCGGTGTACTGGGCAGCATATGGCACCATCCAGGCTACTATCAATGGTTTTGAAGAGATCCTGCCACTGGGTTATGATTATATCAACGTGATTTCTGGACAGGATTTTCCATTGAAACCTGCAGGGGAGATCTACCGCTATATTTCAGACCGGAAAGGTACTGAGTTCATCACCTGCCAGTCCATTGAAGGTGAGTGGAAACAGGCTGCAGCACGGGTAAGGAAGTACCACCTGATCAATTACCGCATACCCGGGAGGTTCAGATTGGAAAAGATCATTAATAAACTGCTCCCCGAACGGAAATTTCCATTCGATCACCATATAGTAGGCAGGGCCAACTGGTTTACCCTGAGCAGGGAAGCCATTACTTACAGCCTGGATTTTTTGAAAAAACATCCGGAGCTGGTGCGCTATTATAAATTATGCTGGGGGGCTGATGAGTTCATTTTTTCAACGATACTATATAATTCAGGTTTCAGGGAGCGGATCGTGGAGAATCTCGTTTATGTGGATTGGACCGGCCGCACTGACGGTCATCCCCGGATTCTTGGAATTGAAGATCTTCCCAGGCTGAAAAGCACGGATAAACTCTTTGCCCGCAAGTTTGACGAGCAGGTAGACGGGATTATCCTTGATGAACTGGAGGCACTTGTGACAAGTCCTAAAAATGCTGCCGAAATCTTGTGACATTCCATGGATTTTATTAGTTTTCGGGCCGTTTCAGGCAGGTTTTGAAGACCTGCACCCATTTAATATTGAGAAGAACCAAGTGTGTTTTCACCGTAATCTGATAACCCTGTCAAAAGCTGATTTGTATTCCAGAAAATTATTTAACCAGGACCTGTAACCAGGTTAGAAAATGCCGAGCTAACTATGTTGTTCAACTCAATTGAATTCCTTTTCTTTTTCCCTATTGTTACCATCCTGTATTTTGTACTTCCGCACAAATGGAGGTGGTTGCACCTGTTGATAGCCAGTTGTGTATTTTATGCGGCTTTCATACCCATTTACCTGCTGATCCTGTTCTTTACCATCATCATTGACTATATCGCTGGTATCATGATTGAAGATGCCACGGGGCGGAGACGAAAGAATTACCTGGTCATGAGTATCGTGGCCAATGTGGGTGTACTGGCAGTTTTTAAATACTATAATTTTTTTATTGATAATATCAACCAGCTTTTTCATAGCTGGAATATTACCACTTCCAATGTTCCTTATCTCGATATCATCCTTCCGATAGGGCTTTCCTTCCATACGTTTCAGGCCATGAGTTATACCATTGAGGTATATCGTGGTAATTATAAAGCTGAAAGGCATTTTGGAATATATGCCCTCTACGTGATGTTCTATCCTCAACTGGTGGCAGGCCCCATTGAAAGGCCGCAGAATGTTCTGCCGCAGTTCCATGAAAAAAAGTTCTTCAATTACGATAATGTTACCGATGGCCTGAAACTGATGATGTGGGGTATGTTCAAAAAAGTGGTGATCGCCGACAGGCTTGTACAGCTTACAGACCCGGTGTTCAATGACCCTCATGCCTATTCTCCCATGGTTATAGTACTGGCAGCGATATTTTTCTCTTTCCAGATATTTTGCGATTTCTCGGGATATTCAGATATCGCCTTAGGTTCCGCAAGGGTGATGGGTTTCAAACTCATGAAAAATTTTGACCGGCCTTATCATGCTAAATCCATTTCGGAGTTCTGGAAGCGCTGGCATATCTCACTTTCCACCTGGTTCCGCGACTACCTGTATATTTCCCTTGGGGGAAACAGGGTCTCTGTTCCAAGATGGTATTTCAACCTGTTCTTTGTATTTCTGGTAAGTGGTTTCTGGCATGGTGCCAACTGGACCTTCGTAATCTGGGGTGCATTGCATGGGTTCTATCTTGTATTTGCCATTGTTTCTGAAAAGGCAAGGGACCGCATCAATACTATACTCGGCATCAAGCAGGTTCCATGGCTGTATAATGCCACACAGGTGATTGTAACCTACTGCCTGGTAACCGTTGCCTGGATCTTCTTCAGGGCTCAAACCGTTACAGACGCTTTTTATATGATCGGTAAAGTGCCTGCCGCAGTTGGTGACTTTGGAAGACTGCTGGTTACAGGAAAACTATTCACCCAGGAATTCCGTGCGGTGGTAGGCCCGATGCCGGTTTACCAGATAGATATTGTGCTTTCATTCCTGCTGATCATTTTCATGGAAATGGTGCATGTATTCCAGAATAAATATCCCATCATTGACCTGATAAAACGGAGGCCAATGGCACTGAGATGGTCAGTCTATTATATCATGCTGTTTGCAATCATATTCCTTGGCGTGTATGAAAACAGGCAATTCATTTATTTCCAGTTCTAAAATGATTACTTGCATGCAAGTCAAAAAATTCATAGCAAAGCTTTTATTGTTCTCCATCCCCTTCCTGTTGATGGTGGTTACTTATATCTACCTCGACCCGTTTAAGGTTGTGTGGAATTACCCCGCTTATTATGATACCGCAGGGTCTAACAATATTTCACTCAATAAGGACTATGTTTCTACGGAGAACTGGAAGAAATACTACAGGCAGTATAAATATGATTCTTACATTTTCGGAAGCTCGCGTTCCATTTATTACGAGATCGATACCTGGAAGGAACTGATTGGTGCCGACTATAAAAGCTGTTATCATTTCGACGCATACGGGGAGTCCCTCTATGGCATCGCTAAAAAATTCGAATTCCTCGACTCCAGGAGCATCCCTATCAAAAATGCACTGATCGTGCTGGATGGAGAGATTCTGGCGCAGACAGAAAATTCTGCAGGACACCTCTTCATCAAACATCCTTTGCTTTCAGGTCAGCATCCGTTCATGTTCCAGGTGGAATGTTTCAAATCTTTTTTTGATTTCAAATTCTTTACTTCTTACCTCGACTTCAAGATCACAGGCAAGGTGAAGGATTATATGAAGAAAGAGTTCCTGATCGTTGACCGTTCACCTATTCATTATGACCCGGTGACCAATGAACTTCGGCAAAAATCTTACGAGGAACTGATCACCAGGGACAGGGAAGGTTTTTACGAGCCCAGGAAAGCAGTTTTCTATGAAAGGAAAGCGCAGGACAGCGTAGCTATTAAAATCATTAAAGAAGATCAGAAAAGACTTCTTGAGTCTATCAAAAGAGTACTTGACAAAAATAATTCCAATTACAGGATCGTGATCAGTCCATTGTATGACCAGGTGAAATTCAACCCCGAGGACCTATCCGTATTACAGGGTGTTTTTGGCCATAACCAGGTTTTCGATTTTTCAGGAGTGAACGAATTCACCGCCAGCAAGTATAATTATTATGAGACATCACACTACAGACCTCATGTTGCCAATGAGATCATGAAGAAGGTTTATGCCGGGCAGTTGTCGCAACGATGATTGAACCGTGTTTAAGGAATTTTCGAAGCAAAAACAGTTTTTGTAAAATCAGATTATTATGATGGCGCCCATCTTTATAAGATAGGTGCGGAAAAAATAAAGAAGCGTATTAATTCACTGATCCAGGATCTTGAATCCAGCAGGATCGCTTACACTTCCCAATAGTTTAACTGTTGATTTCTTTTGTAACTATTCCTGCCCGGGAGTTAGCCTGCTGTTTTTCAGCATGGGTTGCATTTTCATATACATGAGCGAACGCCAGATCCACTCAACAGGTCCAAAATTGAAAAACCTGAGCCAGGTAACGCTGAAGAGTACCTGTAATATGAATACCAGTAATGCTATCAACAGGTTTTGATAAGGTTCTGTTTCATGAAACCAGCCGAGGCCCACATGGTAAAAGATCAGGAGGCCGCTTACGGTCTGAAGAAGGTAATTGGTCAGGGCCATTTTACCAATGGCTGCGAAAGGGGATAATATTTTGGACCAGGTTTGTTTAAACAGGAGAAGCGCCAGGCCGGAAATATAAAAACCTACCATTAAAACATTCATCAGGTCATACAGGATACCCAGGCCGAAACTGAAGGCAGAAGTATTCGCAAATTTGAGTCCTGTGCTGTGGTAGATAAAATAAACCAGGGCCCCTGACACTGAACCAAGGATCAAAATGATACTGCTCCATTTAAAAATTCTTTGCAGGATTTCTTTGCCGGAAGCATTTTCAAACCATTTCCTTCTCCCGGCATACATGCCAATCATAAAATATCCAAATGTCATGAACAGCCTGCCGCTCGCATACAGGAAATGTGCCTTCTCTCCAAACATGGACCAGTTGAAGGCAAAAAGATCATAAAGGCTGCCTTCATCAATTGCAAGGAAATATCTGGTTGCGTCAGGATTCAATGTATCTGATGCCTGTCCTGCACCAGACATAAAATGGACAGCTACAAGAATAATTTTTAAAGGCAGATTTGAGATAAGGATCAACCCCGCAGCCAGTAGAAATTTGTCGGGCCACTTATGAATGAATAAAAGCAGGAAGCCGAGTACTGCGTAAAGGGAGAGTATGTCACCCATCCAGAAAAGGTGATGGATAATGCCTATTACCAAAAGGATAAGCAATCTCCAGGTATAGATCCCGTAATAGGGCGTACCCTTTTTTTGCAGGCTGCTCAATTGCAGGAAAAAACTCAAACCGAACAGGAAGGAAAAAAATGCAAAGAATTTTCCGCTTAGCAGGTAATTGGTAAAAAAACTTGAAACCTTATTGAGCGTATGGGATTCATCAGCCAGTCCGGGAGGCAGGGGCCCTGCAGTATGCCATACCACAAAATGAACCAGCAGGATACCCAACAAGGCAATACCCCGAAGGATATCTACATTTTGTAAGCGGGTTTTGGTATGAGAAACTGTTTGCAAAATAAATTTTGGTATGGTGCACGTAAGAACTCAGGATTTTACCGGAGCTATGCGGGAAGCATAGATTTTTTTGAATTTTTCGGCCCACTTATCCCAGTTCAATTGTTCTTCAAACCTTTTACGGCTCGATTTAATCAGGTTGTGATACCGTTCCTTGTCAGTATATATCTCCTCAATAAGTTTTGCATACTGGTCGCCTCTTGCTTCATAGGGCAGACAATAACCATTGATTCCATCCAGGACTACATCCGGCACCCCGCCGGTATGGGTAGCAATGGCCGGAACACCGTATGAATTAGATTCACAGGCTACAAGAAGTGAGCAATCGGCTCTTGTGGGAAGAATCAGGAAATGAGTGGTTGAAAGCATATTCACCAAACGGTCATGGTCCTCTTTGATATTTTTGTTGAGGAAGGGGATCACCTCCATCTGCTCATGCACAAATTGCGGGGGTGGAATACAGCCGCAAACGATCAGTTTAGTTTTGATGCCCTTATCATTGAGGGTCTTCATGGCCTCAAAAGCTATTGCCCCGCCTTTGCGTTCCCAGTCCACCGCGAGGTATAATAGCGTGAGCACTTTATTCTGTTCTTTGTTGAAAATGATATCAGCGCCTGGTTCATAATCCATGTTGGCGCCAAAAGGCATCACGTGGATTTTAGAAGGATCGATATGATAATCGCGGATGGCAGAATCGCCTGCCCAATGAGAAGAATAAATTATCGCAGCACTGGATGAAAGTGCTTTTTGTTCATGCCGGTTACCTTCCTTTAATGAAAGAGGCATCACATCCTTGAATTCCTTTACATAATAATCACTGATCAGGCAGAACGTGGTATCAGCAACGGTTACAACAGGAACATTGGTTTCCAGGAAACTCAACTCCGTAGACGCCGCCGGTGCCACGATCAGGTCATATTGTTTGCCCTTCATCCTTTTCTTCAACTGCCTGGCTCCATACCAGCCAATAAGTGAACTGTATTTTACATTGTATTCCTTTTTGAATAGAACACGGTTTAGCTTGGAGAAAATGCGGATGGCTTTATGAATGTACCAGGGAAATTTAACGGGTCCAAGGAAATCCACATCACCAATATTTCTTTGAAGTGTCTGACCCAGGTAATAGGAGATGCCCGACCAGGACCTGCGGTCCAGGGGATCAACCAGGGTATAGTAGGCAATTGATAAACGCCTTTCCTTCTGGGTTTCTTTTTTATAAACCGTTGTGGTGGATTTTTCCTGCAGCATCATTTTTTCTCCCATACTGTAAAAAATCCCCCTGTAAACTGGTAGGGGAGAATGTCAGCGATCTTGCAATCGATCTTCTGAAGCACGGGTAATTTTTTGGTGAAAAATGAAAAAGGAAAAACATCTTCCACAAAATTGGCTTTACCAAAACGTGTGATCCTGAAGCGGTGGATCTCTGATAATTTTTCCAGGTCTTTTTTCGAAAAGAAATGAATATGGTCAAGGTTGTCAGCAGCAGATTGAACAGTTGTGCCGCTGTAGCCCATGAATTTTTTGACTTTCTGGATCATGCGCCATGCCAGGTTGTTTTTTTCACGCATGCGGATCACCGGTTTGGTAACAAGTACCTCACGGGGTCCTTTGCCATTAGGCACCGTAATGATCAATTTGCCATTTGGTGCAAGGGTTGAATATAATACTGATAACAGTGCGCCCGGATTACTCAGGTGTTCCAGTACCTCACTGCAGATCACCACATCGTAACGTTGCCCTTCATCCACCAGTTGTTCAGCACTTTTATTCTGGAATTGTACATTGGGCAGGTTTGTAAGTTGTTTAGCCCTGTTGATGCTTTTTTCGCTCAGGTCAATGCCCAGAACTTTGTAGCCTAATTGCCCGAGATGCCTGCTGATAACCCCATTGCCACAACCTACGTCAAGAATGTTGGCCTCTGCGGGAAATGCTTCTTTGATGGCGGAAACGATAAAATCAACCCTTTTGCGGTCGGCGATACGGTCAAATTCGTAAGCTTTTTTGTTTTCAACGGTTAACTCTTTCATGGCGATAGGTCACTAAGTGACTTTTAACTGAGTTTATTACGGAATCAATGAAATCGGGGTGAAAGTAAACAATTTAGAGAAATTTTTATAGTACCCCCGGGCATTCAACCCCGGGCTACTAGGATTCATAATGGTTCTGTGTATCTTGTTGCCGGTTTCCATTGAATGGCAGGTGTTTAGCGAACTTTTTTTGAAGGTTTGCCGTGATTGGAACCAGGATTATTATAGGTATATGGGTTTTCTTGAGGTCATTTTCTGGATCAGCATCAGCATTGTTTTTTACAACTATGCAGGTTATGCTATCATAGTTTACCTGTTTAATAAAATATTCCCCACCAAAAAACCTGGTACGGCCGGCCAGTATTTACCCACCGTCAGTTTTATTGTAGCTGCCTATAACGAAGAAGACTGTATTGCAGACAAGGTTGTGAATTCACTGGAACAACAGTACCCGGAAGACCGGATCGAGTTTCTTTTTGTTACTGATGGTTCCACCGATGGCACCAACAGGGTACTTTCAGCTTTTCCTAAGATCAAAGTGCTACACGATCCGGCCAGGAGGGGGAAGACCGCAGCATTGAACAGGGTTATAAAAGAAGCGAAAAATGAGATCCTGATTTTCAGCGATGCCAACACGGTTCTGAACCCCCAGGCTACATCCGAAATTGTAAAACATTATGCTTCTGACCGTGTTGGTTGCGTGGCTGGTGAAAAAAAAGTACTGAATTCGGGAAAGGACGGAGACCAGGTGGGGGTAGGTGAGGGGCTTTACTGGAAATATGAATCTTTCCTTAAGAAGCTGGATTCTGACTTTTATTCCGTGGTAGGGGCTGCAGGGGAATTGTTTTCCATTCGCCGCCACCTGTATGAGCCCATCGCCGAGGATGTGATTCTTGATGATTTCGTTATTTCCATGAAAGTCGCGCTTAAAGGATTTCGCATCGTTTATGAACCCCGGGCCTACGCAATGGAACTGCCATCGTTCTCCATTGGGGATGAGCAGAAAAGAAAGATCCGGATCGCTGCAGGGGGGTTCCAGGCTATGGGCCTGCTCAAACCCCTGTTTCATTTCTGGAAAAGGCCGAAACTGTCATTTCTCTATATCTCCCACAGGGTTTTAAGATGGACTCTAAGTCCTGTTTCCCTGATCCTGGTGTTGATAACGAATCTTTTCCTTCTTTCCGAACACCGGTTTTACCAGGTTTTTTTTGCAGCGCAGGCATTGTTTTACCTCCTGGCCCTCTTGTACAAATTGTTGCCGGCCCGGTTATCAGGCTCCAAATTCCTCAAACTGCCTTATTATTTCGTTTTTATGAATGTATCCGTTATCCAGGGCTTTTTCCGTTACCTCAAAAAAAACCAGTCCGCTGCCTGGGAAAAGGCAAGGCGCACGGTTCCCCAAACTATGGTTACCCCGGATAATCATTGATAATCTGGTTTTTAAAAGGTATCTTGCAACGCATTAGATTTTATTCTACTTTTTGGCTGTAGTGGTAGTCCAATGCCATGATTCTTAAGTCGGAATATTCTGGAAAAATTCTCCTTAAATGCATGTCCTGATTAGCCAACTCTATTAAATAGTTAAAAGGCTATTGTGATTGGAGTTATTATTTTTTAGAAATTAATTTTATCAATAAAACTAAGTCGAAATGGATTTCATATATCTGTTCCGGGTACTGCTGAAGAGGAAATGGATCATCATAGGTGCGGCAGTGCTTGCAACAGTGGTAGCGTATTTGCTAACCAGGAATGAAGCAAAACTTTACAGGTCAACCGCACAGGTGTCAACAGGATTCACCATGAGGCCTGATGTTTCGGTGACTGATGAGAATTTCAGTTTTTTTGAAGCAGAGTCAAAATTTAATAATACGATCATCACTGCTAAATCTCCTTCAGTACTTAGTCTTGTATCGTATAAGCTCATTCTGCACGATCTCACAGACAAATCACCATTCAGGGTTTTGAAGCCAGAGCAGAAACAAAGCAATACTTACAAGCAGGTCAACATTGAACAGGCCAAACAGCAGTTTGCACGAAAGCTGGAGACCATGTCCATGCTTAACAGCTATAACCCGGAAGAAAAAAAACTGATTGAGTTTATCAACCTTTACGGGTATAATTATAAATCCATTGGCGCGGGACTCAATGTGAGCAGGCTGCAGCGTACTGATTATCTGCAAATCGACTATTTCTCTGAAAATCCTATGCTTTCCGCTTTTGTTGCTAATTCGGTGTTTGAACAATTCATCAGGTATTACAGCAACATACGCACTACCAAGACCCAGGAATCCATTGATACTTTGCGGAGCATTATGGAGAAGAAGAAACTGGAACTCGATAATAAAAATAACCTGCTTCGTGGTGAGGGTATAGTTGACGTATCCCTTCAAACAGGAGGTAGCCTTGACCAGATTTCCAGCCTCGAAAATTCACTGGTGGAAGAAAAGAAAAAGCAGGTGCAGTTATATTCCAACCTGCGGAAAGTAAATGCCAGGATTGCTGCCCTTGGCAAGCCTGTAACTAATAATGATAATAATCCCAACAGTAATTCTGAATTGCTGATCCTCAAAAATGAAATGAATGATACCTATGCGGAATATATCCGTGGGGGATCTACAGACAAGAACCTGCTGAATAAATATAACAGGCTGAAAGCCGAGTACCAGAGTAAGGTGATCAACAGTACTGGTGGCACCACTACAAACCGGAACAGCAACGACGAACTGACCAAGCTGGTAAATGAAAAGAATGATATTGAGATTGATATCCAGGCAGCAAATGTTACCATCAACGATCTCCAGAACAAGATCGCGGCTGTTAACGGAAATATGCGGGCGGGTGCCTCGAAAGGCGCTGCGGTTGAAACACTAATCAAGGAAGTGGAACTTGCCAATAATGAATACCTGGCTGCCAAGGAGAAATATAATACTGCACTTGATGTGATCAATTCCACAACAACCAATTTCAGGCAGATACTATTGGCCCAGCCGGCAATAGAGCCCGAACCATCCAAAAGAATGATGATCGTTGGGATGTCAGGTATTGCAGTTTTCATTACGAGCATCCTGATCATTGTATTGCTTACCTACCTTGATTCATCGCTAAAAACGCCTGCTATATTTCATAAGGTTGTGGATCTGAAATTAATCAGCATGGTCAATTTCATGAACCTGAAGCAACGAAACCTGAAAGACCTGGTAGCGGGAAATGTTACGCCAAAGGATAAGAAGGACAACCGGACCAATGTATTCAGGGAATCTTTCAGGAAACTGAGATACGAGATCGAAAGCACCAATAAAAAAATATTCCTTTTTACAAGCACCAGCAAAGGCCAGGGTAAAACCACTTTGATCCAGGCCTTGTCCTACAGTATGAGCCTTAGTAAAAAGAAAATCCTCATCATTGATACCAATTTCAGTAATAATGATCTTACCGTGCAGTTAAACGCCGACCCTGTATTGGACCAGTTCAAGCCACGGAATATCAACGGAAGCAGCAGCCAGGCCATCATTGAGCAGGTGAGGAGCTTGTCGACTGATGTAGGTGCCGGAACTGTATTTGCCATCGGCTCCGAGTCAGGTGATTATACTCCTTCGGAAATACTGCCGCGCGAAAATATACTTCAGCATCTCAAGGAGCTGACCAATGAATTTGATTATATTTTTCTTGAGGGTCCGCCGCTGAATGATTATTCCGACAGTAAGGAATTGCTCAAATATGTTGACGGTGTAATCGCTGTTTTTTCTGCCAGCCACATCATGAAGCAAACCGATAAGCAATCGCTCAGCTTTTTCAAAGACCTGAACGGTAAGTTCTGCGGATCGGTTTTGAATAAAGTGGACCTCAAGAATGTAAACGTAACCTGATAACTGAAATTTATGGAAGAACAGAAATACTCATTTCATGAGATCTGCGTAATTGCGGTCGCGGCCATCACTATGGCAGGGATCTTTATTAAAGTGATGTTCTTTTAACCAGGCTGTTTCATGCTTCTAGATTCAGGAAATAATTTAAGTGACCGTGTGAATGCCTATCTGCAGAGAGCCTTTCTTATTCAGAAACTGGATAACTGGATTGGATACGTTCTTTTTTTTCTGATAGCCCTCGGCCTGGGATATCTGATGGCGGTCAACATGGTTATCGGGATCGGATTATTAGGTTTAGTAGTTGGCCTTGCCGTAGTGCTGATTTGCATGTTTGATACAGAAGCGGGAATCTATATCAATATGTTCTTCTCATTTTTCGCGTTCGGCATTAACAGGTTTTTCAACGACTCCCTTCCTGTTGGTATTATTTCGGATGTTTTGATCCTTGCCACCTTGTTCAGTTTTCTCATACGCAGGATCAGCTTCAAGAAAAGTATCAATGAATTCGCAAAAACCTCTGTTGTTACGGTACTCCTGATTGTTTATGCTTACCTGGCCATCCAGTTGTTCAATCCCAATGCAAATTCTTTTAACGGCTGGTACCAGGCTTTCAGAAAAACCCTGGCTACCCTGCTCATACTTTTCATCGCTTTTAATCATTTTGACAGCCCGTTGAAGATCAAAAGGTTCATCAGGGTGCTTTTCATCCTTTGTTTTATTACAGGTTTTTATGGATGTTTTCAGGATTGGTTTGGCTTGTTTCCCTATGAAAAAGCATGGGTAATGGCCGACGGGCAGCGATTCGGGCTGATTTTCATTGGTGGCGATTTCAGGAAATTTTCAACCATGTCTGATCCTACAGCCTATGGTCTATTAATGGGTGCAGCAGGTGTTTTCTTTATCATCTACTCTCTTTCAATAAAAAATATCACTAAAAAACGTATTATATGGCTAGGTGTTGTTTTTATGTTTCTGGGTATGAGTTACTCGGGCACCAGAACAGCAAATGCAATGGTGGTAGCAGGTTTTGTACTTTATTTTTTGCTGGGGTTAAATA
>CAYWSQ010000042.1:4423-19615 GCA_964460925.1 uncultured Flavisolibacter sp. | reverse complement strand
TCGCGCCATTAGTTTACTAGAGAAAAGTGCGGCCGAGGGCGCTCCTCAGGATGACAAAGAGTTGATCAGAGAATTGAGTTTACTATTTAGAGATCTGAAAATATTTCTATCATTTGAAGAATTTTTGAAAACAAAAGCGAAAAATTTTTCGAGTTGGGGTAGCCCCTTGTCATCCTGAGGAGCGGAGTTAGTGGCATTGTTCTCTCAACCACATCACCAGCGACGAAGGATCACAGGCGCACTGTTCTGTGAGTATCCTGAGCCGGGCAGACACATCGCATACGACCATCTTACCGGCGAAGGATCTGGTACGAAAATATAATGGCAATAAAACATAAAAAAAGCGCTCCCGGAGGAGCGCTTCATATTTAAGGGGACAATTTAAAAAGAGGATGGTGTTTTTTTAACTGGTGCTTTTTTCACCGGCTTTGATTCCTTTCCAGTACCCGTCTTGCCCAGGTAATGTTCCAAAGTTTTTTCGAGCTCTTCACCATGCAGGTCTTTCGCAATGATCTTTCCTGAAGGATCAATCAGCATATTACCCGGGATACTCTGGATCCTGTACAACTGCGCAGCAGCGTTGTTCCAGTGCTGCAGGTCACTCACATGACTCCAGGCCAGCTTATCTTTTTCAATAGCTTTCACCCAGGCTTCTTTTTGCATGTCAAGTGACACACCCAGGATGGTAAAATTTTTATCCTTGAATTTATGATACGCCTTAACGATGTTAGGGTTTTCGATGCGGCAGGGACGGCACCAGCTTGCCCAAAAATCAACCAGCACAAATTTGCCGCGGAAAGATGACAGTGATACAGCAGTGCCGCTGGTATCGGCCTGTGAAAAATCAATGGCTTCCGTTCCAACCAACCCAACCTTGTTTGCCGTGATATAATCCGCAAGGTCTTTAGAGATCTTTGCTTCGCGGATCCTGGCATCCATCAGGTTGAAATTCTTTTCCATTTCCAGTACATCCGGTGTCACCTGCGAAGTGATCCATAAAAGGAAGGGTGATACGTAGGAAGATGGACGCGCTGTAATAAAATTCCTGATCTCCACCCCTACTTTCTTTGTGATTGAATCATACTGGCCGATCATCACGTCTCGTTTAGCAGGGTTTCCTTCTTTTTCAAGTTGGGCCGCAAGAGCGCTCAATTCACCCATCATGGGATTGAACACCCTGTTAAGCTCAATAAAATCTGTATGGGAAGGTGAGCCTTCGATCTTTACCTGCTTGATCTCAGCCTGTGAACCTGTAACGGTGATGGTTGACTGATCCAGGTAAACATACTGGGGCTGCTCATTGCTCATTACCAGCAGGTACAGTCCGGGTTCGGGAATGCTGCCCTTGATCCTGAATACGCCGCCTTTCGCGGAATCAGAAGCCACTTCAACCGGCTGCCTTGATGTAGTGATCACTTTAACCGGGCCGTCTGCCAGTCCGGTTACATTGCCACTGATAGAGAATTCCAGGGCCTGTGCGCCTGCTGAAAAAAACGCAGTGGCAAAAGCCAGGAATAAGAATAGTTTTTTCATGTTTATTTTTTGATTCAATGCCGGATTTATTTTGCCTGGTGTCTTTCTTTCAACACCGCTACAACGTCTTCAAGGGTGCATTGCTTCGCCTGCAATAATACGATATAATGAAAAAGAAGGTCTGCCGCCTCATTCAAAAATAACGCCCTGTTAACGTCCTTCGCCTCGATGATCAGTTCCACTGCTTCCTCCCCTACTTTCTGCGCTATCTTATTGATTCCCTGCCCCGTCAGCTTCTTCACATAAGAGCCTTCATCCGACCCGTTGATCCTCAGTTGGATGATATGTTCCAGGTAATTTAAAAAATCCTCCCTGTGATTCTTCTCACTCCAGCAGGTATCCGCGCCGGTATGGCAAACAGGACCCTTTGGCAGGGCCTTGATCAAAAGGCTGTCGTTATCACAATCAACCAGGATCTGCTTGAGCTGAAGATGATTCCCGCTTTCCTCCCCCTTTGTCCATAATCTTTTTTTACTGCGGCTGTAAAATGTAACCAGCCCGCTGGTTTCCGTCTGACTTAGGGCTTCCTCGTTCATGAAACCCAGCATCAAAATCTTTTGCGTATCATAATCCTGTACCACCGCGGGTACCAGGCCGTCACTGTACTTTTTGAAATCCACTTTCATATGATGAAATTAACCCGGTTATAAAAATTAAGATCCCTGGTCAGATGCGGACGGTTATTCCTTTATCCCTTAGAAAGGATTTCAGCTCGGGAATTTTGATCTCGCTGAAATGAAAAACACTCGCAGCAAGGGCCGCGTCTGCGGCACCCTCCTGGAATACTTCCGCGAAATGTTCCATACTGCCACCGCCACCGGAAGCAATAACGGGAATGGGCAACGAAACCGATAATTCCCTGGTAATGTCAATGGCAAATCCTGATTTTGTTCCATCATGATTCATGGAAGTAAGGAGTATCTCACCCGCACCGCAGTCAACAGCCTTCTTTGCCCACTCCGAACATTTTACATGGGTGGGTGTTCTGCCCCCGTCCAGGTAAACATACCATTCACCATCGTCCTCTTTTTTGGTGTCAATGGCCAGCACCACGCACTGGCTTCCCGCATGTAATGCAATATCGGTGATGAGGGAAGGATTTTTGAACGCTGCCGTATTCACTGAAACCTTGTCTGCACCCGACTGCAACAATACTGCTACATCGTCCACCGACCTGATGCCCCCTCCAACTGTAAAAGGTATATTGATCGTATGTGCGATCCGGCTTACGAGTTCGGATAGGGTTTTTCTTTTTTCTATGGTGGCTGTGATGTCGAGAAAAACCAGTTCATCGGCCCCCTGTCTTGCATAACCTTCCGCGAGTTCCACCGGGTCCCCTGCATCACGTAGTCCAACAAAATTGGTCCCCTTTACAGTCCGGCCGTCCCTGATATCCAGGCAGGGTATAATTCTTTTTGCCAGCATCAGCTATTAAATTTTGCGAGTTGATTTAAGCTGATCCTACCTTCATAAATAGCTTTGCCAATGATCACTCCTTTGCAGCCTGCTTCCTGGAGGCGGTATAAATCATCAATTGAACTCACACCACCGCTGGCAATAAAATGAAGAGAAGGAAATTCTTTGACAATCCGCGTATAAAGGGTTGTTGCCGGACCTTCGAGTGCACCATCTTTTGATACATCTGTACAAAAAACCTGATGAATACCCTTATCGGTATAATCCCTGATAAAATCGTACACATATATATCGGTATCCATGGTCCATCCGCTGATCGTGATCCGCTCGTTCTTTACATCGGCTCCCAGGAAAAATCTTTCACCACCATAAGAATTGATCCACCGCCCAAAGGTTTCGGGGTCCTTCACTGCCATGCTCCCGACGGTTGCCAGCAGGGCTCCCGAATCAAATATGATCCTGAGGTCATTTTCCGTTTGTATCCCGCCGCCAAAATCAACCACCAGGGAAGTTTTACTTGCGATCTGCTCCAGCACTTTCCAGTTTTTTACCGAGCCTGTGCGTGCTCCGTCAAGATCCACCAGGTGCAGTCTTTTCAATCCAGCATCTTCAAAGCGGCACGCCACTTCCAGCGGATCTTCATTATATATTTTCTTCTGGCTGAAATCACCATGAGTAAGCCGCACACATTTTCCATCAATGATGTCAATGGCGGGTATGATCTCAAAACCCTCTCTACTATTTCCCTCTTTCCCTCCCTGTTCCTGTTCCTGTTTCTCTTTCTCTTTCACATAATACTTTTATAATGACAAAAAATTCCCAATAATCCGGTCCCCTGTCTCTGCGCTTTTTTCGGTATGAAACTGCACGCCATAAAAATTATCCTTGCGAATGGCCGCTGCATATTCCAGTCCATATTCGCAATGAGCGATCGTGTATTCACTCTCCTCCGCGTAATAGCTGTGCACGTTATAGATATAACTGTTCTCAGGAATATTTTTGAACAGATCTGAGTGCAGTCCATATATGGCATTCCATCCCACTTGCGGCACTTTGATTTTATTCTGGCTGTCCGGGAATTTCCTGACCCTCACCGGCACAATGCCCATGCAGTCCGTATCATTTTCTTCCGAGTGTTCACACATCAGTTGCATGCCCACGCAAATTCCGAGGACCGGCTGCTTCAGGTTTTTGATCACCTGGTCGAGACCTCCCTGCTTCAGGCTTTCCATGGCGCTGCTGGCAGCACCCACCCCTGGAAAAATCACTTTATCTGCAGACATGATGTCTTCATGATCATCGGTAACCGTAGCTTCAGTACCCAGTCTTTCCAATGCATTCAGCACCGACCTGATATTTCCCGCATTGTATTTGATGATAGCCAGCTTCATGATGAAATCAATTTCGTTTCTCTAAAATATTTTTAATGAATGCGTTGCTGGTGGCTTCCAGCGAGGTTCCGTTTTCAATGGCCTTAATGAATGCGGAACCAATGATACCTCCCTGCACATGTCTGCAAACAGCCTGGAAGCTTTCCCTGTCCCTCACTCCAAAACCTGCAAGCACCGGGTTCTTCAAATTCATTTGCCGTAGCGTTGAAAGATATTTTTCCACCGCTGCAAAATCCTTGTCAGTACCGGTTACGGATGATGAAGATACCGCGTAGATAAAACCTTTGCTTATGGCATCGATCTGCCTGATCCTCTCTTCAGTTGTATCGGGAGTTACCAGGAAAATAAAATCAAGACCGCTATCTTCAACCGTTTTTTGATAATCTCTCTGGTATTCATACAGTGGAATATCAGGAATGATCAGTCCATCCACACCGGCTGTGGCAGCCTCGTGGCAAAATTTTTCAAATCCGTACTGGAGCAATGGGTTCAGGTAGCCCATTAAGATAACCGGTACCTGGATGAACTCACGCATGCCTTTCAATTGTTGCAGCAGCAGGGGAATGCTCATGCCATTGGCAAGCGCCCTGGCACTGCTGGCCTGGATCACCGGGCCGTCGGCAAGTGGATCACTGTAAGGCATGCCGATCTCCAGGATGTCGGCACCTGCATCCTGCAGGCATTGCATCAGCGGCAGGGTGTCATCCCTTTCCGGGAAACCTGCCGTGATGTAAATATTTAAAACGTTTTCACACTTCCTTTCAAATAAACTACTGATTCTTCCCATATCATCGTTTGACCGTTACCATCATCGTTACATCATTTACCTGGAGATGCGTATAGGCCGGCCGCGTATTGATGTCCAGGGTAACTTCGAAAAGCGCATTCGCCTTTGAGGATTTATCCAGCTTCACCACTATTGTATCGCCTTTCCGGCTTACGGAATAATCACCTTTGAATTCATCATCAAGACATTCCTGGAATACAAAGCGTTCACCGATGGTATTGGATACCACACTTACATTGGTATTGATATCCCTGCAATTGCCAAGTCTTTCATAACTGATCTTATGTTTGAGATAATCTTTTCCATCGTCACACCCCTGGAAGATCAGAAGGGCTGCGATTGCTATGATGTATTTATTCATGGCTGCTGTTTAAATGAGTTCATAAAAAGCGGAAACATTCTTCCATTCAGGATCGTCCTCCACTTCAAAATCATGTTCCCTTTCGGTGGCCGGTAAAAAATGTTCCAGGAAACCGGTCACTTCTTCACGGTCTTTCGTATAAAATATTATCTCCCTTGCCCTGTACAGCGTGGTATGGCCTACATGAACCGTCTGTGTTTGTTCCTCCAGATAACTGATCATGGATTTTTCCATCTCATTGAGATAGTCATACTCCTCACCTTCCGGGTGGCCATTCTCATTGAACTGCTCGGGAACTACGGTCACAAAAACGGAATACCGGTAAAACTGCCTGTCGGCGTTCTTCAGATCCATGTTGATGATGGCGAGGGCAGGATGCCCGTCCACTTCAAATTCAAATCCTGTGTATGTTGCTGATTCGCTTTTCATCTTTTTGATATAAATTCTTTTAGCAGGGGTTGGTTTCGGGATGAAGGTTTTGTTATTGGACTTTTAATTGCGTCTTTTTCCGTTTGCGTGAATTTTATTTCACCGCAGAGACCAGCCTTCGCTAAAGCTATGGCTGGCAAAGGGAGAACGCGGAGATGGCGCGGAGATTTGCCATTGGCCAATGGCCATTAGCCATTAGCTTTTTGCCTTGCCCATCCTCTCCATAAATGCCGCCAAATCCTTATCTCCTCTGCCACTAAGACAAACCACCACCTTATCTTCTTTTTTCAGGTCCAGTTTTTTTAATGCTGCCAATGCGTGACCTGTTTCCAGTGCCGGAATGATCCCTTCCAGTCGCGCCAGTTCAAAACAGGCATCAAGCGCTTCTTCATCGGTAGCCGATAAAAATTTCGCTCTTCCTGTTTCAAAAAGGTGAGCATGGAGCGGGCCTATACCCGGGTAATCAAGTCCTGCTGATATTGAATGTGGTTCCACTACCTGGCCATCACTGGTCTGCATCAGCAGGCTTCGGCTTCCATGCAGAATTCCATCCCTTCCCAATTGAGTGGTGGCAGCAGACCGCCCTGAATCAAGTCCCTCACCTGCAGCTTCCACTGCAATGAGCTGCACTCCTTCATCAGGAATGAAGTGATAAAATGCTCCCGCCGCATTGGAACCGCCACCCACGCAGGCAACCACGTAATCTGGACCTGATCCTGTTTTTTCCTGCAGTTGCGCAATGATCTCCTCACTGATCACGCTCTGGAATTTCGCTACCATATCGGGATAGGGATGCGGACCCACAACGCTGCCTATAATGTAGTGGGTATCTTCCGCATGATTGATCCAGTGACGGATGGCTTCATTAGTGGCATCCTTCAGGGTACAGCTGCCACTGGTGGCTGGCACCACTGTTGCCCCGAGCATCTTCATACGTGCTACATTGGGCGCCTGGCGTTGCATATCTTTCTCTCCCATGTACACGATGCATTCCAGGCCTTTCAATGCACATACCGTTGCCGTGGCCACTCCATGCTGTCCTGCTCCTGTCTCCGCTATGATCTTTTTCTTCCCTGACCTCTGCGCAAGAAGTATCTGCCCAATGGTATTATTGATCTTGTGGGCACCGGTATGGCAAAGATCCTCGCGTTTCAGAAAGATCCCTGCACCGTAAAGACGGCTGGTTCTTTCCGCGTAAAACAAAGGAGTAGGTCTTCCCACGTAATCACGCAGCAGGGCTTTCATTTCTTTTTGAAATTCCTCATCCCCTATGATAGCACGGTAACTGTTGCGTAGCAGTTCCACATTTCGGTGCAGCATTTCAGGTATGAATGCTCCCCCGAATTTTCCATAATATCCATGCGCATCAGGCTCCTGCTGTACAATTCTCAGCTCCACACTGTTCTCTTGCATATTCACTTCAGATGGTTTCAAGTTGCTGTTTTGTTCTTTCGTTGATCACATCACCCGTGTTAAGTGTGGCAGCGGGCTCAAACAGCATCACCCAAACTTCCTCCTTCGCCACAGGTTTATGTTCCACTCCCTTCGGTACAATAAAAAATTCTCCTTCACCGATCCCGATCTCACCATTGCGAAGGACCATGGTTAGGTTACCCCTGACCACGAAAAAAAGTTCATCCTCAATATCATGTTTATGCCAGATGAATTCGCCATGAAGTTTGGCCAGCTTAACCTGCTGACCATTGAGTTCACCTGCAATCCTTGGATTCCAGTAATCGCTGAACGAATTGAATTTATCGAGAAGGTTAACCTTTTTCATGGTTCATTGATTTCGTTTATAAATTTTTTTACTTTCTCCATATCCTTTACCCCGGGGGAAGTTTCGAAGCGGCTGTTGATATCCACCACGAAAAGGTCTTTTGCAACCGGGTCTTTTCTGAATTCCCTTACCAGTTCACCATCCACGGGTTCAATACCTCCACTCAGAAAAAATGGTTTACCGATGTCAAGCCCCTTCAATTTGTTCCAGTTGAACTTGCGGCCGGTTCCCCCATATTGCACTTCACCATTCTCATTCCGGGCATGAACTCCAGTATCAAATAAAAACATATCTGCATCTCCATAATAATCCTTGATCATCCACATCACATGATCATTCTCCATAAAACGGAAGGCCTTGATCACATGAACGTAGCTGGAGATCTTAGAGCATTCATACGGTGTTTCCCTGCCGTGAAGCTGCACCATGTCGAGCCCGAAATCATCCACCTGCTTCATCACCTCATCATAAGTAGCATCTACAAAAACACCAACCTTATAGGGTTTGACTTTTTCCTTTTTCAGTTCCTGGGGACGTAAGCCATGCCTGATAACGTAACGGGGACTGTTAGGGTAAAAAATAAGACCTGCAAAAGCAACTCCCATATCACCCAGTTGATGCAATTGCTGAATCTGCGTGATGCCGCATACTTTTATTTTCATGCTGTACTCCGAAAGGCTTTTAACTGTTGAACAAAATCAGCAAAAGCAACCGCGGGATCGGCCTTTTTCATAAAATGTTCTCCCATAAGAAAACCACTGAAACCTGCCGCTTTTAAAGATACAACCGTTTCCACATCCGACAGGCCGCTTTCAGCAATGCAGATCCTGTCATTATCTATTTGTTTTCTGAGCTGATAAGATGCCTGCACATCAACCCTGAAAGTTTTCAGATCCCTGTTATTGATACCAATCATATCCACCTCGTCACAAATATGACCCAGTTCTTCTTCACCATGTATTTCCAGTATGGATTCCATTCCCAGTTCCCGGGTAATTGCTGCCAGCTCTTTCACTTCACCAGGCTCAAGGCAGGCAGCGATCAGCAGGATCACATCAGCTCCCGAAGCTTTTGATTCAAGCAACTGGTATGAATCGACGATAAATTCCTTCCTGAGCACAGGCACCTGCAGGTGACGGATGGCTTCAAGATCCTGGAGTTGCCCGCCAAAAAAATCCGTATCCGTTAACACGCTGATCCCTGCTGCACCTTTTGCTGCATAAGCACCGGCTACAGTTTGCAGGTCGGCATCGGGATTAATCCAACCTTTAGAGGGTGACCTTCTTTTGAATTCCGCTATAATGCCCGTAGCTCCCGGTTTTTTTAATGCCGCAGTGAGTGAAAATGTTTTTCTCCGAAAGCCTGGTTCCTGCTCCAGGGAGCTGGGAGGAAAATGCAGTCTGCGGTTTTTCACCTCTTCTTTTTTTCTTTCTATGATCTGGTCAAGTATATTCATTTTTACTGCATCGAGATTAATGTATTGAATGCTGCCAGGGCTTTACCATTTTCAAGGCTTTCAACCGAAGCTGCATAAGCAGCATCATAATTTTTAAAATTCCCTGTACAATGCAGGGCCATAGCTGCATTGGCGAGCACCACCGCGTTCTGTGCCCAGCTACCCTCGCACCTCAGAATCTTCATGAATATCCTGGCCGCCGATTCCACAGTTTCGCCACCATGAAGATCATTAGCTGACACCCTTCGTTTACCGATTGATTCCGGCGTCATTATTTTTTCACCTTCCTGGGTAATGACCCTCGTGTCGTTTGTGAGTGAGACTTCATCATAACCATCAAGACTGTGAATGATCATAAAAGGATGTGGCTGCTGCTGCAACAGGTAATTGTATACACGTGCGAGTTCCGGACTGTACACACCTATAAGCTGGTAAGCGGGACGCGCCGGATTCACCATTGGGCCCAGCATATTGAAAAATGTACGGAAACCAAGGTCCCGGCGGATGCGGGACACAGCTTTCAGCGCCGGATGAAACAGGGGCGCATGCATGAATGTGAAGTTGGTGGCCTCAATCTCGGCTCTCAGTTGATCATTATTATTCTTGAAGCGATAACCTAAATGTTCCATTACGTTGGAAGCGCCGCTCACGGAGGTGGCACCATAATTCCCATGTTTGGCTACCTTCTGACCGGCGCCTGCCACAATGAAACAGGCAAGGGTGGAAATGTTGAAGGTGTTTTTTCCGTCACCACCGGTACCAACAATATCCATTACTTTATGTGGGTCAAGGTTCACCGGCAGTGCAAGTTCCATCAAACCATCCCTGAAACCCTGCAACTCTTCAATGGTAATACTTCGCATAAGGAAGACCGTTATGAAAGCGGTGATCTCGGTTTCATTATAAATGCCTCTTGCCAGGCTTAGCATCACCTCCCGGGCCTGCTGGTAATCCAGGGTTTTGTGTTCAAATAATATGCTCAGAATTTTTTTCATTGTTACCACATTTTTTCTCCATTACAACTTCAGCCAGTTGGCAATAATCTTTTCCCCGTCAGGCGTCAGCACGCTTTCGGGGTGAAACTGCACACCCTGTACATTCAGGGTTTTATGTTCCAGTGCCATGATATACCCGTTCTCGTCCCTGGCTGTAATGGAAAGTGTTTCTGGAAAATCATCTTCATTAATGATCCAGCTATGGTAGCGGCCAACAGGAATCTGGCCAGGAAGACCTTCAAATAATTTATTTGGTCCTTTCAAATTAACAGGAGTAGCCACACCATGATACACGGTGCTCAGGTTACGCAGGCTTCCACCAAAAGCCTGGCCAATGGCCTGGTGACCCAGGCAAACACCCAGGATGGATTTCTCCGCCGCGTACTGCTTTATCAGCGGGAGTAATAAACCAGCTTCTTCCGGTATACCGGGGCCAGGTGAAAGAATGATTTTATCGTAGTCCTTCACCTGTTCCAGGCTGATCTCATTGTTCCGGTAAACATACACAGGATCGTTCACCAGTTTTTTTACCAGGTGCACCAGGTTGTAAGTAAATGAATCGTAATTATCAAAAACAAGGATTTTCATTACAGGTTTATCTTAATTGTTCCGCCTTCCTGATGGCAAGTTTTAAGGCGTTTAGTTTATGATTCACTTCGTTTAGTTCATTCTCAGGCTGGCTGGCTGCCACCACTCCCGCGCCTGCCTGCAGGTAAAGACAATTGTTCCGGCTGAGCAGGCTCCTGATCATGATGGCATGATTGCAGGAACCGTCGGCGCCCACAAAACCAATAGCGCCACCATAAAAACTGCGGCTGCCTGGTTCCAGTTCATTAATCAGTTGCAGGGCTTTGTACTTGGGTGCGCCGCTTAATGTTCCAGCGGGAAAAGTGTTGAACAATATTTTGAAAGGATTGCTGTGCTTTTGCACTGAACCACTCACTTCACTTACCATGTGAATCACGTGAGAATAATACTGCACCTGCCTGTAATGATTCACATTTACATCCTCACAAACCCTGCTGAGATCATTGCGGGCAAGATCCACCAGCATCACATGCTCGGCATTTTCCTTGGGATCGTTTTTCAGTTCTTCAGCTTTCTGCTGGTCGAGCAGGTCATCACCCGTTCGTTTGAAAGTACCAGCAATGGGATGTACAGTTGCCTTGCCTCCCGCGATGATCAACTGCGCTTCGGGTGAAGAACCCATAATGCGGTAGTCACCATAATCAAAGAAAAACAGGTAAGGTGAAGGATTGATATTCCTCAACGTCCGGTAAACATTAAATTCATCGCCCCTGAATGGCTGACGGTAACGCCTGCTCAATACAATCTGGAACACATCACCCCTGAAGCAGGCATTGATTCCTTTCTGTACGATCGCTTTATAATCATCATCAGAAAGATTGGAAGTCTCTTCCCCATTCACCTGGAAGGGATAAACCGGCACATCCCTGCTGCCGATCAGGCTTTCTACGATCCCGATCTCACTTTCAAGTGAAGCAACGCTGTTCTCGCAGAGGACCAGTTCATCTTTATGATGATTGATAGCGATTACATACTGGTACAGCCGGTAACGGGCAGGGGCGATCTTGGTCTCTTCATCAACTCCAGTCTTTCGGGGCGGCATCTGCTCCAGCAGGGGTACGAGGTCAAATGTGAAATACCCATAAAGCCCCTGGGCAAACCGGGCATCCCTGTCATCAGCCTGCATATCAAAACGTGACATGAATTGCCAGAGCAGTTCCGCCAAATCCTCTTTCCCGTTAAGCGCCTGCTTCTCGGGAGCCAGCGCTGGTAATTTGAATTCCAATTCATTCATGGATTTCACTTCAATGCCTGCAATGGCATTGATGCAGATAAAGGAATAACTGTTTTCCGCCGCATGGTGGTCGGTACTTTCCAGCAGAATGGTATCGCGGAAACGGTCGCGCAGCCGCAGGTAGATACCCACCGGTGTATAAACATCGGCCAACAGCCTTTTTACCTTTGTTTGAATGAGAATCTTTTTCATCAATCGATTAATAAAATAAAAAAATCCCGACGTATTGCCGGGATCCTGTAACTATATCAAAACATAGCAATGACTATACAGAAACCCGCTTGAAGTTTGTATGCCACCACCAATGTTTGTTTATCATGTTCATGTGTACAAAGATGTGATGGGAAACACAAACGGCAAAAATTATTTTCAATAGCTTTAGTAAAAACTGTTATGACCGTACAACATAAAAGTTCAGGTTCAAAAGGCCTGTTCTACGTTGAACTGGAAGATGAAGTGGCAGCCGAAATGGTGTACACCCTGCCAGGAGAAAACGTGATGCTGATTGAACACACAGAAGTGAGTGAGGCATTGAGGGGAAGAAATGTGGGGATCGAACTCGTCCATGCGGCTGTGGAATATGCCCGCCACCATGGAATGAAAATCATTGCCACCTGCAGTTTCGCCAGCAAGGTATTGTCAAAAAAACCTGAGTGGCAGGATGTGTTGGGCTGACCGTGTCAGGGTTGAACGATCCTTTCTTCAACATTCTGTTTTTCAAGGTGGAACTTGCCTGTCATCACATCATTTTTCCATACACCTTCCAGGGAGGTCTTGCGGTAGTTGAGATGTCCGCGCATCCTGATTTCAAGACCCTCAGGATCCCGGTAAGTAAATGAAACTGAATCACCAATGATACGGTAAGACCCAATGCAACGGCTTTGTTCGTTCACACCGCCCGTATAAAATTCCATCCTGTCGTCGGCGCTGAATTTAACGATCACTTTTTCTTTCATGATCTCGGAGCGGTAATAGCCCATCCAGATACCATCAATTTCCTTATCGTCCCGTCCTGTAAAACTCACCAGCATGGTGGTGGTCAGCAGGAGAATGAATGCTTTCATAAACCACAATTTTATTCCACATAATGTAGAGGAATAAGAATTGTGCCAAGAAAGCGGATGGCTTATGGCCATTGGCCTATGGCTTGAGCGTTTCAAAGAACAGAGAGTTTTTTTACACTATGGCTGGCTAAAGAGGAAAGGAGATTTCGCTGAGGAAGGATAAAATCTATTCTAGTTACCTTACATTATTACTGTCCGGTAAATGAAATACGCTAAGCTCCTAAGCCTTTACTTACCGCCTTCCCGCCTCCCCGGCTATGTATTTATTTTTTCAGAAATAATCTTATTATAAATGATACTAACTGTCAGGAATAAACGATTAACTTTTAAACGCAGAAAAGCCAATGGCCAAAGGCCAATCGCCATCAGCCTTATAACACCCCTTTCGTACTCGGCAGATAATTACTCAGCGGGTCTTTTTTCAAGGCCATCCGCACCGCCTTCGCAAATGCCTTGAAGATCGCTTCGATTTTATGATGTTCATTATCTCCGCGGCATTCAATATTCAAATTGCATTTTGCCGCATCGGAAAATGATTTGAAAAAATGATAGAACATTTCCGTAGGCACCTCTCCTATCTTTTCCCTTCGGAAATCAACATTCCAAACGATCCAGGGCCGGCCGCCAAAATCTATCAGCACCTTGGCTTCAGTTTCATCCATCGGCAGCGCAAAACCATATCTTTCCATTCCTTTTTTATCACCAATTGCCCTGGCAAATGCTTCCCCCAAAGCTATACCGGTATCTTCCACCGTATGGTGTTCATCAATATGCAGATCGCCTTTCACTTTTATATCCAGGTCTAGTTTGCCATGCCTGGCCACCTGGTCCAGCATATGATCAAAAAATCCCAGGCCGGTTTCAATGGAAGATGATCCGTTACCATCCGGATCCAGTAAAATCTGAATAACCGTTTCATTGGTGTTGCGCACATGTGAGATCTTCCGGCTTCCTTTCAAGAAATGGTAGATGTCCTTCCAGTCACTAGTGGCCAGCGCTACTGTCTTATCAAGTTCCTCCTGCCCGCTGCTAACTTCCGCAGCACCCAGCTCGGGGTTGTTCTTCAACCAGATGGCCTTGCATCCCAGGTTTTTCGCTAACTGAACATCAGTGATGCGGTCTCCTATCACAAAGGAACCCGCGATATCATAATCTTCATTCCCCAGGTAATCAGTGAACATACCCGTGCCCGGCTTCCTTGTTGCCAGTCCTTCTTCAGGGAAACTGCGGTCAATGAGTTCCCTGCTGAAAATAATTCCTTCACCAGCGAAACTGCTCATGATCAAATTATGCACCGGCCAGAAATCTTCTTCCGGGAATTTAGGGGTGCCCAGTCCGTCCTGGTTGGTGACCAACACAAGTTCAAAATCCATTTCTTCCGCAATCCTGCCGAGGTAGCGGAATACATGGGGATAAAAACTCAGTTTATTGAAGGAGTCGATCTGGTAAGTAGGCGGGTATTCCTTGATCATAGTGCCATCCCTGTCAATGAATAAACATCTTTTCCTTTCTTTTGATTTTTGTACTGCCATATCCTTAGTTGAAAGATTGAAGTTTGGAAATAAGTTTTTGGTTTTCCGCCGGTGTGCCCACTGTAATCCGCAGGCAGCCTTCACAATGAATGATATTGCTGCGGTTGCGCACAATGATTCCCTCCTGTTTCAGGTATTCATAAACCGCAGTGGCCTCATTCATCCTTACCAGTAAGAAATTGGCATCCGAAGGAAATATCTTCTGAACAAAAGGAAGTCGTCCCAGTGATGCTGTGAGTAGTTCCCTCTCCTTTACGGTCTCCCTGATCATGTTGTTCACATCTTCCAGGTTTTCCAGTGCTTTCAATGCGAGATCCTGCGTAGCCTTGTTGATATTGTAGGGAGGTTTGATGCGGTTCAGCACTTCAATGATTTCTCCCGAGGCAAAACACATACCGAGCCGCAATGCTGCCAGTCCCCACGCTTTGGAAAAGGTTTGCAGGATCACGAGGTTGGGATAATTTTTCAGTTCCGAAAGCATAGACCTTTGCCTGCTGTAATTGATATAGGCTTCATCCAGCACTACCAGGCCTTCGAAATTATTGAGGATCATCTCCACATCTTCTGAAAGAATGCTGTTGCCGGTTGGATTGTTGGGTGAACAGATGAAGATCATTTTTACCTGT
>CAYWSQ010000042.1:0-4400 GCA_964460925.1 uncultured Flavisolibacter sp. | reverse complement strand
ATCGTTGATGCCTGCGCATACTTCGTACATGCCGTAGGTTGGCGGACAAATGATCACCTGGTCTTTCTTCGGTTCACAGAAAGCACGGATCAGCAGGTCAATACATTCATCACTTCCATTACCCAATAAAATTTGTTCAGGTTCACATTGTTTGATGGCACTGATGGCTTTTTTGAGCTCCACCTGCAGTGGATCGGGGTAACGATTGTACCATTTTGTTAGAGGTGAACCGAAACTGTTCTCGTTCGCATCCAGGAAAACCTGTCCAGCCCCACTGTATTCACTTCTTGCAGAAGAATAAGGTTTGAGTCTTTTGATATTTTCCCTTACCAGCCGCTCTAGTTCAAATCCTCCCGACCTGGCAGGTGAGGATGTTGAATGACGCATCCTGGTACTTACCGCATTGGCATGTGCCTGCAATCCTTCTGCTTCAGCCATTGTGATGATGGCCGGGGCAAGGGACTGCAAACCTTTTTCATCCAGTTTCTGGTAGGTGATCTTCTTCACAAAACTATCCAGGCTTACACCGCTGTAGGCTCTTGCAAATCCATTGGTGGGTAAGGTATGGTTGGTTCCACTGGCGTAATCACCGGCGCTTTCCGGTGACCAGGCACCGATGAATATGGAACCGGCAGACTGTATCCTTTCAGCTATCTCCTCTTCGTCCCTGCAGGTAATGATAAGATGCTCCGGTGCATATTCATTCACCAGTTCAACAGCTTTGTCCATACCCGGCATAACGATTATGCGGCTGTTCTCCAGGGCCTTGCTGGCCATGTCCTTTCTTGGCAATTGCTCCAGTTGGTTCCCGAGCGCTTCCTTCACCTTCCTGGTCAGAACCTCCGAGGTTGTTACCAGCAAAACCTGGCTGTCTGTTCCATGTTCGGCCTGTGATAAAAGATCAGCGGCAATGAATTCAGCATTCGCGGTTTCATCTGCCAGCACACAAAGTTCACTGGGACCGGCCGGCATGTCAATAGCCACACCATCTACCTGTACCATTTGTTTGGCCGCAGTTACGTATTGGTTACCCGGGCCAAATATCTTATAGACCTTAGGAATGGTTGCTGTACCATAAGCCATGGCAGCGATAGCCTGCGCGCCACCGGTCTTGAATATACTGGTGACACCCGCTGCCTGCGCGGCAAATAAAATCGCAGGATGGACCTCACCGTTTTTGCTGGCAGGTGTACATAAAATGATTTCCCTGCAGCCTGCCAGTTGCGCAGGAACACCCAGCATCAAAACGGTAGAGAACAAAGGAGCGGTTCCGCCAGGAATGTACAAGCCAACTTTTTCAATAGGCCTGTTCTTCCTGTAACAATTTACACCCGGTATGGATTCCACTGCCTCTTCATGAATTTGTACGCGGTGGAATTTTTCGATTTGCTGCCGCGCAAGCAGGATGGATTGTTTTAATAGAGATGGAACAGTTTGCACGGCAGCTTCCAGTTCTGCAGATGAAACCTTCAAAGCACCGGCAGACCGGCCTTCAAATTTTTCATTGTAAAAATGAAGCGCCTGGTCACCGTTCTTTTTAACAGTGTCGAGTATCTCACGTACAGTAGTGATCACTGAACTTTGATCAGCATAAGGTCTTGCCAGTATTTTTTCCCAGTCCTCTTTCGCAGGATTTATTATGAGCTGCATAGATTTCAATTTATCAAACGATCATTTTTTCAATGGGCACTACCAGTATGCCCTGTGCCCCGGCTTCTTTTAATGCTTCGATCTTTTCCCAGAATTCATCTTCATTCAAAACACTGTGCACAGAACTCCAGCCTTCTTCAGCAAGAGGAAGAACAGTAGGACTTTTCATGCCCGGCAGCAGGCTGAAAATCTTATCAAGCGAGGTATTGGGAGCATTCAGCAAAACATATTTATTGTTAGCTGCTTTTTTCACCGCGCGGATCCTGAAAACCAGTTTGTCCAACAATCTTTCCAGTTCGTCCGGTATCAATTGGGAACGAACCAGAACAGCTTCGCTTTTCAGTATGGTCTGCACTTCTTCCAGGCCATTCATAAACAAGGTGGAGCCGCTGCTCACCAGGTCACAGATGGCATGGGCCAAGCCAATGCCAGGGGCCAGTTCCACAGAACCGCTGATTTCATGGATCTCTGCGTTCACCTTTTGCTCGTCCAGGAATTTTTGTGTGAGATGCGGGTAGCTGGTCGCGATCTTTTTTCCTTCGAGGAATCTCACACTTTCGTATTCGTCGGTCTTTTTAACTGCGATGGAAAGCCTGCATTTACCAAAACCAAGTTTTTCAACCGGGAGCACCTGCCTGTTCTTTTCCATCAAAACATTTTCACCCACAATACCGATATGGGCCACACCATCTTCCACGTACTGTGGAATATCATCATCCCTCAGGAAAAAAACTTCCAGTGGGAAATTCTCAGCCACCGTGCGCAATTGGTTACGGCCATTCTTCACATCAATGCCGCAGTCTTTCAGCAGGCTGATGCTGTCGTCGTGCAGGCGGCCGGATTTCTGGATCGCGATTTTCAGGTTCATATATTTAAAAATAAAAAAGGCTCACCTTTTATGGTAAGCCCTGGTCTATTATAAGTACATAAGATCACCAGCCTACCCGAGGGTGTGCGTATGATGATGCATATGTACAGTAAAACATGTCATTCGAGTCGCAAAAATAGGATCCAGGAACAAGCCGGCAAAGTTTTTCATTATTTGCTTCAAGTTTTATTTAACTTAAGAAGGTATGAAAGAGCAAGATGATAAACCATTAACCGAACAGGACCTGGTAAGTTTAACGCTTGGTCAGAAAACCCCTGCCAATGAGAAGGAAAGGGAAATCCTGGAACAGATCAAAGAAATCAAAACAAAAGGCAGGATCGTTGAAATTCCCCATGACCTTTAAATAATCTTCCTTTTCCTCTCTATCCCATATTGATCCAGGCAAAGCAGGCCCGGCACTACCTGCTCAACGGATATATGGGTAATTTTAACGTTGCAAAATGCCTTTCAAACAACCATTAAAACCGTATTAACGTCTGATTCAGGAGCTTTGCAAAAACTTTGTGGATGAGAAAGTTAATTGTGATTCTGAGTTTTATTTTCATTGCTTGTTCGGCCTCGGCCCAGAAGGTGGACAGCATTTATTTTAACCTGTACACGGACAGCCTGAAAAAAGGTTTTTTCAATTATATCAGCATCGACGGTAAACTGGCTGATGGAAGCTGGTCGCCACTTGATTCCACGCAGATCCTCTTCATTTCTGATGGTGGCTATTTCAAAGGCAATGACCTGTTCATCGACAGTTCTTATACCCAGGACAAGGTTCGGGTGAAGGCTATTTTGAAAAGCAATCCAAAGGTCTGGAAAGAGACCGTGATCTATATCCGCAAAAGAGGTTTTGATGAACCCCTCAAGACCAATGAACAGATCCTGGACGAGATGAGAAAAAAAGCCAGGAAGGGATAATGATCTGATCATACAACGCATTAAAATAAAGGCTGGGATTACCAGCCTTTATTTATTGAGTTCAGTCTTTTTTTAATTCTTACATCTTCTTCGCGTCTTCCAGGAATTTGGCAAGACCAATATCCGTAAGCGGATGCTTCAGCAGTCCGAGAATGGATTCCAAAGGACAGGTACAAACATCAGCGCCTAATTCAGCGGCACGGATGATATGATTGGCATTGCGGATGGAAGCAGCCAGGATCTCTGTTTTATAACCCTGGATGGCATAGATATTCGCGATCTGCCCGATGAGCAGCATACCGTCCCAGCCACTGTCATCTATACGCCCGATGAATGGCGAAACATAAGAAGCACCAGCCTTAGCGGCGAGAATGGCCTGTCCCGCAGAAAATACCAGGGTGCAGTTGGTGCGGATGCCATTGTCGGTAAACCATTTGATGGCCTTGATGCCATCCTTGATCATAGGCACTTTCACCACAATGTTGGGATGAATCGCTGCCAGTTTTTTTCCTTCTTCAATAATGGTGGCCATGTCGGTAGAGAGCACTTCTGCGCTGATATCTCCATCCACCATTTCACAAATGGTTTTGTAATGCTGGTTGATCGCATCCTGACCTTTGATGCCTTCTTTGGCCATCAGGGAAGGATTGGTGGTCACGCCATCCAGGATTCCCAGTTCGTTGGCTTCCTTGATCTGGGCCAGGTTGGCGGTATCGATAAAAAACTTCATATTGATTGGTGATTTATAAATGATGTAAGGCGGGGCAAAATTCGGGGTAATTCGGGAGAATATGAGATTTTTTAGCGCAGAGAAAGGAGAAGGGAGAAGGGAGAAGGGAGAAACAGAAACAGAAAGAGAAACAGGAACAGGAAGAGAAAGAGAGGAAGAACAGGAGTCTTGCAGCTTGAAGCTTGTAGCTAAAAAAAAATGGCAGGCTACTTACATCGCACCGCT
>CAYWSQ010000041.1:0-19762 GCA_964460925.1 uncultured Flavisolibacter sp. | reverse complement strand
CCTGGCTTTTTGCATTGATTCATACTGGTACAGTGAAACGAAAAGAATTCCTGCCTTCTTTTCCACTTTTATTACAGCTCTTTGCCTGCTGGCACTCTTCATCACAAAGAAAAGCCTGGACGCAAGAGACAGGACACCTGTGATTATATATGCCATCGGGAGAAATGGCGATCATAAAATTTCACTTGCCCTGAGAAAAAATGGAACTTATAAAACCAGCCTGGGAGATTTTTTTGGGCCATATTATAATCAGTGGGGCCGCTACAGGATCGAAGACAGCACCATCTTCCTGGATAAAAATGAATTATTTGATGTAATTAAAACTGACAGGCTGAGGATGAAAACCATGTCTGTTCCTGTCCCCAAAAAGCAATCCCTGCTGGCAATCCTGTTTAAGCCGGCTAAGTCTGATACTCTTCCAAGGTTATTTCTCTACCAGGTAAACCATCAGGGTGATACTATTCCAAATGCGCCCGTACTTAAAGTCAACAGGGACTATTTGAATATCTATTGATCCGGATATTTATCATGATCAGGATGGAGGGCTAACCGCGAAGCACGCAAAGGGCGCAAAGGAAATATCATTCTTTGCGTTCACCTCTGCGCCCTTCGCGTACTTTGCGGTTAATTTTTCCTAATCTTTGTCTATGATCACGATCGGATTAATTAAAGAAGGTAAAGTTCCCTCTGACAACCGTGTGGCGCTGACCCCGACACAATGCAAATGGCTGCAAAGCCAATACGAAGGCATCCGCTTCATTGTGCAACATTCACCTGACCGCTGTTTTTCAGACGATGAATATGCAAGGGCAGGCATCACACTATCTCATTCGCTGGAAGATTGTGACATCCTGCTGGGCATTAAGGAGGTACCTTACGATGATCTCATTCCCGGCAAGACCTACCTTTTCTTTTCCCATACCCGCAAAAAACAGCCTTATAACCAAAAGCTCATGCAGCGCATCGTGGAAAACAACATCACGCTGATCGATTATGAATGCATGGAGCATGAGGACGGGCAGCGTATCATTGGCTTTGGTTTCTTCGCCGGCATCGTTGGCGCCCATAATGGAATGATGGTTTATGGAAAACGCAGCGGGACATTTGACCTGGAAAGAGTGTATAAGCAAAAGGATTTCAAGGAACTGATCCATTCTTATTTTGGTCTTAAAATTCCCAGCATCAAGATCGCTGTTACCGGTTCCGGGCGGGTAGCTCACGGTATCCTCGAAGTGATGAACCTGATGGAAGTAATAGAAGTGGAGAAGGAAGAATACCTGTCCAGGGATTTTTCTTATCCTGTGTATGTGCAACTGAAGGGTTCAGACCTCTACGCACATAAAACCACAGGTGATTACAGCCGGTATAGTTTTCACAACCATCCCGAAAATTATAAATGCCTTTTTGAACAATACCTCCCTCATACTGATATACTCATGAACGGTGTGTACTGGGATCTCCAGGTACCGCGGCTTTTTGAAAAAGAGGCGGTCACCCGGCCCGACTTCCGCATCTCCGTGATCTCCGATATCACTGATGATGCTTATGGCTCAGTGCCCATCAATCTCGGTGACCAGAGCATTGAAGACCCTGTGTATGGAGTGGATAAAAAAACATTTGAGAAAACGGCACCCTATCTCGACAGTTCGGTGGATGTGATAGCAGTGGGCAACCTTCCCAATGAACTGCCCCGCGATGCTTCCAAGTATTTTGGCGAACAGTTGATCAAATACATCCTGCCAGATCTTGTGGGTGACGGATCAAGGATCATTGAAGGCGCTACCATCGTCCGTCGCGGTAAACTGACAGAAAAATTCAATTACCTGGAGGATTACGCGAAGGGAGATTAGAGATAAAGATAATATGGCCGGAGTAAGGATATGAATGCTTCCGTGTATTGATTGTCTCCGTTCTTGATGGATAGGATAAGAGGTTTTGATGTCGAATCCATTTCGCTCCCTGATACATTACCCTTTATCATGACCCGCGAAGGAGGGTGGTTCACTGTAGGCTTTACATGAACTTCTTCATGAATTGTTAATCCTGCTTTGGAAATCAATAGCCTGATCTCGTCCAGTCTTTTATAGGGAAGTAAAAAATAAAACTGTCCATCCTCATTCAATAATTCAGTTGTCTTCTTAAATAATTGTTCCAGCGTGAGTGCCTTGCTGTGATGCGCGATGTCTTTTGCTTTCTTACCGGAGCTCAATTCATTTTCATAGAAGGGCGGATTGCTGATGATGACATCATATTTTTTTCCTGCTGTGAAAGCAAGGAGGTCTTTTTCAATGATGCAGATCTTTTCTTTCCAGGGGGAAGCTTCTACATTCTCACGGGCCTGCTGTGCCGCACTTGCATCGATTTCAAGAGCATCAATTTCATAATTTCTTTCCTGTGCAATCATCAATGAAAGCAGTCCTGTTCCTGTACCTGCGTCAAGCAATTTTTTGGATGCCTGGTTTTCCTTTAATTGTGCTGCCACCCAGGCACCAAATAAACAACTGTCTGTACTCACCTTCATGGCAGTACGGTCCTGGTGAATGGTGAATTGTTTGAATTGGAACATGGTGAGCGGCTAGCTACTAGCTTCTAGTGAGTGTATATGGTTATGAATTGATTTAGTATTTCAGAAATTTTTAGCCGGTAAGGCGGTAAGATCAGCCTTCGCTGAAGCTTGCGCATCCGCTATAGCTTCAGCGCACGCGGACGGCTGACGGAGCGGTAAGTAGCAGCTCAATCTCAGAATAACTTTGCGTATTCTTAGCGCTTCTTTGCGCCCTCTGCGGTTAAAAAATTGGAAAGAACAAAAAGATCGCCAGTGTAAAGCAAAGATTAACTGTATGAATCTTTAATACACTCCATTCTTTAGTACTCAGACTTTGAACTTTTAACTACCAACTGGCCTTTGCCTCCGCACTTACAGACAAATCCGCAACATTTCCCTCCAGCAATTTATAATAAGCCGTGATCGCGATCATGGCCGCATTATCCGTACAATATTCAAAAGCCGGAATGAAGGCATTCCAATTATGCTTCCTG
Organism: uncultured Flavisolibacter sp.; assembly: GCA_964460925.1. GTDB lineage: Bacteria > Bacteroidota > Bacteroidia > Chitinophagales > Chitinophagaceae > Flavisolibacter. Next base: position 16,723 of record CAYWSQ010000041.1, on the reverse strand, counting down.
CATAACTCTGTAAAACCTTCACGCAGCCCGCTGTTGGCAGAAACACCACCGGCAATGCAAAGATCCCGGATGCCCGTCCGGATCGCAGCTTTTTTCAGTTTCTTCAACAAAATGGACACAATCCGCGCCTGCAGGGAGGCACAGATATCAGCCAGGTTCTTTTCAATAAAATCCTTATCAGCCTTCACTTCTTTTTGCAAAAAATAAAGCACAGAAGTTTTTAATCCGCTGAAACTGAAATCAAGCCCTTCGATCTGCGGTTCAGCGAAAACAAATTTTTCAGCATTACCCTGCTTCGCGTATTTATCAATCAAAGGTCCGCCGGGATAGGGAAGCCCCAATAACTTGGCTGATTTATCAAAAGCCTCACCGGCTGCATCATCCAGGGTTTCCCCGATCACTTCCATTTTTACAGGTGAATGCGCCAGCACAATCTGCGTATGCCCGCCACTCACCGTCAAACATAAAAACGGAAAGGATGGTTTGGGATCACTAATAAGATTAGCCAGTACATGCGCCTGCATGTGGTGCACGGGAATGAGTGGCTTGTCATAGGCCAGTGCCAGCGATTTAACAAACTGGCTTCCCACCAGCAAGGATCCTATGAGCCCGGGTGCCTGCGTGAACGCGAATGCATCCACTTCACCCAAACTCACATTCGCCTGTTTAAGCGCCACATCAACCACCGGAACAATATTCTGCATATGCGCCCTGCTGGCAAGTTCAGGCACCACGCCTCCATATTTTTCATGAACGGTCTGGTTGGCGATATAATTCGACAAGATCTTTCCGTCACGGCAAACCGAAGCCGAGGTCTCGTCACAGGAAGATTCAATGGCCAGTATGGTCACTCGTTGATTCATGTTTTGCAAAAAAACAACTATCTGGCGGAACGGCAAGAGAAAGCTGCAAGCTGCAAGACCTCAAGTATCAAGAAAGTTTTTTAAATAAGAACAAGATAGGGTTTCTGTTTATATGGTAAGGCAATTAACTCCGGATGGCTACAACAGGATCCATGCGGGCTGCCTTGGTGGCGGGAATAATGCCAGCCAGAATGCCTGCGGTGATGCAGATACCCAATGCGATCAGGATAATGGAGGGGGAGAGAAAAAACTCGAAATCAAAAATGGCCGTGGCGATCTTCGTCATCAGGAAAACCAGTAATAAACCTATCAATCCTCCAATGATGCAGAGAAAGGCGGATTCCATCAGGAACTCGGTCAGGATCACGGATTTTTTAGCGCCCAGTGCTTTTTTCAAACCGATCTGCGGTGTCCTTTCCTTTACGGTAACGAACATGATATTGGCCACTCCAAAAATGCCCACGATGAAAGACAGGGCGCCAATGGCCCAACCTCCTGTATTCACACTCACAAACGCACTGCTAAGTGCATCACTGAAATCACTCACATCATTCAATGCAAAATCATCATCTTCTGTGGGTTTGAGTTTGTGAATGGACCGCATCACCAGTTTCAATTCATCCTTCACCACCTTGCTGCCGTACTGTTCATGTCCTTTTACAATGATGATCGGCTCTGATCTTTTTTCATCCATCAGGGTTCGGGCATAACGGTAAGGCATCACCACGCTTTTGTCAAACTGCCAGCCGCCCAGCAGGGAACTGCCCTGTTTTTTGATCACACCGATCACGTTTACCTTGCGACCCTTGATGGTCACCTGCCTTCCCACAGCTCTTTCAGGAGATCCAAAAAGTTTTTCAGCGATCTCGTAGCCGATCACCGATGTGTTGCTGGCAAGGCCGAATTCGGCATCGGACATAAACCTCCCGTACTGCACTTCCAGGGGCTGTATGTAGGGGAACTCCTCGGTGAGACCATATAGGATAACATTGGAAAGGGTATTGTCGCGCACATCCACATTGCCATTCTGGTGGATCACGAAAGCAGCATTGGCAGCAGTGGTCGTTCTTTTTTGGATCTGCTGCAGGTCTTTGTATTGGGGAAGCGGTCTTTTTACAAATTTCCACCAGGGAAAATCAGGTCCCGAGCTGGCGCTGTAGTCCCATTTGTCAATATAAATGGTATTGGTTCCAAGTGATTTGATCTCCTTCTGAATATTTTGCTCCAGGCTATTGACCGAGGCCAGCACGCCAATGATGCAAAAGATGCCGATGGTAACACCAAAAAGGGAAAGAAAGGTGCGCAGCTTGTTTTTCCACAACTCCTGCAAGGCCAGTTTGAAACTGCTTGCTGTTATTTCGAAAAACCTGAGCATGAACAAATGTAATTCAAATGTAAAGTCCCGGGATCCTTAGTTTCATTATCCAATCCAATAATTCATTAATTTCGGTCGCCTCACACGTTGCTCCACAAAAATGAATAGGATGATAAAGGTGCTGATCATTGATGATGACCCTGATGTACGGACGGTCATGAATGTGCTGATGAAGAAGAATGGCTTTACTGTGGATACGGCTGCCAACCGTGAGGAAGCGCTGGACAAACTGGAACAGTTTGAACCTTCAGTCGTGCTGCTCGATGTTTTATTGTCCGGCACTGATGGCCGCGACCTTTGCCAGCAGATCAAGGCAGATGAGAAACTGCAGCATATACCTGTGATCATGATCTCGGCCCACCCTGGAGCGGCGGAGAATATCTCGAGTTATGGTGCAGACGATTTTCTCACCAAGCCCGTCAACACTCAATTGCTGATCAGCAAGGTCAATGAATTAACAAGGGCCAGCTAAAAGCCGGCCCCGTATGAGTCTTTAAAGGGAAATTTCCTATTCATCGTTATTTTTCCTGCCTGTCGAATCATCTTCCTGTTTTCTGCTGTTTGACGTATGTTGAGGATTGAAGGGCTGCCTGCGTTGCTCGTAGTTCATACCTTCAAATCCTTCGAAGCGTTTCCTTTCCTGGTGTTCATCACCCCAACCTGAATTTCCCTGTCCTTCACCTGGCTGATTCCTCGAATTCTGTGACATATTCCTCCATTTTGATCCTGTCTTTCTTACTAAAAAATAGTACCAAATTTTAATACGTGGTATTTCAGCCTGTTTACAGTTCTCACGGGGACAAAAAAAGGTTAAAAGAGGCAGGATTTCCACAGGATCATTTGTACCTGGAGCCTTGGCCATTGGCTAATGGCTATTGGCCAATGGCTTTTGGCCTTTACCTTTGCGGCCGCATGAAATACCTCAATGAGATCCAGAAGCGCAGGACCTTTGCCATCATTTCACACCCGGATGCCGGTAAAACCACCCTCACCGAGAAATTCCTTTTGTTCGGTGGTGCCATCCAGGTGGCAGGAGCGGTGAAGAGCAATAAGATCAAGAAAGCAGCCACTTCGGATTTCATGGAAATCGAAAGGCAAAGGGGTATCTCCGTGGCTACCTCGGTAATGAGTTTTGAATACAATGGTAAACTGATCAACCTCCTCGATACGCCTGGCCACAAGGATTTCGCGGAGGATACTTTCCGCACCCTCACCGCGGTAGACAGTGTGATCCTGGTGGTGGACAGTGTGAACGGGGTGGAGGAACAGACCCGCCGCCTCATGCAGGTCTGCCGCATGCGCAAAACACCTGTCATCGTTTTCATCAACAAGCTCGACCGCGATGGTAAGAACCGTTTTGACCTGCTCGAAGAAATAGAAAAAGAATTATCCATCTCCCTTCACCCAATGACCTGGCCCATCAACCAGGGAAAAGATTTCAAGGGCGTTTACGATCTTCACAATAAAGGGTTGCGATTATTCACTGCCGGAGGTAAAGCCGTGGAAGAAGATACCATCTCCATTTCCAATCTTGCAGACGAGGTGCTCGACAGCAAACTCGGTGAAAGAGATGCCGCCACACTGAGAGAAGATGTGGAACTGATTGAAGGCGTGTATGGAGAGCTCGATACGAAAGATTACCTGGCAGGTGATGTGGCACCAGTATTTTTTGGAAGTGCAATCAACAATTTTGGTGTGAAGGAAATGCTGGACACATTCATCCGTATTGCACCTACACCGCGAAGCCGTGAGACCAACAAAAGGCCCGTGGATGTGAACGAGGATAAATTCACCGGTTTTATTTTCAAGATACATGCGAACCTCGATCCCAAGCACCGCGACCGCATCGCCTTCCTCAGGGTTTGTTCAGGAAAATTTGAAAGGAATAAATACTTCCATCATGTGCGGCTCGATAAGGATGTAAGATTCAGCAATCCCTATTCCTTCCTTGCCCGTGAAAAAAATGTGGTGGATGATGCCTTTCCAGGAGATGTGGTGGGATTATTTGATACCGGGAATTTCAAGATAGGTGATACGCTTACGGAAGGAGAGGATTTGTTCTTTACCGGGATACCCTCTTTCTCTCCCGAGATCTTCAAGGAAGTGGTGAATAAGGACCCGATGAAGACCAAACAACTGGAAAAAGGACTGTTGCAATTGACCGATGAAGGTGTGGCGCAGTTGTTCACGCAGTTTGGCGGCAACAAAAAAATCATTGGCTGCGTAGGTGAATTACAGTTTGAAGTGATCCAATACCGTTTGCTGCATGAATATGGCGCTTCCGCGGTTTTCAATTCACTTCCCTATTACAAGGCCTGCTGGATCACCAGCACGGATCCTAAAAAAATGGAGGATTTCATCCGCTTCAAATCAGCCAACATAGCTAATGACAAAGATGGACATTTGGTTTACCTGGCACAAAGCGAATGGTACCTCAATACCGAAAGGACCAATAACCCGGATATTGAGTTTCATTTTACTTCGGAGATACATAAGTAGCCAATGGCCAATAGCCAAAGGCCTTTCCTCTGCGCAATCTCTTTTTCCTCTGTTTCTCTGCGGTGAAAAAAACTTTAAATAACGAGTCCCGCATGAAATAATATAAAATCATAAAGTTATCCTGCGGTGACTCGTCCGAGAAACTATTGCATTCTCCCTTAAACTTTCATTTCTTGTGATTAAATCACACTCCCTCATGAAAAGATTATTATCTCTCTTCCTGATCTTGTCTTTTTCCCTTGCAGCAACTGCTCAGAAGCAGGAAAAACTAAAAAAAATACTGGAATTGAAAATGCCTGATGGCAAGGGAACCAACGGGGCAGGGATTACCTATCACCCCGAATCAAAAAGATATTATGCCAGCTTTGCCGGTAATGTATCCTATCCCTTTGCCATTTTTGACAGCAAGGGAAAACGGCTTTCAGATGATGACCAGGAAGCCCTGTTTGATGTACGTGGACTGTGGTGGAATCCGACTTTGAAGAAGTTTTGTGCCAATGGTTATAATGAAAATGGATGGATCTCCTATAAACTGGACAAGAAAGGATTTCCTGTGGATGTGGAGCAGATCTATGAAGGCATGCTGCAACCTGATGAGCAGTCCGTGGCCGCTTACAATCCACGCTCCAATGATGTATTCTTTTTATACGGACAATTGGTCTGGACCTTTCCTGCAGAAGTAGGGATGGTAGAAGGTAAGGAGATCCGTTTATATGTGGGCGCCTCCAGCGAATCAGAAGCGGAGGACCTGGAGTATTTTGAAGAGGATGACGTTCTTCCAGAAGATTATAATCCCACGTTGATCTATACCGGCCTGCAAAAAGGTGAATTCGGATTGCTGAATCACTATGAAAAGCAGGTAGAATTATACGACCGCAAAACAGGATTCATGACCAAAAAACTGGTCCTGCCTGATAATGCCCCAACCGAAGAAATGTTGTGCTTTGGTTTTGCCAATGGCATTTACTGGTTATTTGATAAGGCAAAAAGAACCTGGGTAGGGTATAAGTAAGTTTTTGGCTTTTTTCTTGAATATTTTGATGAGTCCTTGCTTAAAGTTTTTTTACCGCGGAGAAAAGGAGGAAAAGGAGATTGCGCAGAGAGAACCATCAGCAATGAGCCTTGTGAATTACATCCAAAATTTGCACATTTTTTTAAAAAAAATGAATCATGACTAATTAAGAAGTCTCTTATACACAGAGCTATTGTGATGCCAAAGAATGGTTTTCCCTCTGCGTTTACTCTTTTCCTCCTTTTCTCTGCGGTTAAAGTTGTAAGCAATAGTTATTTCCTGAAATGCAACCCATAACTCTCCTGCGCCAGCACATCCTTCCATTGCTCTATTAATCTTTTATACGCCCTTCCTACGGGGGTGATTTCCCTGTTGAGATCAAATAGTCCCAGTTCATTTACATTACCATTGTCCTCTCTAAGGGCGGTATCCCAGTCAACCTGGTGGGTAAGGCTGTACCAGGTAAAACCGATCACGGGCACCCCATCCTGGATGAGGCGGTACACATTGGCCCATTGTTTCCAGAGCCATTCCACGCTGCCGGGCATGCGCATATTGGTTTCTGTATGCATGATCGGTAATTTGTAACGCTGGTAATACTGGTTGGTGATCACATAATAACCAAAGATCTCGCCTGCAGCGGAAGTGCTTCCGTTCGGCAGTACAAGGTGTTCATTGGTCATGTAATAATCATTACCCATGATACAGCGGGCCATTACCTGGTTACGTTCGAACCAGTGAAATTCTTCTTTCGTCATCCCGTTTTCCATCAAATATTCATACATCATCACGCCAATGGGATAACCGTAGGTGAGGTCGAGTGAAAGAAATCTTTTCTGGTTGAGGAATTTTGCACGCTGCATCACTTCCGGTCTCACCGGGTGAAAATATTCTGATGATTCACTTTGAATAAAAACTGCATCCGGCTGCACTTTCAGGATCTCGTGCATGGCCATTACGTTGGCCTTGCAAAGATGTTTCAGGGCGGTAACAAAAGCCTCGTCGCTGCTCAGGCATTCATTCCACCAGCCGTACTGTCCAGAGAACATTGCTGTGATAAAGATCTCGTTGATGGGCGTATAATATTGAAGGTAGGGATAGCGGAGAGCGAAGGCACGTGCATATTCAGCGAAATAGTTGGGGAAATCCGGGTTCTGGAAATTCCCCAGCCAGTCAGGCAATCCAAAATGGCAGAGGTCCACAATGGGAATGATGTTCAGTTCTTTCATCTTATGAAAGGTGTCATCGGTGAAGACCCAGTCGTACTGTTCCGGTGCTACATGATTTTTATAATAGGGAGTGCCATACCGCAGGAAACTGATACCCATGTCGTTCACCAGCTCGAAATCCTGCTGCCAGTGCTGGTAGTGCCCGCATTTTTCCATCTCATCCACTCTTTTGGTGCTGCCATCGGGCAGTTTGATGGTAGGGTAACTGTTTTCAATCCCGGTGGCAAACATGAACTTGTTTCGGATAGGCATGGAAAGTTTTAGCCAGAAAGGCAACTAAAGTAGTGCCAGAGTGGGGGAGGCAGTTGGCCATTAGCCATTAGCTATTGGCCAATGGCTAATAAATGCGATACCTGATCAGAACAGCGTAAGTATTAAAACCTTGGATAGATTCCGGTATAATTGTGCGGGGAGATTGCTTTCAGTTCTTTTTTCAGCGCTGCACTGATCTTAAGGCCATCTATGAATTGGTGAATAGCTGCTTTATTGATAGTGCCTTTACCTCTCGTTAGTTCTTTCAGGGCCTCGTAGGGATTGGGATAGTTTTCCCTTCTCAAAACTGTTTGAATAGCCTCAGCTATCACAGCCCAGTTCTCATCAAGGTCCTTATAAATCTTTTCATCATTCAAAAGCAGTTTGTTCAATCCTTTCTCAAGTGATTTGAAGCCAATGATGGTATGGGCGAAAGGCACTCCAATATTCCTGAGCACCGTTGAATCAGTCAGGTCTCGCTGCAGTCTTGATACAGGAAGCTTTGCTGCGAGGTGTTCGAACAATGCATTGGCGATACCAAAATTGCCTTCAGCGTTTTCAAAATCAATCGGGTTCACTTTATGAGGCATGGCAGAAGACCCGATTTCACCTTTTTTGGTTTTTTGTTTGAAATAATCCATCGAGATATAGGTCCACATATCGCGGCACAGGTCCAGCAGAATATTGTTGATCCTTTTGATACAGTCAAACGAAGCCGCCAGGTTATCATAATGCTCGATCTGCGTGGTAAATTGTAATCTCTGAAGGCTAAGGATCTTTTCAAGAAATTCATTTGAGAATTTGATCCAGTCCGTTTTTGGAAAGGCGATATGATGCGCATTAAAATTTCCCGAAGCCCCGCCAAATTTGGCAGAGATGGGAATATTGATCAGGAGTTCCACCTGGTTTTCGATCCTTTCCACAAACACCATGAGTTCCTTGCCAAGACTGGTGGGACTGGCAGGCTGGCCATGTGTGCGTGCCAGCATGGGAATTTCGCGCCAGCCGGATGCAAGGGTGCGGAGTTCCCTGTTAAGATTCAGAAGAAAGGGCAGGTATTCAAATTCAAGCGCGTGCTTCCATGAAAGGGGTATGGCTGTATTATTGATATCCTGTGAGGTCAATCCAAAATGCACCCATTCCTTGATGTCGGCAGCACCTGATTTATCAAGCTCCTGCTTAATATAGTATTCAACAGCTTTTACGTCGTGGTTCGTTGTAAACTCAATTTGCTTGATCTCCTGTGCATCCTCCGGACCAAAATTGTCTTTTAGAGCAATGAGATTCTTTTGAGTTTTGGCAGGCAGTTTAATAAACTTTTTCTCTGCCAGGAATAAAAGGTATTCCACTTCCACAAGCACCCGGTATTTCATCAGAGCGTATTCTGAGAAATAGTCATCTAAATGCTGCACCTGCTTGCGGTAACGGCCATCGATGGGTGAAATGGCGGAGAGTGGAATGAGTTCCATGTTATAGAATTATGATATTATGCAGCGGAAACATGGTAAAAGCTCAGTTGACCATGGCCGCAATTGAATTAAATTTGCGCCCAAAACTAAATCATTTGAAGAAGATCAGGGTTGGTGCCGTTAGTTATCTCAATACAAAACCACTCTTATTTGGAATAGAACGTCACCCCGTAAGGAATGAGATCGATCTCAGAACTGATTACCCGGCAAGGGTTGCGCAAATGCTGATCGATGATGAAATAGATGTGGGATTGATTCCTGTCGCCGCAACATTAAAACTAAAAGAATGGCATATTGCCAGTGATTACTGCATTGGCGCTAATGGACAGGTTGCCTCTGTTTGTTTATTCAGCGAACTGCCCCTTCCAGAGATTGAAAAGGTTTACCTCGATTACCAGTCACGCACCTCCGTGAACCTGGCCCGCATCCTGCTGGCTGAATACTGGAAAAAAGATGTTGAATTCATTGATGCAAAGGGTGAGGATTTCAGGGGAGAGATCAGTGGAAAAACGGCGGGGGTTGTCATCGGTGACAGGGCGCTGGAGCAACGTTCTCATTCTAGATTCATTTATGACCTGGGAGAAGCATGGAAAGCCCACACAGGTTTGCCTTTTGTTTTTGCCGCCTGGATCTCCAATAAAAAATTGCCGGAAGAATTTATTGAACAGTTCAACGCTGCCAATGCCATCGGGTTCGATCATCTTGATGAAGTGATCGCTGCCAATCCGTTCCAGGCTTATGACCTCGACGTGTATTACAGGAAATGCGTGAGCTATGAATTGGATGCTCAAAAGAAAAAGGGGATGAATCTTTTTCTCGAAAAATTGAGTAAATCCTTCATTTGAATGCCCCCTGATTATTATATATTATTAATGCAACAGCCCTGTGAACTTCTTTTTAATAGAGAAGGCAGGAGGTTTCATTTCATTAAGTATTTTTAATACATTTGACCAGGCCGCTTCACTAGTCTACAACCTGCGTCAAAAAGCAATTCCAGCACCTGTTGCAGGTTATTTACTCTTGAACAAATTTTCCTGATATAAACTTGTTGGATGATCAGTTTTAATGGCTTCAACAGTAAGATCCAGGTGGATTTAGAATTTTGACCAAGCAATAGAAGGCCAGTTAGTTAAATTTTGATCATTACCAAGAAAATGCTTCATGAGAATTCTTTCCAGGTTATTTTTTCTAATTCTTTTGTCAGGTGTTTATGTTGTAGTTCATTCCCAGGTGAATCTTGGTCAGGGACTAATAGCATATTATCCTTTCAATGGGAATGCAAATGATATTAGCGGCAACGGAAATAATGGGATTCCACTTAATGGAATCCAGCCAGCCTCAGACAGGTTTGGGGCTGCAAACAGTGCTTATTATTTTGACGGGGTTAATGATTATATAAGGATTCCATATGCTCCTGGAATGAACCCTTCCAACGCCATTTCAGTGGCATTATACTTCACTTCAGAACAATCATCAGTTCAGACGCTGGTTGGAAAAATTTCATATACGGATGGGATTGGCACACAATTTCAGGTTGCGATGAATTTTAATCCTTATCCTGGTGTTTTGTTCGGTCTGAATCCACCCGCTACGGGATGTAACGGACAAATTACTTTAAACAGCAATTATGTAAATACGGGCAGCACGATACCACAAAACCAATGGCATTGTCTGGTAGCAACATTTGAAAATGGCATTCAGAAAATATATCTGGATGGAGTGTTGATGCAAACGGATAATACGGGGTTCAATGTTTTGAATCAATGCACTAATTCAGATATCCAGATTGGTTCATGGTGGTCATTCGATCCCCAGTGGTTTAAAGGTAAAATCGATGACGTTCGCATTTATAATAGGGCCCTGAATGTAGCTGAAGTTAACTCGTTATGCCTTAATGTAACTGTGACACCTGATTTTGAAATTCCCGATACAGTTTGTGTTAATACCCCGGTTGCTATCACTAATAATACACAGGGAGCTTCATCTTATTACTGGAATTTTTGTGTTGCAGACGGAAACAATACACCGGTAGCGCAGAACTTGGGTAATCCCGGCGGATTGTTATCCCAGCCTGTATTTGTAGACCTTGTGGAAGACAATGGAAACTATTATGGATTTGCGGTCAATCATTTTCCAGGAGGGATTGTGAGACTTGATTTCGGTAATAATCTTCTGAATAACCCAACACCGGTTTTTTTAGGAAATCCCAGTAATGCCATGAATGCCGGCTATGGAAATGAAGGGATACAAATAGTTAAAGCAAACGGGAACTGGTATGGTATTATCGTCGGGGGCAATCCGGGATCGGGCAGCACACCAAGACTGGTTATCATAAAATTCGGTGCTAGCCTGAATAATGCAAGTCCTACAGCTGTCAACTGGGGTAATATCGGTGACATGCTGGAGCCAATTGACCTTCATGTATTCCAGGAGAATGGAAACTGGTATGGATTCACAGTTAACGCGGTCAACAACACCATTACCCGTTTCAACTTTACAAACAATTTTGAAAATCAGCCTACCGGTGTCAACCTGGGGAGTGTAGGCGGCCTCAATTATCCTGACGGGATTTTTGCCACTAATGATAATGGATTCTGGAGGGTATTTGTTACCAATGGCCAGAATGGAAATTCTTCTTTGACCCGGCTTGATTTCGGCAATAGTCTTTTAAATACACCTACCGGTGTCAACCTGGGCAATATAGGTGGGTTATTCAATGCCCCGAGGGACCTTACCATACTTAACGTCTGCGGACAGTCCATTGGGTTTGCAGTCAACAGTTCCAACCAGATCATCAAGCTTGATTTCAATTCTCTTGCTGCTCCACCAACCGCCACCAATCTTGGAAATCTGGGTAACCTGAATTTTCCTCATTCGCTTTCTGAGATCTTCAGGGTGGGAAATGACTTGTATAGCCTGATCACCAATGTTTCCAACAATACCATTACAAGGCTGAGATTTGCCGGTTGTACGGATGCAGATATACCCAGTTCAACTTTACAGCATCCTTCACCTGTAACATATAGTTCGCCAGGCACCTATAGCATTACCCTGATGGTGGATGATGGTTTGCCAACACAGGCAACTACCTGCCGGCAGGTTGTGGTGGTTCCCAACCCATCACATTCTCCAACACTCAACAAATCCATTTGTCCCGGTGGTTCAACAAAGCTGGGTTCAGCAATCCCCTCAGCGGATTATTTGTGGAGTACAGGATCAGTTGAAGACTCCATTGTAGTTACAACACCCGGAATCTACTGGGTAGAATCTTCAAAATTTGGCTGCTCGGTACGCGATAGTTTTAATGTTACTCTATCTCCGGGGATACCAATGGATTTCAGCTACCGGCAGGATATGTGTAATCCACTGACGATTCATTTTACCAGTGATGTGCCCCCCGCTCAAAGTTTTCAGTGGAGTTTCGGTAATGGCCAGTTCAATACCTCCAGTGAAACGCCAACCACCATTTATAACGGCTATGGAAACTTCGAGGTCAGTTTAAGAGCTGTTCAGGCCAATGGTTGCCGGGACAGCGTGGTCAAAACCATTACAGTCAGCAATCTTTTCGACAATAGTTTAGTGACCAACAGTGATACTGTAATTTGTCTTGGCGACAGCATTATGCTGAATACTTCTGCAGGCTTTCCTGAGTATTGCTGGAAAGTTTCTTCCGGAAACCTGCCTGCCGGCCTGAATGCCTTTGTTAAGCCCAGCGTTAATACCACTTATACGCTCAATGCACAGGTTACTGGTACTAACCTGGTGGTGAATGGAGATTTCAGCGCGGGTAATTCCGGGTTCAGCTCAGATTATATACATGCCTTTCCCAATCTTACGGAGGCACAGTATTGGGTTGGATCCAATCCTTCATCCTGGAACGGGGCATTGAATAATTGCGGGGATCATACCAGCGGAACCGGCAATATGATGACGGTAAACGGCTCACCTGTACAGGGAGCCAGGATCTGGTCGCAGACCATCTCAGTGCTGCCCAATACCAATTATGTTTTTTCAACCTGGCTGCAATCTCTGAACAATGTGAATGCTGCCAGTCTCCAGTTCAGCATTAACCATGTAAATCTTGGGAATTCAATCATTGCAGGCAGTACGGCATGCGAATGGAATGAGTTCTCAGCAAGATGGAATTCCGGTATGAATACCACTGCCGTTATCACTATTGTCAATAATAATACCCTTGCTGCAGGCAATGATTTTGCACTTGACGATATCTTCTTTGGCACAGTAAGTACAAAGACAGATTCTTTTACCATAACTCTTTCCGGCCTGTGTGACACTATTGCATTGGACGGTCCAGATAAAATATGCAGTCCTGCCGATACGCTGAGTTATTCAATTTACAGGGAAGCAGGATGCGTCCAGGATTTTGTTGTGGAGGCCGATCCGTCCAGGGTGGACATCGTTGAACAGTCTTCATCCGCCATCAGGGTTATTTTCAAGCAGGATGGAATCACCCGGCTGAAAGTATATTTCGAAAATGATTGTAAACTGGTGGCTGACAGCATGGATGTACAAGTGAAGTTTTCCCCCGTCAACATCAGTCTCGGTCCTGATATCACCAATTGCCGTGATACGATTTTTACTTTACACGCAGGCGACGGCTTTGAAAATTATCTATGGCAGAATGGAATCACAACACCTTCATTACAGGTACAGGCACCAGGTATGTATCATGTGACCGCGCAAAATCTTTGCGGGCAGGTTTTCAGGGATAGTTTCAGCCTGGTCAAACCTTTACAGGCCCCATTTGCCGCCTCACCTGCGAGTGCAGCCGTATGCTCAGGTGATTCTGTTCTGTTTACAGCTTCAGGAGGGTCAGTATATTCCTGGCAACCGGCATCCAGTTTTGCACAGCCTGGCAATGCTGTTTCTAAAGCATTGATTGCAGTTTCTCAGGATTATTCAGTGCTGATCAGTGATCCGTCCTGCCAGAGAGATACCCTTGTGATCATACCGGTAACTGCCAGCCAGGCTGCAGCCATCACGCTTAGTAAATCAAACGATGTGGATTGCAACAGGGATTCGGCAGTTCTTGTCGCCAATGGAGGCGTATCTTATAACTGGTCGCCAAATCTTCATATCAGCAGGAATGGTTTGGGACAGATCACGGTCAAACCCCCGGCGAATATGACTTATTATGTTACCGGTCTTGACCAATCGGGTTGTGTAGGAGTGGATTCCGTGACGGTTGTATTTAAAAAAGAAGGAGAGCAGAAACTTTTCATTCCTTCCGCTTTTACTCCAAACGGTGATGGGTTGAATGATGTATTCAAGCCAGTTTTCACGGGTCCTGCCGGTAAATATGATTTCAGGATATTCAACAGATGGGGACAGCTTGTTTTTCAAACCAATAATCCTTCTATTGGCTGGAATGGTTACTACGCATCCAGGCTACAACCGGGAGATGTATTTGTTTACTATATTATTGCCGAGGGAGATTGTAATGGTAAGTTTGAAAGGAAAGGCACTTTTGTGCTGGTTAAGTGACCGGGCTAAAGTCATTACCCGGTTCCACGTTATGCATTTTAGATTTGCCTTATTTTCACAGCCCTGATGAATTATAAAGATCTATTGATAACGGCCGTATCTTATTTCAGGCAGCCAAAAAAAAGAAAGCTCATCAAAGCTGCCTGGCAACTCAAAGGGAGGTCCGGAATTGAAATAGGAGGACCGAGTGCATTATTCGGTTTGCAGGCAGCCTTGCCGGTTTATGTTTTTGCAGAGGCAGTAGACGGGGTTAATTACAGCGCCCAGACTGTATGGGAGGGAAGTATCAGTGCCGGCAAAACCTACCGGTATTTTCACGGTAAAACAGGACAACAGTTCATTGCTGAAGCAACAGATCTTTCTGCCATTCCGGATGCTGCTTATGATTTCCTGTTATCCTGCCATAGCCTTGAACATGTGGCCAATCCCATTAAAGCTTTAAAGGAATGGAAGAGGATCCTGAAAGCAGGCGGTCAGCTGGTACTGGTGCTGCCTGATAAAAGATATACGTTTGATATCAACCGTCCTTATACATCGCTGTCTCACCTGAATGATGATTTTCAGAAAGGTACCGATGAACATGACACCACCCATTTTGATGAGATCATTGGAAAGCATGATCCTTCCAAAGACCCTGGTATGAAAGACAAGGGGCAGATCGCAGGTCTGCTAAAGGAAAATTTTAAAAACAGGCTGGCCCATCATCATGTTTTCAGCCAGCAACTGCTAAGGGAATTATTGGAACAGGAAGGTTTCAAAGTTGAGGAACAACATGAAGCAGCACCATTTCATTTAATAACGATTGCAAGGAAGGAGAGCCGTTAGCTATTGGCCATTGGCCATTGGCCTGCGTCTCAATTAGTGAAAACAACAAAACGCAAAGGACGCGGAGTATAACGCAAAGGGCGCAAAGAAAAGAACCAACTGTACTTTGATTCACTCAAGCCAGAGGCCAATGGCCAATAGCCAATGGCCATCAGCTTTCCTACCTTCCCAGCTTACCCATCCGGTTTGCTTTAAAATCGCGGTAGGCCCTCCAGAGGTATTGTACCATTCCCAGCTTTTCCGGGTGATATAAAAAATTATTCTTGAGCCGGTAACGCAGGTCTTTTCTCATGTGTGCTATTTCCCCGGGAAATTTTTCTCCATACAGTTTTTTCATATAGAGATAATTCCTGGCCATGTAATAAATGCGCACCGGGCTGTGAAGACTTCTTTTGGTCTTACGGAATGTTTTAAAGGAAATATGTTCTGATACATTACCGAGGCTGTGCTGCATGAAAATGTTTTTCATTCGGACTACTTTGAAACCGGCCAGCTGGCAGCGGAAGGAAAAATCATAATCTGCCTGGTCAATGAACAGCTTTTCATCATATCCTCCAACTTTAAAAAAATGTTTCAGGTTAATGATGCTGCCGGAAGTGATAAGGTCCAGTGCTTCTTCAGGCTGGCAGTTGGCAGAAGCGAGGTTATTATTTGTAAACTGAACACCAAATACAGCTGTGTTTTCCCTCGCTGGATACTGCTCAATACAATGCAGGTAACGGGCCAGGGCATCACCTTCAAAATAAGAATCCTGGTCAAGTGTCAGCAGCCAGTCAAACCCCGCCTGGATGCTCAAATTGGCTGCCTGGTTGATGCGGGCTGCAATACCCTGGTTGATGCCTTCCGCTATATAACGGATCCTGGGATACTGGTTTACCAGCCTGGTAGGTTCTTCAGAATTGTCTATTATATAAAGCTGGTCGAGCAGGGGCAGGTAAGTACCGATCCTTTGAGGCAGCCCCTGGTCGGGATGATAAAGAATAACAACTCCGGCAATTCCAGGCATCCATATTGATTTGCGGCCAAGTTCTCAAAATAATTGGGTTTCAAAAACTATTTTTGAGGGGTGTTACAGAATGGCCGGTCTCCATTGATTTCCATTTGCATTCCTGCATACAAACGTGTTGAGAAGAACTGCAGGCTGCTGCAATCCATCGCCATCCAGCAGTTCAGGGATTTTGAAGTGGTCATTACTGATGATTCACCTGACGATTCCGTAAAAAACCTGGTAGCGGAATTTGGAGACTTACCCATTGTCTATTTCAAGAATCCAGTATCCCTGGGAACACCGGCCAATTGGAATTTCTGCATATCAAAGGCAAGAGGAACATGGATCAAAATTATGCATGATGATGACTGGTTTGCAGATGAAAACAGCCTCCAGGTTTTCGCTGATCATACCGGGCAAGGCAAAAAATTTATCATAAGCAGGTATCTCAATGTAAACGAAGAGGGTAAAAACTCTGTGCCTCGGTTCCCGGGATCGTGGAAGGAAAAAATCATCAAAGAACCTTTATTCTTGTTGTCTGAAAATGTAATCGGTCCTCCCAGTGTCACGCTGGTTCACCACTCTATCAAAGAGGTATATGATGAAAGGATGAAATGGCGCGTGGACATGGATTATTATATCAGGCTGCTGAAGCAGGAAAGAGATTTCGAGCTGATCGCAACGCCAGTAGTAAAGGTGGGCATCA
>CAYWSQ010000040.1:0-19919 GCA_964460925.1 uncultured Flavisolibacter sp. | reverse complement strand
TGAAAGGGGCTGGGTTCTGGACTGACAGCCTACCAACCAAAACTCCTTCAAATCTTTCACTCCACCCGGGTGGAAAACCGGCAATTCAAGGGGTTGATTGCGACAGCCAATTCACTTAGCTTTATACCTGTTAACACCCCTTGTATGAAACATATTTCCATCTTGATTCCAAAAGGAGATTGCAGCCTCGTGAACGTGGAAGGCTGCCACCAGCTATTCAATGAGGTCAATTCTGTACTGGCAAGAATGGGTAAGGACCCGCTCTTTCATGTGCAACTGGTTGGCATCACCAAAGAGACCTCCATGAAAAAAGGTCTCTTTACCATTCACCCGGATGTACTTGTTGACGATCTAGATAAAACAGACCTGGTCATCATTCCTGCCATATTCGGTGAGAAGGAAGCACTGCTGGAAAATAATAAGGAGTTCCTTCCCTGGCTGGTGAAACAATACAACCAGGGTGCTGCCCTGGCTTCTTTATGCGTGGGTGTGTTTCTATTGGCGGGAACAGGATTACTGAACGGAAGAAAGTGTGCCACACACTGGGTGGAAGCAGATAATTTCAGGAAGATGTTCCCTGAAGTGAACCTGGTGCCCGACAAGATCATCACCGATGAACAGGGCATTTATACCAGCGGTGGTGCTTATAGCTGGCTGAACCTGGCGCTTTACCTGGTGGAAAAATTCGCAGGCCGTGATATGGCCATCATCTGTTCCAAGATTTTCGAGATCCAGATCGAAAGAAACAGCCAGTCAGCTTTCATGATCTTTAACCCGCAAAAACAGCACGAGGATGAAGTGATCAAAGAAGCACAGGATTATATTGAAAAGAACTACCAGGAACGGATAACCGTAGATGAACTGGCATCCAGGCTGGCCATCAGCCGCCGTAACCTGGAAAGACGTTTCAAAAAAGTGACCTACAATTCCATTGTCGAATACGTGCAGCGGGTAAGGATAGAAGCAGCTAAAATGAGCCTCGAACGCAACAGGGAGAATGTGAATGAGGCGATGTACAAAGCGGGGTATAATGATATCAAGGCTTTCCGAACGATTTTCAAAAAGTACACTGGTGTATCACCGCTGGAATACAGGAATAAATATTCGAAAGGTAGCCTGCTTGCTGAAGCTGTTTAATGGGTAAGAAGTTTTTACGAATTTTCTTTGCGTTTTTCTTAGCGTTCCTTTGCGTGCTCTGCGGTTAAAAAAGGCAATCGCAAAGGACGCAAAGATGGCGCAAAGGAGACGCAAAGAATTACTTCTGTTTCAACGACGACTCCCTGATCACCAATTCCGTTTCAAGAACTTTATTTTCAAATTCCGTTACCGGCCTTTTACTTTCAATCATCTGTATCAAAAATTCAATAGCGGTCTGCCCGATCTCGAAAGCCGGCTGTCTCACCACCGTAAGCGAAGGGGATACCACATCACCCAACTGTGTATTGGTAAAACCCGTGAATCCAAAATCCTTTTTATTATTCATCTTCTTCAGCAGCTTGAAACACATGATCGTTAGCCGGTCACCCGCCGTGAAGAAAGCGTCAGGTTTGGCCTTCAGTTTGAAAAGTGACTGCAGCGCATCCTCGATCTCTGTCTGGATCATGCCTCCATGGTTGCAGTATTTGACCATGGCTTCATTGAATGGCATATTATGTTTGGCCAGCGCATCCTTATATCCTTCCAGCCTTTCTTTGGTAATGCTGAGGTAAGGTGAACTGGTGAGATGCGCGATCCTTTTATACCCTTCATAAATCAGGTGTTCGGTTGCATGGAAAGCCCCCATGTAATTATTCGCCACAACCGTATGCGTTTCGATCTCGGTAGTAACGCGGTCAAAGAAAACAATGGGCATTCCTTTCTCATGTAATTCCCTGAGGTAAGAAAGGTCAACAGATTCACTGCTCAGCGAAATCAGCAGTCCGTCAACTCCGCGTGCTGCCATATGTTCAACATTTACCTTCTCGCGGTCATGCGATTCATGGCTCTGCGTAATGATAACATGGTAACCCCTGTTGTAGGCAATGGATTCGATGCCATTGATGGCCTGGCTGAAAAAATTGTTCGCGATTTCGCTCACCACTACTCCAATAGCTCTTGTTCTTCTTTCTTTGAGTGAAAGTGCGATAGGATTGGGCCGGTAATTGATTTTCTCCGCGTATTCAAGCACCTGCTTCTTTGTTTCAGCGCTGATCTCGTAGCTACCTCGCAGCGCACGCGAAACCGTGGAAGTAGACAGGTTCAGCGCCCGGGCAATATCCTTGATGGTAGCACTTTCAAACTTCATTAGCTTGTGATTTTCAATCGAATTCGTTCTAAAAGTATTGATTTTTTCACCTACGGCCCCAACTGCAAACGTTATCGGTAACGATTGCGTAAAAAAATAGGTTCAATACGCTTGCGAGGTCTGAATAACTGTTTAGACTTGTTAAGTTAAAATACCGTCCATAAAGGGGCGATACATGGAATCAATGAATCAGAATGGCTTATTTGATTTGAAGGGAAAAACTGCTTTGGTCACCGGCTGCAGCCGCGGTATCGGGCAGGCCATGGCTATCGGTCTTGCCGAAGCCGGAGCTGACATCATTGGTGTATCCAACAGTCTTAAGCCCGGTAATGAAACGGAAGCCGCGGTTACAAAACTCGGCAGGAAATTCACAAGCTATTCTGCCAACCTCGGTGAGCGTGATGCTGTGTACAAATTCATTGAACAGGTAAAAAAAGAGCATAAGCAGGTTGACATCCTGGTAAATAATGCCGGCACCATCCTTAGAAATCCTGCTGCCAGTCATAGTGACGCGGAATGGGATACGGTACTTTCCGTTAACCTCGATACACCATTTATCCTTGCCCGTGAATTTGGTAAGGAAATGCTGAACCGTGGCCAGGGAAAAATCGTATTCACCTGTTCTTTGCTCTCTTTCCAGGGGGGCATCAACGTTCCTGGCTACGCAGCAAGCAAAGGAGGGGTAGCCAGTCTTGTAAAAGCGCTCGCCAACGAATGGGGGGGCCGGGGGGTCAATGTAAATGGGATTGCCCCGGGATACATTTCAACCGATAATACAGAAGCATTGCGGAATGATGCAGTGAGAAGCAAAAGCATACTCGACCGCATACCGGCGGGCAGGTGGGGAGAAGCTGGTGATTTTAAGGGGCCGGTAGTTTTTTTATGTTCAGAAGCAGCAGCTTATGTACATGGAACCATCCTTACTGTAGATGGCGGGTGGATGGGTAGATAGATCAGATCTTTTTGAACAACCAAAATATTGATTGCGACTGATGGAAGAACGATATGCCTGCAGTCCTGCTGAAACCAGGACCATGAACACCGACCTGCTCAGGGAACATTACCTTGTGCAGGGATTACTTGCACCCGGGAAGGTCAATTTTACTTATTCTCATTACGACCGCATGATCGCAGGGGGAGTAATGCCTGTGGACAAAACCCTGGAGCTTGGCAATTATCCCCAACTCAAATCTTCCTACTTCCTGGAACGCCGCGAACTCGGTATCATCAATATCGGCAACGAAGGAACTGTAACGGCTGATGGTAAAAGTTATATCCTTAATAAACTGGATTGCCTCTACCTCGGCAGGGGAACAAAGGATGTCAGCTTCAGTAGTTCTTCAAAAGGTGCCGCTAAGTTTTATTTGCTGTCAGCGCCAGCCCATCAAACATATTCTCCCACATTAATGACCGCTGCCGCTGCCACACCGGCTGCTCTGGGATCAGCGGCAACCAGCAACGAAAGAACGATCTATAAATACATTCATGAAGATGGTATCAAAAGCTGCCAGCTTGTAATGGGACTGACCATACTGAAAGAAGGCAGCGTGTGGAATACCATGCCTTCGCATACGCATAACCGCAGGATGGAGGTCTATCTCTATTTTGATGTGAAGGAAGACCAGTGTGTTTTTCACATGATGGGCACACCTTCTGAAACAAGGCACCTGGTGATGCTGAATGAGGATGCGGTGATCTCTCCGCCCTGGTCCATCCACTCGGGTTGCGGTACATCGGCCTATTCATTCATCTGGGGAATGGCAGGAGAGAACCAGTCATTCGCCGACATGGATGCCATAGCCATTAAAGATCTCAGGTAAACAAGAATTAAACTACATAAACCTCAAGCTTGTATATGAAAAGAAAAATCTATCTCACTTTGCTGGCCAGTTTTTGCTGTGTTCTTGCATGGAGCCAGAAAGTGGTAACAGGCCAGGTCACTTCAGACAGTACGGGCCAGGGATTAGCTGGTGTTACCGTAACGATCCGGGGTACCAATACCGCCACTTCCACCAATAATGATGGCCGTTATACCATCACGGTGCCTTCCAACAATGCCGTGCTTGTGTACAGCTTCATTGGTTATGCCCCGCGCGAAGCCACCGTGGGAAACCGTACCAGCATTGATATGGTGCTCACCAGCAATGCCGCTACCATGGACGTGGTGGTGATCGGTTACCAGACCGTACGCAGGAGGGATCTCACCGGTTCCGTTTCATCCGTGAATGCCCGGCAACTGAAAGACATTCCTGTCAACTCCGCCGCCGAAGCCCTTGCAGGCCGCCTTGCAGGTGTGCAGATCACCGGTACGGAAGGAACGCCAAATGCGGAATTCCTGATCCGTGTGCGTGGCGGTGGTTCCATCACGCAGGACAATTCACCTCTTTATATCATTGACGGGATCCAGGTAGAGAATGCCCTCTCTGTGATCTCTCCACAGGATATCGAATCCATTGATGTATTGAAAGACGCATCTGCCACTGCCATCTACGGTGCCCGTGGTGCCAACGGTGTGGTCATTATTACTACAAAAGGAGGCCGCAACCAGAAACCGACTCTTAGCTATAATGGTATCGTGGGTGTGGACAGGCTGGCCAACAAACTGGACGTTATGGATCCATACGAGTTTGTTATGTACCAGTATGAAAGAAGCCGTGGCAGCCAGGCCGACCGTGATAATTTCCAAAATAACTATGGCCGCTGGGAGGATCTTGATCTTTACAAATCAGTGCCATTTCTCGACTGGCAGGACCAGATGTTTGGAAGAAACGCACTCCGCCAATCACATAATGTAAGTCTCACCGGTGGCAGCGCAGGCACTACCTATAACCTCAGCCTCACTTACAATAAACAGGAAGGTGTGCAACTAGGTTCTGATTTCGATCGTAAGCTGGTTAGTTTCAAATTTGATCACAGCTTCAGCAAGGCATTTCGTGTAGGTTTCAATACCAGGTATAATAATACAAGGGTGAATGGTGCGGGAACTTCCAATGCAGGTTCATCCTCAACCAACCGTCTCCGTCACAGTGTGAAGTACAGGCCTTTCCTGTTGCCCGGCCAGGCACTGAACGATTTTGATGAGGATTATGCCAATGAAACCAATGCCAACAGTCTCGCACTTGTAAATCCCATTCTCCTCAACGATGCAGAGTACAGGAGGAATATCAACAATACCCTTAACCTGAGTGGTTATGCGGAACTGAAATTCACAGACTATCTTTCTTTCAGGAGTACGCTGGGTGTGGATATTTACAACCGCCGCGTAACTGCTTTTGATGATACCATCACTGGTAATTCAAGGCTGAACGGTAGTGGAATGCCGCTTGCCAACATCGGCACCTACGAAAGGTTCACGATCAATAACTCCAACGTTCTCACATTTACCAATTCGCGTCTGGATGGCGCATTCCATAAAAAGAACAGGATCTCCGTACTGCTTGGACACGAGATCTTTGAATTCCAGGACAGGGTGCTTAACCAGTACGCACGTGAATTCCCGATCGGTATCTCTCCAGAAAAAGCACTGGCCAATATGAACCTGGGTACAGCTTACATCAACCCGAATGAATTGCCTTCATCGGAAAATGAACACAGGCTGGTATCTGCATTCGGAAGACTGATGTATGATTTTGACCAACGTTTCCTTACACAGTTCACACTTCGTGCGGATGGATCTTCCAAATTTGCCGAAGGAAGGAAATGGGGTTATTTCCCATCTGGTTCCGTTGCCTGGAGAATCTCCAATGAGAAATTCTTCGAAGGCATGCGCAGTACCATCAACGATCTTAAGTTCAGGGTAAGCTATGGTGAAGCCGGTAACAACCGAATCCCCAACTTCCTTTACCTCTCACAATATGAATCCAATACCCAGTACTGGCTCAACAACCAGATGATCACGGGTTATGCACCGGTGGACCTGGCCAACCAGTTTTTGAAATGGGAAACAACTGTATCAAGGAATATCGGTCTGGATATCGCCTTCCTGCGCAACAGGATCCAGCTTTCCATTGATGCCTATAAAAATGATACACGCGACCTGCTCCTGCGCAAACCCATCTCTGTTACTTCAGGTTATACCCTGCAACAGCAGAACATTGGTACCACCAGCAGCAAGGGACTGGAGTTCCAGTTGAATGCCTCAATTGTTGCGAAGAAAAACTTCACCTGGGACGCGAGCTTCAATGCTTCCATCGGAAGAGTGAAAGTGGAAAGCCTTGGTGACGGACTTGATTATTATTTCAGGAATTCAGGATGGGGTTTCTCCAACAGTCCTGTTGACTATATCGTAAGACCCGGTGACTACATCGGTTCCATGTGGGGCTTTACCACTGATGGTTTTTATACCCTGGATGATTTTGATTATGCCGGCGGTGTGTATACGCTTAAAACCGGTATCGCCAATAACCAGTCCTATACTTCTCTTGCTCCACAGCCGGGCAGGATGAAGTTCAGGGACCTGAATAATGACGGTAATATCAATGAAGAGGACAGGAGCATCATTGGTGTGGCCCAGCCAAAGGTTTTTGGTGGTCTCAACCAGCAGTTCCGTTACAAAAATTTCGACCTGAGTGTTTTTGTAAACTACCAGTTTGGCAATGATGTGTACAATGCCAACAAACTGGAATTCACCAGCGGTTACCAGCCCAATGCCAACCTGCTTTCTATCATGAACAACAGGTGGACGAATATAGACGCGGCCGGAAACGTGGTAACTGATCCAACAGAACTGGCCAAGCTGAACGCGAATGCCACGGTGTGGACCCCAAGTACCACCAGTACTTCCTTCATCCTGCATTCATGGGCTGTGGAGGATGGTTCCTTCGTGCGTATCAACAACATCACGCTGGGTTATACTTTGCCGGCAGGATTGCTGAAGCGCATTGGTTTCCAGACCGCAAGGATCTATGGAACGGTGAACAACCTGGCCGTGTTCACCAATTATTCCGGTTACGATCCGGAAGTGAGCACCAGGAGGGGAACACCTGAAACACCGGGAGTGGATTATTCAGCCTATCCCCGCAGCAGGGCCTTTGTATTCGGAATCAATTTATCTCTCTAAATAATATAAATCGCTATATCATGAAGCTACGATTGCCATTAATACGATTGTTCCTTATCCTCACGGTAGTGATAAGTGCAGTTGGTATTTCATGTAAAAAATACCTGGAGGTAGAGCCCTTGTCTTCTTTTGGTACTGATTATGTTTTTGATAATGTGGTCAATGCCGAAAAAGCGGTACTGGGTGTTTATGCCAGGCTTACCGGTGACCAGGGATACGGTATCCGTATCAGCATGTATTATCCATTGGATGATGATATCATGATGGGGCAGGGCGGTACTCCGTATCCCGATAACGAAAGAAGGGATATTGCCCACTACAATGCCACACCTAACAATACACAGTTGCCCGGACCTTTCAACCAGTTGTATTCCGGTATTGAAAGAGCCAATCTTTGTATCTATTACATTCCAAGAATGGAATTATACAATGGCGGCAGTGCCTCGGAGCAGGCGCAACTCAGAAGGCTGCACGGCGAAGCCCTTACCCTTCGTGCCCAGTTCTATATGGAACTGATCCGCAACTGGGGTGATGTGCCCGCCCATTTCCTTCCTTCATCCATGGATGCCAATTTGCAGAAAAGCAAGGAAGACCGTGATGTGATCTATGAGCAATTGCTGGAAGACCTTGCATTGGCTTCCACGCTGGTGCCCTGGCGTACCTCTGTGGCTCCTGATGAAAGGATCACACAAGGTGCAGTACGTGCGCTTCGTGCAAGGATCGCATTGTACAGGGGTGGATATTCTCTACGCCGCAGCGGTGGTATGCAACGGGGGGCCGATCACCTGAGCTATTACCAGATCGCGAAAGACGAATGTCTTGCTATCATGCAAAGCGGCCAGCATGCCCTGCACAGTAATTTTGAAACCGTTTTCAAAGAATATATCGCGGGTAAAAAACACGATCCGCTGGGAGAGGTGATTTGGGAAGTGGCTATGGAAGGGGGCAACAGCGCGCTGGGTGACAGCAAGCTGGGATATTATAACGGTCCGCGTGTGAACAACAACGGTAACTCGGCCCTCACCATTCTGCCGAATTATTTTTACATGTTCGATTCCACTGATACCAGGCGTGATGTAACAGCGGTTCCTTATTTCGTGAACGCTTCCGGCAGCACCATCACTTCCAAAATTGGGAGGAACCTGGTGCTGATGGTGGATGGTAAATTCCGCCGCGACTGGATCCCCGGAGCACTCATAACAGGTCCGCAGTATTTTGGTGTGAACTGGCCCCTGATCCGCTACTCCGATGTATTACTCATGTTCGCTGAAGCGGAGAACGAGATCAATAATGGTCCTACTGCTCAGGCCATCACTGCTTTCGAGCAGGTGCGACTGAGAGCTTATGGTGGCAATGCAAGTCTCATTGGCACCACACCAGGCAGCTATTCCGGGTTCTTTGAGGCGATCGTAAAAGAAAGGGCTTTGGAATTTGGAGGTGAAGGCATCCGCAAATATGATTTGATCCGCTGGAATTTGCTGGGGCAAAAACTTGCAGAGACAAAAGCAACCCTAACAGCCATGTCTAACCGCACAGCGCCATACGACCAGTTACCTGATTATATGTTCTATAAAAACGATTCACCTGAACTGGTATGGCTCAATCCATCCTATTACAAACCCAATCCGTTTGGCTCCACAGCACCTGCGGGTTATACAAGGGTGGACTGGGTGAGAAGCAGCATCAATACAACGATACTTACTTATTATGCGATCAGTTTTGAACCCAACAAAAGAGAGCTTTTGCCTATTCCCCAAGCGGCCATTGATGCCAACAGGAATATCACGCAGGACTATGGATTCTAATCATTAAAAAAACAAACAATGAAAAAATTCACATATTACCTTTTGCTGGCCGGCACTTTTTTCATGGCCTTCACCGGTTGCAAAAGAGAAGAATTCAACTCCGAGGTGAACCTGCCCAGGCAGTTCAAACCGGGGGAGATCAATATTACGGCAGGAGAGACCCAGGCCGAAATTGAATGGGCTGCCTCGCTGTTCACAGGCAATAAGGATGTTACCTATACCGTGCAGCTTTCCACTGATTCTGCTTTTGCCGGTGCGGTACTGCAGGAACGTGTGGTGGATACTACTTACACTGTTTTCGCAGATGACATACTCAATGTTATGACCTGGTATTTTGTAAGAGTAAAAGCCAATGCACTCGGGTCAACCGCTGAATCAGGATGGGTGCACAGCGGCCGTTTCCGTATTACAGGTGAGCAGATCTTCCTGCCCATAGTTCCCACCGATTTGAAAGATGTTAGTGTTTTGCTCAAATGGAGAACTTCTCCGGGCCTTACTAAGATCGTTCTTACTCCCCAGGGTGGTACGGCGGCTGATATTACACTCACCCCTGCTGATCTCACCGCGGAGCAAAAACTGCTGACCGGGTTGACACCGCTTACCACTTACACAGCCGAGATCTACCGGAACAACCTGAAAAAAGGAACCATCACTTTCACTACCAAAGAACCCAGTTTATATACCATTGTATTGCAACCCGGCGATGACCTGGTAGCCGCTGTTGCTGCTGCTACGGATGGTTATGTAATTGGGCTTGATCCCGGCACCTACAACCTGACGGATGCTGGTGGCGCTTATGTAAACCTGGTGATCTCAGGTAAAACGGTAAGCATTGTTTCCACTTCCGGTAATCCTGCCAATACCAAGGTTAATTTTAAAGAAGTGAAACTTTCCGGCACCGGCGCAGGTTTCCGCACCCGTGGCATTGAATGGGATGGAACTGCAGGTAATGCGGATTATTTCATCAATCTTACCGGGCTTAGTACGGATTCTGAAGCAGCCATCTTTACCGATGTTGTGGTGGATAACAGCATAGTTCATAAAACCAATAATGCATTCATGCGTGGCAACCGCGGTGGCAACAATGCACATAAGATCGATTCGATCTATGTGAACAATACCATAGCCTACCAGAATGGTACCGGCACCTATCATTATTTCATGATCGACAAACTGGAATTCAAACATTTCGAAGTAGCCAACTCCACGATGTATGATATCGCCCGTGCCTTTATTAGCTGGGCAACCAATATCACCATGCCAGCAGTGCCTACCATCATTGTAAGAAACTCTACCATCAACAGTTTTGGATTTGGTGACAGGAATAATATCCTGCTTGATGCCAATGCCAACGTGGTAAATGCGACTTATAAGAATAATATCATTGCAAATACACCCAAACCGGGACAGAATGTACTGGGCAGTGCGATGCGTGCCGGTGCCGCTTCCACCATCTTCTTCCAGTACAATAATTATTTCAATCTGCAGGGTGGAAATCCGCTGGCGCCGCTGACCTTCCCTGCCTATGTGCAGATGGCCAACAACCAGACCATTGACCTGGGATGGACGGCAACCACTACTGATTTCACGCTGCCTGCAGGATCACCGCTGCGTACAGCCAGTGATTCAGGCGGACCTGTGGGCGATCCCCGCTGGGCTCAATAAAATAAAACTGATGGCACCTCAACAGGTGCCATCTTTTTCTCAACAAACTTTTTCGCGTGAAACAACTCTCACTGATCCTGTTAGCTTTCATTGCTTTTGCAGCCTGTAAAAAGAACAAGGGAAATGATGGTCCGCCTGCACCACAGGGGCCTACACCTGTACAGGAAACAGCCTACGCCTTCCCGGGCGCGGAAGGTTTTGGAAGAAATGCAACTGGTGGACGCGGCGGCAAAGTTTTTTTCGTCACAAAATTAACAGACGATGGGAGTCCGGGTACATTGCGTCATGCGGTCAACCAAATCGGTAAACGTTATATTCTTTTCAAGGTTTCAGGAAATATTGAATTGCAGTCCAACATCACCATTTCGCAGGGTGATGTGACCATTGCAGGACAAAGCGCACCGGGTGGGGGTATCACATTAAAAAATCATTCCCTGGTGATCAATGCCGATAATGTGATCATCCGTTACCTGCGTTTCCGCATGGGAGATACAGGGGCCGATGAAGGTGATGCGCTTGAAGGAAGATTCCGGAAGAATATCATAATTGACCATTGCAGCATGAGCTGGTCAACCGACGAATGTGCTTCGTTTTATGCCAATGAGAATTTCACATTGCAATGGTGTATCCTTTCGGAAAGCCTGCGTAATTCCGTTCACGATAAGGGCCTGCATGGTTATGGCGGGATCTGGGGAGGAAAGAATGCATCCTTCCATCATAATTTACTGGCGCACCACGACAGCCGCAATCCGCGTTTTGATCATCCGGGAGTGTACAATGCCACGCAGTTACAGACCATGCGCGGTGTTACGGATTTCAGGAATAATGTGATCTATAACTGGGGCAGCGAAGCAGCGTATGGAGGTGAAGCAGGCAGTTTCAACCTGGTGAATAATTATTTCAAACCCGGTCCCGCATCAGTAAGCAACAGGCGTTTCCTGCATGCCTATAAACAATCAACTACCACAAGTCCCTTGTATGGCTTCGGCAGTTTTTATATTTCAGGAAATCACATGGAGGGCCAGCCGGATATCACAACAGATAACTGGATCGGTGTGGTAGCGAAGAATGGAACAGCGGCGGATAAAACAGCGATGAAGTTGAACAGCGCCCTGCCTTACGGGGTATTCATCACCAATCATACTGCCCAGCAGGCTTATACAAAAGTGCTGGGCTATGCGGGTGCCAGTCTTTTTCGCGATGCACTGGACCAACGCATCGTGAATGAAACTACGGCCGGAACCTATTCTACCACCGGCTCAAGAGGAAGTGTGAAAGGTTTGATCGATTCTCAAAACGACGCGGGAGGATGGCCTGACCTTCCTGCAGGAACCTACCCGGCAAATGCTTCCGGTGATGGTATCCCCGATGCCTGGAAGATTGAAAAAAAACTGGATCCTGCAAAATACCAGGCAATAGGACGCAACCTTAGCACGGGATACGACAATCTTGAAGTATATCTCAACAGTCTTGTAAAAACGATTACAGAATCACAACAATAATGATGGAAAGATCTGCGGTACTGATATTGACATTTTTTGCTTTCATGATAAACGGCTGTACGCAAAAGATCCACCAGCCAAAGGAGGACCAGGTACCCATTGCCTTTCCCGGTGCGGAAGGATTTGGAAAATATACAACAGGCGGCCGCGGCGGAACGGTTTATAAAGTGACCAACCTGGAGGATGATGGAGAAGGAAGTTTTCGTTATGCTTTGAATAAAAAAGGTCCCAGGATCATTGTCTTCGATGTATCAGGTACCATTCAATTAAAATCTCCGCTCAACATAAAAGCCAATACAACCATTGCCGGGCAAACCGCGCCGGGTGATGGGATCTGTGTAGCTGATCATCCTGTAAAGATCGATGGTGATAATGTGATCATCCGTTACATGCGTTTCCGCATGGGTGACAGGCACCAGAACCAGGGAAAGGTTCCCGGTGCGGGTCATGATGATGCTTTGAGTGCGACGTATAAAAAACACATCATCATTGATCATTGTTCGGTAAGCTGGGGTACCGATGAAGTGATGTCGGTTTATAATGGCGACAGCACCACCATCCAGTGGAGCATACTGGCTGAGCCTTTGAATTATTCCTATCATTTTGAAAAAGGGGATACTGATTTTGAACACCACGGCTATGGAGGTATCTGGGGTGGGAAACACTTATCTGCCCATCATAATTTATTTGCGCACTGCGTAAGCCGCAACCCGAGATTCAATGGGACCAGGCATATTGAATCTGAACTGGTGGATTACCGTAATAATGTGATCTATAACTGGGAAAGTAATAGTGTGTATGGTGGGGAAGGCGGACAGTATAATCTCGTGAATAATTATTACAAATATGGCCCGGCTACCAAAAAAAATGTAAAGGCCAGGATCGTCAATCCCACGAAAACGGATAAGATCCCTTTTGGAAAATATTATGTAGATGGAAATTTTGTAGATGGGGATGAAGAAGTGACAAATGACAACAGTAAGGGCGTGCACATGGGTAATGGTACAGAAGATGATAAGCGCTTGGCTTTGCAGGCAAACCCATTTGCTGCAGAGCAGATGAAAACCTTTTCAGCCAGGCAAGCCTATGAACGCGTGTTGCAATTTGCAGGTGCAAGTTTAAAACGCGATACACTTGACCAACGGACAATATCCGAAGTTAAAACACGTACAGGCCGCATCATTGATGTGCAGGGTGGTTTTCCTCATGGAACTTCTTATGAAATCTCCCGGGGGGCCTGGCCTTTTTTGAAATCCCTGCCTGCATTAACTGATACCGACAACGATGGAATGCCTGATGCCTGGGAAGATGAAAAGGGATTAGATAAAAATAATGCAGTGGATGCGGGTAATTTTAAGCTTCATAAGTTTTATACGAATATCGAAGTGTATATCAATGGCCTGGTGGCTATAGGCGGTGAATAAAATACAGGAACCGCGGAGGACGCAGAGTGCGCAAAGTTTGCGCAAAGAAAATGCAAAGAGTCCTGAATGAAATCCTTGAAAATCCTTTGCGTAAACTTTGCGTCCTTCGCGTCTTTGCGGTTTATTTCCTAAAAATGTAAATCAAAATATTTTTTATGCAGAGAAGAGATTTCATCATCAACACATCCTTAGCATCTGCAGGAATATTACTCTCCTCCATTCCCGCACTGGCAACTGCAAATAAAAAACGCATAGCCATCGTCGGCATGGGGAGCCGCGGTACCGGCTTCTGGGGCAAGACCATCGTAGATAATTACAGCGATGTGGTCGAATATGTCGGGCTGTGCGACATCAATCCCGGCAGGCTCGAATATGCACGCAAAAGAATGAATGTGAACTGTCCCACTTTCACCGACTTCGATGTCATGCTCAAAAAGGTGAAACCCGAACTCGTCATCGTCACCACCGTGGATGCAGACCATGATCAATTCATCATCAAAGCCCTTGATGCAGGCGCTGATGTGATCACGGAAAAACCCATGACCACTGATGAAATCAAGTGCAAAGCTATACTTGAAGCCGAAAAACGCAGCGGCAAAAAGGTAACCGTTGCTTTCAACTACCGTCACGGTCCCCACATGATGAAGATGAAGGAACTGCTGGCTTCCAACCGAATAGGAAAAATCACTTCAGTTGATTTCAACTGGATGCTGAATGTATACCATGGCGCGGATTATTTCCGGCGCTGGCATGGCATCACGGCACGCAGCGGCGGACTCTGGGTGCATAAATCCACCCACCATTTTGACCTGCTTAACTGGTGGCTCGATTCTGATCCCGTAGAAGTATCTGCCTATGGAAGTCTCGAACATTATGGAAAGAACAATTCCTTCCGTGGTGTGAAATGCCGCGGGTGCCAGTATAAGGACCAGTGTAAATTCTATATTGATATTACGAAGGATGAAAATCTCAACAATCTTTATGTAAAGAACGAACACCATGATGGTTATCTCCGTGATGGCTGCGTATGGCGCAATGAAATCGACATCCACGATAAGATGTCGGCCCAGATCAAATACGCCAATGGAGTCACTGTGAATTATACACTCACCACCTATTCTCCTTATGAAGGATGGCGCATCGCCTTTAATGGTTTCAACGGCAGGATGGAAAGCTGGCAGGATATTCC
This sequence comes from uncultured Flavisolibacter sp., assembly GCA_964460925.1. Taxonomy (GTDB): domain Bacteria; phylum Bacteroidota; class Bacteroidia; order Chitinophagales; family Chitinophagaceae; genus Flavisolibacter. Next base: position 4,991 of record CAYWSQ010000040.1, on the reverse strand, counting down.
CTACCAGGATGAAAATGAACTGAACCAGGAGCAGCGGCATTCTCTGGAGATGTCACAGGACAAGGATGCGGTGCCAGGGAAGTTTAGAGAAATCATGCTCATGGATAACTTTGCAAAGGAGCATGAGATCATTAAGGTGCCGCAGTATCCAGGCGGACATGGAGGAGGTGATAAAAGAATGCACAACCGCCTTTTTAGAAATCCTTCTGACAATCCGTATAAGATCCTGGCAGGAACAAGGGACGGTGCGATGTCCATTCTCATTGGCGTGGCGGCCCGCAAAAGCATACAGTTGCAACGCCCTGTAAAGATCACCGAATTAACTGACCTGGTACCCACCGCAAACCGGACCTGATATGATATTGAGGATCGCAATTGCATTTGTAGTTTTTTCTTTTGTCACGGCCTTTACCGGTGCTGACAAAAAAAAGATCCGCATCTTTCTCGCGGGTGATTCCACCATTTCCATCAAGGAAACAAAAGCTTATCCCGAAACCGGCTGGGGCATGCCCTTCGTGCATTTCTGGGATTCAACGGTGAAGGTGGTGAACAAGGCAAAAAATGGCCGCAGCACCAAAACCTTTATCAGTGAAGGCTTATGGCAATCCATTTACGAACAGGTTCAGGAAGGCGATTATGTATTTATCCAGTTTGGTCACAATGACGAAGCCAAAGAAAAACTGGAACGTTATACTACGCCGGAAGAATACAAGACCAATCTCATGAGGTTTGTCAATGAAACCCGTTCCAAAAAAGCCCATCCCATTTTGGTAACACCGGTGAGCCGCAGAAAATTCAAGGATACTGTTGCTATTGAAACGCACGAGGTCTATTCGAAATTGGTAATGGAGGTCGCGGCTTCATTGAAAGTGCCTTTGCTGGATCTTGACAGCAAGAGCCGTGCACTGTATCAAAAATTTGGCCCGGAGCATTCCAAACTCTTATTCCTGCAACTGGCACCCGGTGAACATCCCAACTATCCCGAAGGTAAAAATGACAATACGCATTTTAATGAACTGGGTGCAAGGCTCATCGCACAGATCGTGCTGGACTGGATTGAACAAAATGAACCGGATCTTGCAGCGCGCATCACCCGGCCGGTAAAAAAATAATCATGTGGCACTGTTTCAAATACCTTTTTGTTTTTTGCCTGTTTTTTACTGTCAGCAGTTTGCGGGCACAGGTGTCAGTGAAAAAGGATATTCCTTATTGTGAAAGAGGTAAAAGGATTTTGAAGCTGGATGTTTTCCTGCCTTCATCCCAAACTAAACCAGCACCAGCTATAATGATCATACATGGTGGAGGCTGGCGATCAGGTACTAAAAAAGACCATCACGGAATGGCGGAAAGGCTGGCCGCCCTGGGTTATGTCTGCATACTTCCCGAATACCGCTTATCAGGTGAAGCGCTCTATCCCGCTGCTGTGCACGATGTGAAATCAGCTTTAAGATGGATCCACCTGCAGGCGGCCAAATATAATATTGATACCAACAGGATCGCTGTCGCTGGTTTTTCAGCAGGCGGACAACTGGCAGCATTATTAGGCACCACCATTCATTCGGGTTTGTTTGATGATCCATCATGCAATAAGGGAGGATCATCAAATCTGCAGGCGGTGATTGATATGGACGGCATTCTTGCTTTCATTCATCCTGGATCAGGTGAGGGTAATGACAAGGGTAAAAAACTTTCGGCTGCCACTTCCTGGTTTGGTGTGTCCAAGGAAGAAAAGCCGGAGCTATGGAAGCAGGCATCAGCGCTCACACATGTAAATGAGAATGCGCCCTCCTTCCTGGTACTGAACAGCAGTGTGGACCGCATGCATGCGGGTCGCGATGACCTGTTCCGTATCCTGGACCTGCATGGTATTTATCATGAAGTGAAAACCTTCCGGGGAGCGCCCCATGGATTTCCCCTGCAACAACCCTGGTTTGATTCTACCATCAGCATCATGCATAGTTTCTTACAAAAAGTTTTTACGCAGCCTGCGGCTGGTAAGACTATTATTGTTGCAAATGATGGGAGCGGGAATTATACAACGGTGCAGGCAGCCCTGGATGCCATTCCATTACATAACCGGCAACCGGTTACCATTTACATCCGCAACGGTTTTTATAAGGAAAAACTGCACCTGGATTCATCAAAGAATCATATAACACTTCTTGGTGAAGATGTATTCAAAACCATCCTGAGTTATGATGATCATACAGGCAGGATCAATGCAAAAGGAGATACCATCAATACCTACACTTCATATAGCTTTTTACAGGGTGCAGATGATTTTACAGCACTCAATATCAGTTTTGAGAACCCGGCCGGTTTTACTGCGGGACAGGCAGTGGCCATGCATATCACCGGCGACCGTGTGCGTTTTTTCAATTGCCGGTTTGTTGGCAACCAGGATGTGCTTTTTATGAGCAGGCCTGGTGCCAGGCAGTATTTTGAAGACTGTTATATTGAAGGCACGACTGATTTTATTTTTGGTCCCTCTACTGCCTGGTTTGAAAAAAATCATATCCACAGTAAAAAGAATTCCCATGTTACCGCGGCATCAACACCAAAGGAACAGCCATTTGGTTATGTATTCAACCAATGCGTGTTAACGGGTGATACAAGCTTGAGAAATGTTTCACTGGGCAGACCCTGGCGTCCGCATGCCAGTGTGATTTACATGCATTCTTATATAGGTCCGCATATCAAAATAGAAGGCTGGTCCAACTGGAACCAGACCGACAATTACAAATTTGCACGGTATGCAGAATATAAAAATTTTGGTCCGGGTGCAACCGGTACAGGGCAGCGTGTCAACTGGTCGAAACAACTGAATGACGAGGAAGCCCGGGGCATTCATCTGCGAAATGTGATGGGTGGCTGGGATCCAAAAAAGAAACCATGAGAACTTATATACTGATATGTTCACTGCTTGCCAGCGTTGTATTGCAGGCGCAGGTTTCAAAAACCTGGGTGGCTGACCAGGGCAACGGGACTTATAAAAATCCTGTATTGCATGCGGATTACTCTGACCCCGATGCCATCAGGGTGGGTGATGATTTTTATATGACAGCGTCTTCATTTGAAGATGTACCCGGGCTGCCGATCCTGCATTCAAAGGACCTGGTGAACTGGAAGCTGATCGGTCATGCTTTGAAAAAGCTGGTTCCTGAACGACATTTTTCGGCTACGCGACACGGTGAGGGAGTATGGGCGCCATCGATCCGGTACCATAAGGAAGAATACTATATCTATTATCCTGATCCTGATTTTGGGATTTACCTGGTCAAGGCGAAGCACCCTGCAGGTCCATGGTCTGATCCTGTACTTGTCGAAGGTGGTAAGGGCCTGATTGATCCATGTCCGTTGTGGGATGATGATGGCAAGGTTTACCTCGTGCATGCCTATGCAGGGAGTCGTGCCGGGTTCAAAAGCATATTAGTGGTGAAAGAGATGAATGCTGCGGGAACAAAGACCATTGATGATGGTGTGCTGGTGTATGATGGTCATGATACCGATCCGACGATTGAAGGTCCCAAGTTTTACAAGCGCAATGGCTGGTATTACATTTTTGCGCCGGCGGGTGGTGTTTCAACAGGGTGGCAGTTGGTGCTGCGGTCAAAAAATATATATGGTCCTTATGAAAGAAGGAATGTGATGGACCAGGGCTCTACAGCAATCAATGGTCCGCACCAGGGTGCCTGGGTGAATACTAAGAGTGGAGAAGATTGGTTCCTGCACTTCCAGGACAAGGAAGCTTATGGAAGGATCGTTCACCTGCAACCCATGAAATGGATCAATGACTGGCCGGTGATTGGATCAGACAGGGATGGAGATGGAAAGGGAGAGCCGGTAATGGTGTATAAAAAACCCAATGTGGGAAAGGCTTATCCAATAGTCACACCGCCGGAGTCGGATGAATTCAATGGGTCGAAGCTGGGACTGCAATGGCAGTGGATGGGCAATCCACAACCATCATGGGCCATGCCCTATCCTGCAAAAGGAGTTCTGCAGATGTTCTCTGTTTTAGTACCGGACAGTGCTAAAAATTTATGGCAATTACCGAATGTGCTGCAACAAAAATGGCCTGCGGAAGAATTTGTGATCACTACAAAACTTTCATTTCATCCGAATCCAAAGCTGGAGAATGAACGAGCAGGGCTGGTGATCATGGGACAGGAATATGCAGGACTTGAGATCCGTACTTTTAAAAATAAAATCCTGGTGGTTTTGCTTGAAGGAAAGCAGGCGGACAAAAACCAAGAAGAATGGGCAAGGACTTTGGCTGTATTCGATACCAATGAAGTATGGTTCAGGGTACAGGTAAAATCTGGAGGAAAGTGTACTTTCAGTTACAGCTTTGATGGCAATCATTATAGAGACGTGGGTATAGTATTCATAGCCCACCCTGGCCGCTGGAAAGGAGCAAAGGCAGGGATCTATTGTACACGATCTACAGTTACCAATGATGCAGGGTATGCTGCCTTTGATTGGTTCCGTGTAACAAAGAATTGATTTTTTTTCACCGCAGAGAAAATGAGGAAAAGGAGATTGCGCAGAGGTATTCTTTGCGCTCTTTGCTTTGTCAGCCGTAGCTTCAGCGAAGGATGGCGCCTCCTCAGCGTTCTTTGCGTTTTGTTGTTTTTACCACCAAGAAAACAAGAAAATAAGATTCTTCGAAGAATCCATGACCTTAAACCACTACTTACAGCCTTCCCTCCTTCCCGGCTATGCCTTTAGTTGGCCATCGTTGCTACAAAATGTTAAAACCCTTATCCCGCCTGCATTACAGCCCATACGAAATTTGTTAGGCATGCCAAATTCAAACCCAATTTGAAAGAATCACAGGAAATCCCCGCTCTATTTTTGTTCCATTAACGCTAGCCGTACGATCTGACGATTTGTTTGTGAAAGTGAATCAAGACTTTAAAACAAACAATATGAAACAAACAACACCCGCAGCCATCAAGAAAATCACTTTTCTTTTCCTGGCATTTTTA
>CAYWSQ010000039.1:0-19950 GCA_964460925.1 uncultured Flavisolibacter sp. | reverse complement strand
TAAGGTTACCTGTTGCCACCGCGGTTACCACCTTGGCGATACCACGCACCTGGTTGGTAAGGTTGGAGGCCATCATGTTCACCGAGTCGGTCAGATCCTTCCAGGTTCCTCCCACACCCTGCACCTCGGCCTGTCCGCCCAGCTTTCCTTCCGTACCCACCTCACGGGCCACCCTCGTTACCTCGAAGGCAAAAGAGTTGAGCTGGTCCACCATCGTGTTGATCGTATTCTTAAGGTCAAGGATCTCGCCCTTAACGTCAATTGTTACTTTTTTGGAAAGGTCACCTGATGCCACCGCTTTGGTCACTTCTGCGATATTCCGCACCTGTGATGTAAGGTTACCGGTCATCTGGTTTACCGAGTCGGTAAGATCCTTCCAGGTACCTGCCACACCAGGCACGAAGGCCTGTCCGCCGAGCTTACCTTCCGAACCCACCTCTCTTGCCACACGCGTTACCTCCGATGCGAAGGCCCTCAACTGGTCCACCATCGTATTGAGGGTTTCCTTGAGCTGAAGCATTTCCCCGCGCACGTCCACCGTGATCTTGCGGCTCATGTCACCATTCGCCACCGCGATGGCCACCTCGGCGATATTCCTCACCTGGCCTGTTAAATTGGAGGCCATACCATTCACCGAATCGGTCAGGTCCTTCCAGGTACCACCTACACCCGGCACGTTGGCCTGTCCGCCAAGTTTACCATCCGTACCTACCTCACGTGCCACCCTTGTTACCTCGGAGGCAAAACCACGAAGCTGGTCCACCATCGTATTGATCGTGTTCTTGAGTTCAAGCATCTCTCCTTTCACATCCACCTCGATCTTACGCGAAAGGTCACCGTTTGCCACCGCTGTGGTTACCTCGGCGATGTTCCGTACCTGTAGCGTAAGATTGGAGGCCATCTTGTTCACTGAATCTGTAAGATCCTTCCAGAGACCTTCCACACCCGGTACATCAGCCTGTCCACCGAGTTTACCTTCCGTACCTACCTCTCTTGCCACACGCACCACCTCGGAACCAAATGAGTTGAGCTGGTCCACCATCGTATTGATCGTATTCTTCAGCTCAAGGATCTCTCCTCTTACATCCACCGTGATCTTTCTTGAAAGATCACCTTTGGCCACCGCAGTTGTTACTTCGGCGATGTTTCTCACCTGGCCGGTAAGGTTGGAGGCCATCTGGTTTACCGAATCTGTCAGATCCTTCCAGGTACCACCCACTCCTTCCACCTTGGCTTGTCCGCCCAGCTTTCCTTCCGTTCCTACCTCGAGGGCCACACGGGTTACCTCGGAGGCGAAGGAGTTCAACTGGTCCACCATCGTATTGATGGTCTTTTTCAATTCGAGGATCTCACCCGCGGCATTCACCGTGATCTTTTTGGAAAGGTCACCATTCGCCACCGCTGTTGTTACCTCCGCGATATTTCTTACCTGGCCGGTAAGGTTACCTGCCAACTGGTTTACGTTATCTGTAAGGTCTTTCCATACACCACCCACTCCTTTCACCGTGGCCTGTCCGCCAAGTTTTCCTTCCGTACCTACTTCGAGGGCCACACGGGTTACCTCGGAAGCAAATGAATTCAACTGGTCCACCATGGTGTTGATCACATCCTTGATCTGCAGGATCTCTCCTTTTACATCCACCGTGATCTTCTGCGTAAGGTCACCATTCGCGATAGCCGTTGCCACCTTGGATACGTCACGCAACTGAACGGTCAGGTTACCCGCGAGCTGGTTCACGTTATCGGTCAGATCCTTCCATACACCACCTACTCCTTTTACCGTGGCCTGTCCGCCGAGCTTTCCTTCAGAACCTACCTCGCGTGCCACGCGGGTTACCTCGGCAGAGAAAGAATTGAGCTGGTCCACCATGGTATTGATGGTATTCTTCAACTGCAGCATCTCTCCTCTTACGTCCACCGTGATCTTTTTGGAAAGGTCACCGTTGGCCACCGCCGTTGTTACCTCGGCAATATTCCGCACCTGGCCGGTAAGGTTGGATGCCATCTGGTTCACCGAATCGGTAAGGTCTTTCCAGGTACCGCCTACACCTTCCACCTGTGCCTGGCCTCCCAGTTTTCCCTCGGTACCTACCTCAAGCGCCACACGGGTTACCTCGGAGGAGAAGGAGTTCAATTGGTCCACCATCGTATTGATCGTATTCTTCAGCTCAAGGATCTCTCCCTGCGCATCAACTGTAATTTTTTTGGAAAGGTCACCCTTGGCCACCGCTGTTGTTACTTCCGCGATGGAACGCACCTGCGTGGTAAGGTTACCGGCCATACCGTTTACCGAATCTGTAAGATCCTTCCACACCCCTGCAACGCCTTTTACTTTAGCCTGTCCTCCCAGTTTTCCTTCAGATCCTACTTCCCTGGCCACACGTGTTACCTCCATGGAGAAAAGGTTCAACTGCTTCACCATGTCATTCACCTCCGTGGCGATACGGGCGAATTCACCCTGCAACAGGTGATCACCAATCTGCAGTGGCATTTCCTGTGACAGGTTACCCTTTGCCACCGAGGAAATCACATGCGCGATCTCGATAGTTGGGTGTACCAGGTCTGAAATAAGACTGTTGATGGATTCTGCCGCTGTATTCCAGGAACCTCTTGCCACACGGGGCAATTCAACACGGTGATTGAGTTTACCCTGCTTACCGATCACCTTGCGTGCTTCGGTGAGTTCTTTTACAAGAATCTCATTGAGCGTAATGATATCATTGAGGGTATCATATATTTTTCCGGGAAGTCCAAGGCCGTCATTAGGCATGCGCACATTGAAATTACCGCTGCGCATTTCCGCCAGCACTTTCAATAAACCTTTTCCATCAATATGGTTCTCATCAAAAGTTGAAGCACTGCTGCCATTTGTCATCTCAGATGGCGCAGCAGCCACGATCTCATCGGCCAATACGGGAGGGACAGGTGCATGCGATGCACCGATTGCTTTTGTTTTTTTGGTACTCATGGTTAAGGGGGCTAAATGCCCAATCAAACCTAAACAAAAAAACAGTTTTGAAACAATCTATTTTGGGTTTTTAACCTCCTTATGACAGTATGTTAAATTGATGCAACCTCTATCAAAATCAGGTAGTAAGGAGATGGAGTAAATGATACCGTCCACGACTCTGCCACGGGATACAGCCAAACCTCATACCGCAGAAATTGCAGATCGTCTCAAACTTTATCCCATTGATCAAAATCAGGACAGGCACTGCCTTGCAATGCCTACCTTTCGTTAAACCTCAACAGATGAAAAAAATTTTACTGGTGGTGCTTGTGCTGCTTGTAATTGCCCAGTTCATTCAACCTGAACGCAACAGGGGAATGGCACTTGGGGAGGCCGACATCACCCACTCCATCCGGGTACCCGATACCATCATGCGATTATTACAGGCATCCTGCTTTGATTGCCATTCCAATAACACTGAATACCCCTGGTATAGCCGGATCACACCGGTTAACTGGTGGATAAAAGATCATGTGGATGAAGGAAAGAGTGGTTTGAATTTTTCAACCTTTGATCAGTATAGCTATAAACGAAAAGACCATAAACTTGAAGAGATCATCGAGACGATTAATGAACACGCCATGCCACTCGAATCTTATTTATGGATCCACAAGGAAGCAAAACTAGATGAAGCACAAAGAACAGCCATAGTGGATTGGGCTAAGCTCTCAAGGGAGCAGGTTATGAAGGATTCTTTGTCTGGGAAACCATAGGAGGCCTCACCAATGGTCTTGCCGCCGCGCCTTTTTGTTTTTCCGCGATACTCTCTGATGAACCAGGTTTATAGAACTCCCAGAACAGCAAACGCAGGCTCTGGTCATAAGTGAAATAGCTATAGATCCAGTTGATGAAAACGATCAGCCTGTTCTTGACACCAAGAATAAGAAACAGGTGCAATCCCATCCAGATGAACCAGGCGATCAGTCCACGGAAATGTAGTTTAGGTTTTGGAATATCTACTACAGCAAGATTTCTTCCTACTGTGGCCATCGATCCTTTGTCGTGGTATTCAAATTCATATCGCCTGTCTGATTTACGCTCCATGAATTTCAAATTCTTCGCCAGCACATCGGCCTGGTTGATGGCTACATTCGCTACCTGCGGGTGCCCTTTTGGCCAGAGGGGAGTTTCCATATATGCGAGGTCACCGAGCACATATACGTTTTCAAAATTTTCTATCCTGTTGTGCCGGTCAACTTTGATCCGGTTACCTCTCACCACCAGTGAAGAATCAATGCCTGCGGGAACATTTCCTTTTACTCCCGCAGCCCAAATCACTGTATTGGAAGCAATGGATTTTCCATCAGCCAGCGACACTTCTTTTCCATCATAATCTTTCACTACCGAATTGGTCATGATGGTTACACCCAGTTTATGCAGGTACCTGCAGGAATCTTCTGAAGATTTTTCACTCATGGCCGCAAGCGTCCGGGGCCCGCCTTCCAGCAAATAAATATTCATTAGGCTGAAGTCGAGCTCGGGATAATCTTTTGGCAACACAAATTTTTTCATCTCGGCCAGTGCTCCTGCGAGTTCAACACCGGTGGGTCCGCCGCCTACAATTACGATGTTCATGAGCCTTTGCAATTCTTCCTTGTTTTTGGAAAGAAGCGCATCTTCAAAATTGCGGATGAGCCGGTGGCGGATCTGTATGGCTTCCACCGTGGACTTCATTGGAAAAGAATGGGCAGTAATATTTCCGTTTCCGAAAAAATTGGTATCAGCACCCAGTGCCAGCACCAGGATATCGTAGCTGATTTCTTCATTTGAAGTGATGATTTTATTCTGTTCAGGAACGATCTGCTGAAGGTTCTCCACCCTGATCCTTACATTTTTACTTTTATGAAATGCTTTTCGCAGGGGGAAGGAAATATTACTGGCATCGAGAGCCGCGGTTGCAACCTGGTAAAACAAAGGCTGGAACTGGTGATAATTGAAGCGGTCAACCAGCAATACTTCAAAACCAGGTTGATTATTGAGTTTTCTTGCCAGCCTCAGCCCGGCAAAACCTGCTCCTACAATTACGATTTTTAAAGCCATACCCTATTGATTAATCCTGTCGATCACCATCAAAGCTGCAATTATCACACCTTACATAACTTTTTTCTCTTCCTGATTTTCTCAATATAAGAGGCGGACCTTGATGGTATGCGGCACTTTCTTCAATACCTGTTCCGCCTGCCTGCTCAGCCTGTGGTCCACATCCACCACCACATAGCCGATCTGTTCATTGGTTTTTAAGTACTGGCCTACAATATTGATCTTATGCCTTGACAACTGTCCGTTGATATTACCCAGAACACCTGGTACATTTTCATGAATATGAAGAATGCGGTGTGCACCTTCCTGCGGTGGCAACGAAAGAGCAGGCACTGTATGAGAACCCAGGGAGATGCCTTTTTCAAGGTAGTTCAATAGTTTATTGCTCACGTCCTCACCAATATTCTGCTGTGCTTCTTCGGTTGACCCACCTATATGGGGTGTAAGAATTACATTCGACAGTCCCTGCAGTGGTGTTTCAAAAACATCACCGTTCTTTTCAGGTTCCACCGGGAATACATCTACCGCTGCGCCGCCTAGCTGTCCCTCTTCCAGTGCTTTTTTCAGTGCACCCAGGTCAACCACTTCACCCCGGGCATAATTGATCAGGATGGCACCTTTCTTACAATATTTGAGATTTTGTTTGTTGATGAGGTTTTTAGTTTGTGGAGTTTCCGGTACATGAAGGGTAATCACATCCGCTTTGCCCATCACATCTTTGAGGGTGCGCATATCCACGGCGTTGCCGAGTGGCAGTCTTGTTTCCACATCGTAGAAAATCACCTTCATGCCGAGGGCTTCAGCGAGTACACTTACCTGTGAGCCGATGTTACCATAACCTATTATACCTAAGGTTTTACCCCTAAGCTCGAAGCTGCCGCTTGCTTCTTTCATCCACATTCCCTGGTGGGCCGCCATTGATTTATCCGGGATCCTGCGGATCAGCATAATGGCAGAGCCGATCACCAGTTCCGCTACCGACCTGGTATTGGAATATGGCGCGTTAAATACAACGATACCGTTGCGGGTAGCGGCTTTCAGGTCAACCTGGTTTACGCCGATACAGAAACAGCCGATGGCCTGCAGCTTGGTGGCAGCTTTCAATACAGTTTCCGTTACCTGTGTTTTAGACCGCACACCCAGGATGTGAACATTCCGGATGGCCTCGACCAGCTCTTTTTCAGACAGGGCCCTGCTGAGTTTTTGCACCTGTACATAGCCCTGTTTTTTGAAATTACTGACCGTATTTTCACTGATATTCTCCAGTAATAAAACCTTAATTTTTTCCTTAGGATAACTTGTTTTTCCTGCCTCCATAACGCAAATATGCGCATAAATCAGGGGGGATTGAAAACTTGGATTTGTTTTTGTGGTGCCTTTACAGATAAATTTACCGGGTAACCAATTTTCATGAAAAATTTCTGTGTCTTGAAAACCACTGTATTGAGCCTTTGCCTCTTAGCAGGTATCTGGGGCTGTGAATCTTCGGCGCACTCTCCTGCCATAGTTCAGAAGGATTCGGCTTATTCAGAGCCGCCTCCCAAACTTGATCCGGCCGAAGCAAAAAAATACCATGACCTTGTCAGCGATTTTATAGACCGGAATCTTTCCGCACGCAATTTTAATGGAGGCATTCTTGTGGCCAAGAACGGCGTGGTGGTATATGAACGATATACTGGTTTCAGCAATCTCAAAACTAAAGACAGCATTGATGCCGAAACACCACTGCAGGTTGCTTCAACGGGCAAGACTCTTACCGCCGCAGCTATCCTTAAACTGGTGCAGGAAGGTAAGATGAACCTGCATGATTTGGTTGTAAAATTCTTCCCTGAATTTCCATATACCGATGTTACGGTGCAGATGCTGCTCAACCATCGCAGCGGTTTACCCAACTACCTTTATTATATGGAGGAAAAAGGATGGGACAGGAATACCATGGCCACCAATGAAGATGTTTTAAGAACCATGGCTGAATGGAAACCCAACCGCACCAATACAGCCGGCAAACGATATAATTATTGCAATACCAATTACGTGGTGCTGGCATCTATCATCGAAAAAGTGAGCGGCCAGACCTTTCCCCAGTACATGAAGGAAAATTTCTTCAGGCCACTGCAGATGCATAATACTTTTGTGAAGACGCTCTCCGATTCTGCTGTTGTTTATTCTTACCAGCATAATGGCGCACCATGGGCCCTTGATTTTTCTGACGGACCCTATGGCGATAAAAACATTTACTCAACGCCCCGCGACCTACTCAAATGGGACCAGGCTTTGTATAAAGGGCATATCATCAAACAGGATCTGCTTGATTCCGCATTCCAGGGTTATAGTTTTGAAAAACCCGGTGTAAAAAATTATGGTCTTGGCTGGCACCTGCTGATGCTTCCGAATGATAAAAAAGTGATCTATCACAATGGCCGCTGGCATGGATTCAATTCGGCATTCGCCAGGCTCACCGATGAAAAGATCACTATCATCATGGCCTGTAATAAATACAACAGCGGTGTGTACCAGGTATCAAAAAAAATGTACAACCTCTTCGGCCCTTACGATGGAAGGGATGATGATTCGAACGAAGAAGGCGGGGGAAGCAAATAGAGGTTAGCCATTGAATTCCTAACTTCATTGAGTGAACATTCTATCTGCTAAGCAAATGCAGGCATGGGACCAGTATACCATCCTGAATGAGCCAGTCAGCTCCATTGAGCTTATGGAGAGAGCTGCTAAAAAATGTGCTGACTGGATCCGTTCACATTATTCCACTGAAAAAAAAATCCAGGTATTTTGCGGTAACGGTAATAATGGTGGTGACGGACTTGCCATCGCAAGAATGCTGCTTGATGTTGGGTATTCTGTTTCTGTATTTACTGTTGGTAAATCAATCGGAAGTGAGGATTATCAGACCAACCTTCAACGTTTCCAGGCAATATCAAAAAACATTTCCGGTGTTGCCAGTACCAAAGATTTTCATTCTATCACTCATAATGATATTATAGTTGATGCCTTGTTCGGAACAGGGATCAACAAACCACTTGAAGGATTGTTTGCAGAACTGGTAAGGCATATCAATCAATGTGAACCTACCGTCATCTCCATAGATCTGCCCAGTGGATTAATTCCTGATGGTCCCTCCGGAGATATTGTTATTAAAGCAACTCATACCCTCACTTTCCAGGCTTATAAAAAAGCACTGCTGGTGCAGGACAATGCAGCTTATACCGGTGAGGTGCATGTGCTCGATATTGGATTGCACGCAGCTTATTTAAAAGAAAACAGGCAGGAAAATTTCCTGGTCACCCGAAACCTGGTAAGGAGTATTTACAAACCTCGCAACAGGTTTGCCCACAAAGGCCAATTTGGCCATGCGCTGATGGTGGCAGGATCTTACGGTAAAATGGGAGCAGCTCTCCTTGCTGCAAGGGCCTGTATCCGCTCAGGAACGGGTTTGCTTACCTGTTATATTCCACGTTGCGGATACAATATCATGCAATCCGGCATCCCGGAAGCAATGGTGATCACCGATTCGGAAGAAAATCATCTTACCCAATTGCCCGCAGGCATTGAAAATTATGATGCCATTGCCATTGGACCGGGCATCGGCACATCAGATGCCACCCAAAAGCTTCTGTCATTTCTCACCAGGCGCTACCAGAAGCCGCTGGTGATTGATGCGGATGGTCTTAACTGCCTGGCCCTGCAAAATGCACTGATACAGCAATTGCCCCAGCATTCCATACTTACACCACATGTAAAGGAATTCGACAGGTTATTGGGTCCTCATGATTCTGATTTCGAAAGGATCGAAACCGCCATACAAAAAGCAATGGAATGGCAGATCGTGATCCTGCTCAAAGGACACCATACCTGTATTGCCACACCGGGTGGACAGGCATATTACAACAATACAGGCAATGCCGGCATGGCAAGAGGAGGAAGCGGTGATATGCTTACCGGCATTATCACAGCTTTTGTAGCCCAGGGTTATGATACATGGCAGGCTGCACTAATGGGAACTTATCTTCATGGCCTTGCGGGGGATTATGCAGCAGCAAAATTCAGCCAGGAAGCTATGACCCCATCACTGATGATCGATTGCCTGCCGGATGCTTTTAAATCCCTGCAGGAAATTAGTTGAAATAAGAACCTGCTTTTTCATATGCATGCCCGGATTATATTTACGTACATGAGAGCCTCCTCCCTGATCATATTTATGCTATTCACATGGCTTTTTCCTTCCTGCAAAACCGTTGACCTGGTGAAAATGGTCCAGGCAGAAGAAGCTGAACTGTACCAGTTCTCCAACAAGAATAAAACAGTGGGATTTATACCCATGCACCACCTTGGCAAGTCCGCATTCTATGAAGATGTAAAAGTGGTGGTGGAACATTTTAAAAAAGAAGGATATGTTGTTTATTATGAATCCGCACGTATGGATGAACTGGATTCAGTAAGGCAGGATCAGTACAACCGTAAATTCAGAAAGATGATGGGCGCCCACATTGATTCCTCCGGCTATGCGGCTACCTTTCATGCAAAAGGACTTTTCAAAAACCTTGTTGACCAGCCCTCTTACCTCCTGCTGGGTGTTGACAGCCTTGATAAAAGAGTGGATATCTCAAAAAATGAACTGGTGGATATCTATGAAAAAAAATTCGGACCTGTTCAATTGGACAGCATAGACCTCAGCACCCCCCTTGATGCCTCCTATCCTTTCAGCAAAAGACTTCCGCAAAGCCAGTTATACAACATCATCCTGGATGTGAGGAACCATTACCTGGCCACTGCTATAAAGGAAAGCGCTGACCAAAAGATCCTGGTGCTCTATGGAAGAATGCACCTCAACGGAACCTTTGATGAACTGGTGAAAATGGAAAAAGGATGGAAGAAAAAGAAACTGAAGATCGTCAACGGCAGTTAACACAAACGTACAGGGTAACCACAACGCCAAGTGATTACCCTTTGCCGGCGCACTTTCAACTTTCAGGCGGTCATTCTTTCAAAATCCACCTCAACCCCTATCTTTGCCTCCCGAAAAAAAGGGCCGACACTTTGGTTCTCAAGGTTTCGGTATCATAAATCAAGACTCCAATCATGACATCATTTGATTCTTACGCTTACCTCGTGCCCATTATGGGTCTGATCGGCTTATTGTATACCCTGTGGAAATTCGCATGGGTAAGTAAACAGGATGCCGGTACGGACCGAATGAAAGAGATCAGTAATTACATTGCTGTAGGTGCCATGGCCTTCCTCAGGGCAGAATGGAAAATCCTGACCTATTTCGGTATCATCGTTGCCCTGCTTCTTGGTTTTATGGGCAGCCGCAGTGCTGAATCACACTGGTTCATTGCAATTGCCTTTCTTATTGGCGCCTTCTTCAGCGCTCTTGCAGGTTATATTGGTATGAGGGCCGCTACCAAAGCCAATGTACGTACGGCACATGCAGCACGTACCTCCCTTTCCAAAGCGCTCCAGGTATCATTTACCGGTGGTGCGGTAATGGGTATGGGTGTTGCCGGGCTTGCGGTGTTGGGACTGGGCGGTCTTTTCATAGTATTATTAAAGTGGCTGGCACCTGGTGTTGTGGCTACCGATCATTCTGTTACCCGTGCCATTGAAGTTCTTACCGGTTTTTCCCTGGGTGCTGAGTCCATCGCCCTCTTCGCCCGCGTGGGTGGAGGTATCTATACCAAGGCAGCGGATGTTGGAGCTGACCTGGTAGGTAAAGTGGAAGCTGGCATTCCTGAAGACGATCCCCGTAACCCGGCCACAATCGCTGATAACGTAGGTGATAACGTAGGTGATGTTGCAGGTATGGGAGCCGATCTTTTCGGTTCTTATGTAGCAACAGTTCTGGCTACGATCGTTCTGGGACATGAAGTTTCAGGCACTGATAATATTAATACGCTTGTAGCGCTGGAAGATGGTTTTGAAGGTTTCTCTCCCATTCTTCTTCCCATGCTGATAGCAGGCGTAGGAATTTTGTTTTCCATCATCGGTACCTGGTTTGTGCGTATTTCCGACAAGGCTGGCATCAATACACAGGTGGTACAAAATGCCCTGAACATGGGTAACTGGGGATCGATCATCTTAACCGCGATCGCTTCTTATTTCCTTTGTGATTTTATACTTCCCGACGGTACTATGTACCTCAGGGGATTTGAATTCGATAAAATGGATGTATTCGCGGCCATCATCGTAGGCCTTGTAGTAGGTACCCTTATGAGTATCATAACCGAATACTATACCGCTATGGGTAAACGCCCGGTACTGAGCATTACGCGTCAATCAGCTACAGGCCATGCTACCAACGTGATCGGCGGTCTTGCTGTGGGTATGGAATCAACCTTCCTTCCTATCCTGGTACTTGCCGGTGGTATTTACGGGTCTTATTATTTCGCAGGATTATATGGTGTGGCGATTGCCGCAGCAGGTATGATGGCCACAACCGCCATGCAGCTTGCTATCGATGCTTTTGGTCCAATTGCCGATAATGCGGGCGGTATTGCAGAAATGAGTGAATTACCCAAAGACGTTCGTGAAAAAACAGACACTCTTGATGCGGTAGGTAATACTACAGCAGCTACCGGTAAAGGTTTCGCCATTGCATCGGCAGCACTTACGGCCCTGGCCCTCTTTGCAGCCTTTGTAGGTGTGGCAGGCATTGATGGTATCGATATCTATAAAGCAGATGTGCTGGCCTCTCTTTTTGTAGGGGGCATGATACCTTTTATCTTTTCATCCCTGGCTATCCGTGCGGTTGGCGAAGCCGCGATGGCAATGGTAGAGGAAGTGCGCAGGCAGTTCCGCGAGATCCCCGGCATCATGGAAGGAAAGGGCAAACCCGAATACGATAAATGCGTGGCCATTTCAACTGAAGCCTCTATCAAAAAGATGATGCTGCCCGGTGCTATCGCCATTGTAGCTCCCCTGATCATTGGATTCCTGCTGGGTCCAGAAGCCCTTGGAGGTTTCCTGGCCGGTGCCACGGTTAGTGGTGTGCTGATGGGAATGTTCCAGAATAATGCTGGGGGTGCATGGGATAATGCCAAAAAAAGCTTTGAAAAAGGCGTGGAGATCAATGGCCAGAAATATTTCAAAGGATCTGACCCTCACAAAGCTTCCGTAACGGGAGATACAGTGGGTGATCCATTCAAGGATACTTCCGGACCTTCCATGAACATCCTGATCAAATTAATGTCAATCGTTTCTCTGGTAGTGGCTCCCACCCTGGCTGAAATGTTCGATACAAAAAATTCTGAAGCAGAAGCAGCGAAACTAAAAATTGAGCAGTCTATACCAGTGACTGCATCAAAAGCGGTGTCTGACAATACCGCCGATTTCAAATAATTCTGCTTTGTGAGAGACAAATAAAAGTTCCCCGGGTACTGCTTCCCGGGGACTTTTGCATTCAGGACTTTCCCTTTTATTCCCAGCTATTCCGCGGCTGCCTGGTTTTTCATACATTTAAACATGCCTCCCGCCATTCTCTATTATGCGATCCCCGGGTTCATCATCCTGCTTTCCTTAGAAGCCTGGTTTTCCTATAGAGAACAAAAGCATCTCTATCATACAAAAGATACCTGGGGCAGTCTTGGCCTGGGAATCGGGAATGTTGTTGTGGGGTTCGCCACCAAAGCGCTGATTTTTGGTCTTTTCAGCTTTCTTTACCAGTTCAGGATCTTTAACCTGGATGCTGGATACTGGTGGTTCTGGGTGCTCTTATTTTTAGCCGATGATTTTTCTTATTACTGGTTTCACCGCATATCCCATAATGTAAACTGGTTCTGGGCCTCCCATGTAGTACATCATTCATCCAAACATTATAACCTGGCCGCGGCTTTAAGGCAAACGTGGACAGGAAATGCAACCGGTTCCTTTCTTTTCTGGGCCTGGATGCCCCTCGTTGGTTTTCATCCTGTGTGGGTTCTATTCATGCAACAAATAAGTCTGATTTACCAGTTCTGGATTCATACAGAAACCGTAAAAAAACTTCCGGCAATTTTTGAATGGATACTGAATACGCCATCACACCACCGCGTGCATCATGGCAGTGACCTTAAATATTTAGATAAGAATCATGGAGGTGTGCTGATCATCTGGGACAGGATCTTTGGAAGTTTCCAGGCGGAAGAAGAAAGACCAACTTATGGCCTTACCACAAATATTGAATCGTATAACCCGGTGGTGATAGCCTTCAAAACCTGGGGGGACCTGATTCGCCAGGCTAAACGTTCAGGCTCTTTCAAAAATGCCATTGGATACTTCATTCATCCGCCAGGATGGAGCCATGATGGAAGCAGTAAAACGGTGAAAGAACTCCGCAGTAAGGGGAATAACAATCTTTAATTGCTATATGAATCTTATAAGTTTCGATCATCATTTAATAGAATTAATCTCATTTCTATTCCAGTTATTTTCTGGCTGGCCAGTGTTTATGAAATTCGGATACGGCTTTTGAAATTTTAATTTCTTTAGCCGGCGTACGCGTTTACAGGCAGGAAGCCTGTTGAAATCTGGTAATGAAACAGCAAATGTGAGTTAAGGTGTTTTACTTATCTCACAATATAAGCCGGCCATCCGCGTGCAGCAGCGGAAAACAGGATTTAAATTTGTGTGTTCTGCATCTATGAATTTTCAATCATCCGGCACAAATAATTTCATGTCGCTTTCATCTTCTGTTGGAAGTTTTGACCACCCCCTGAGTACCTCCCTGGTCAGCCAGATGCTTTCAATGATCGACGATGGTTTATTTATACTGGATGATTCATTAAGGGTTGTTTATTTCAACCAGGTCTCTCGAAATCACCTATGGAATTTTTATAATTTCATTTGCGAGATCGGAGATCATGTGATTCCCTTATTACCGGAAGACCGCCGCGGACCTCTTGAAAATTTTTTCCGGAAAGTTTTATCAGGAGAAAATATCCGCTATACTCACGAGATCCCAAAAAAAGATGGCCATTCCATTTGGGTCGATTGCCACTACTTCCCGCTTCGCGATAACCATGGTGATATCATTGGCATCGGGGGAAGCCTCAAGGATATTTCAGCAAAATACCAGTACCGCCTGCAGCTCGAAGAAAAAAGCAGGGAGATGACCAGCATATTGGAAAGTATTGGAGATGGTTTTTTTACCATGGACAGTAATTATATAATCCGTTATGCCAACAGGCAGGCAGCACAACTAGTGGGACTTTCGCCGGAATACTCCATTGGTAAAAGCCTCAAAGATCTTTTTCCCAATCCTTCAACTGATCTTTTTTTCAATGGATACCGCAAGGCTTTTGAAACCGGCGAACCGGTAAGAGTAGAAGGTTATTATGCACCTCTTGATAAGTGGCTGGATATCTCCATTTATCCCAGCGACGATATGCTCACTGTTTATGGACGTGATATAACGCAGAAAAAAAAGCTGGAGGAAAGATTGCTGGAATTGAAACTTTCTGAACAGAAGATGGTGATCCAGGCCACTATAGAGGGACAGGAAAAAGAAAGAGAAATGCTGAGCACCGAATTGCACGATAATGTGAGCCAGGTACTGACAACAACCAAATTATATCTTGAACTTGCAGCAGGTGAAAAAAATCCGCTCCCCTCACCACTGCTTCAAAAAAGTATCAGCAATCTTTCTGCAGCCATTAATGACCTGAGGCTGATCAGCTATTCCCTTCTCCCCTCTACGCTGATTGACATGGGCATCACGGATTCCATCCAGGAACTGATCCAACCTTATAGGAGTACCAAAAAATTTGAAGTGGCATTTGCTTATTCAGGTGAGATGCAAAAACTTTCGGGAGCTTTTAAAGTGAACCTGTTCAGGATCATCCAGGAAAGACTTCACAATATTGCTATTTGTTCAAAAGCTTCGCTTGTAAGGATCTGGCTTACCTGTTCAGAAGAACTGGAACTCTCCATTCAGGATGATGGAAAGGATCTGTCAGCAGCCTCCGAAATTCATTTCGCCACCATCCGTAACCGTACCGATTTATTTGATGGTATTGCCACCATCAACCAGTCTGAATTCAAAGGCACACTCATTCACCTGGTCTTTCCTTTCAAATCCTGCATCTGACGTTGTGTTCTGCGGAAGATCCTTTTGAATAGGAACTGATGTAAAAAAATGACATCAGATGATTTTTATCCATCATTCATTTCTAAGCGTTGCCGTTCATCGTTAAATACTGTTAATAAAAATTAAATATGGTTGGCCTTAATGGTTCATACGAAATTGGTCGTATATTCGTCTGGTAAATGATAGCTTATGTCTGCCAAATACGTTAAACCAACTGAAAGCGAACTAGAAATCCTCAACATTCTCTGGCACCGTGACCTTGCTACCGTAAGGGAAGTGCATGAAGAGCTGGCAAAATCAAAGGATGTAGGATATACCACTACCCTCAAACTCATGCAGATCATGCATGAAAAAGGACTGGTAAAGCGTGATGAATCCATGAGGACCCATGTTTACCAGCCGGCTGTCAACCGCGAAAAGACCCAAAAACACCTTTTAAATAAAATGATCGATTCTCTTTTCGGGGGATCATCCACTCAGTTAGTTTTGCAGGCGTTAGGTAACGGGGACCAGAAGGTTTCCGCCGAGGAGTTGGAGAAGCTTCAAAACCTTATCAACAACCTGAAAAAACAGTAAACCATGGCCAACTGGAGCCAGTCTCACATCCTGCATTCGCTGGGATGGGCAACCCTTAACAGCTTTTGGCAAATGGCCCTTCTCTGGTGCCTTTTCCTTGGTGCAAGCCAGCTTTTCCGCTTTTCAGCCCAGAAGAAATACCAATATTCGGTGCTCGCCATCATTACCGGTTTTGCCTGGTTTGTATTCACCTTTTTTTATTATTACAACAGTCAGCCCGTGACCGCGCTGGCTTTCATTACCGATACCATTAATGCACCGGGTGACCTATTGAATATTTTCCTGTATTCGGCTTCCATGGCTTACCTGGGACTGCTGGTCTTCCCAACGTACAGGCTTTACCGCAACTGGCGGTTCATCAGGTCCATCCGCAGGGAGGGCCTTCAAAAAGCAGATTACCAGTACAGGTTGTTCGTTCAGAAGATCGCCGGCCGCCTGGGTATCTCTCAAAAAGTATCGCTCTTTGTTTCTGAAATTGCAAGGTCACCCCTGACCATCGGTTATTTTAAACCGGTGATCCTGCTTCCTGTGGCGGCTCTGAACAATCTAAGTACCCAGCAGGTTGAAGCTATCCTGCTTCACGAGCTGTCCCATATCAGGCGTTTTGATTACCTGGTCAACTTTATGATCAGCATTATCAATACCGTGCTTTATTTCAATCCCTTTGTCAAGTTGTTCATGCGGCATGTGGAAGAAGAAAGGGAAAACTGCTGCGACCAACTGGTGTTGCAGTTTGGCTATGATAAATTAGGTTATGCCTCCGCCCTCCTCACCCTGGAAAAGCTTTCAGCCCACCAGCAGGTGCTGGCCATTGGTGCCACAGGAAAAAAACTTTTGGTCAACCGGATTGAAAAGATTGTTGGCCTTGAAAAGAAACAATCATTCAAAAAATCCCAACTGGCAGGCATGTTTGCCGCCCTGTTCTGCATCCTGCTTTTCAATTCCATACTGATCATCAGGGAAACTAAAAGGGAAGATAGCAGCGTGTTCACCTTCAACCCCATGTCCAATCCTTTCAATCTGTATGAAAGGGACAGGGCTGAAGTAAAGGTTCCTGCTGAACCAGCGGTAGTCTCATCCGGTAAAATTGTACTTCCTGTTTCTGGCCAGGGTGTACAGTTGATTCCACATGCCGGTGAACCTGTTTTGGAAGACCTGGCACAGGAAGAAAACCAATCGGGAGTTGCCTACCAGGCCACTGAAAATAGCTTCAGTTATGTTGCAGCCGATGCTGTTGATGCTTCGCTTACTATGGAAGAAAAGGAAACGGTCAGGACCATGGTGGAAAATACGCGCAAAGTTATCAGCGGCCTGCAATGGAGCGAAATTGAAAAATCAATCGGTGATGTGCTGAGCGAGGAAGAAAAATTGAAAGCACGCGAAGAATATTACAGGGAGCTGGAAAAGACTGTTGATTTCAAAAAACTGGAACAAAACCTGAAAGCCCAGTTCCAGCAGGTAGACCTTCAGAGGATCAATACAAACCTTGATAAGGCTCTGACTCTTATGCGCATGGACAGCGTTCAAAAAAGCTACCAGTCTATCCTGGTACAACTGGAAAAAGCCCGTGTGGCAGCAGAAGCCTCCTGCGTGGTTCCCGCTACCCCTTTGCCTGACCAGTCGGTTGCAGACCTCCAGCGTTCCACTGATGAAATGCGCAGTAAGGTTGATAGCTTGAAAGCCCTCAGGCAGCCCAGGAAAGTTGTGCGGCTCTAATTTAATTTACAATCACATATAATTCAGCGACCGGGTTTAGCCCGGTCTTTTTTTATCTGTCCTCTTAACGGAAACTCATCCACGTTCACCTGCTTTGCCTTCTTCCTTTCAAATATTGGAGATCAAGGCAACCCGGAACTTTCATTTCTAGCCCCCTTTTTATAAGCTTCTCATACAGCTATCTTTTTCCTTCTCATAGCACCTTATTTAATAACCCGGATTGTTTCAGTCTACGGATCAATCCTATTTCCGGGTTTGGGCCGGCCACCGCCCAGCTTCTGTCCCGGGTTTGATGAAGCCTGGTAAGGCCTGGGCCCAGACCCATTTCTTTTAACCAACGCTTTGCCGGGGTTCCTGGCTGAATTGCATCACCTGTTCCGCGCAGGCTTCATCCAAGTGCCGTTTTGTCTGATTTCAATGTTGAAGAATATCAGACCTAACATGCTTTACTCAAATGGTCATTTTAAGTGATGAGACCAGGATGCCATCGGGTAAAAAAAGATCAATGCCCACAGGAGCCTTTTCCCGGGTTTTTTGAAGGTCAAATTAATGGATAGGAGTTATCCCAATTATCCCACAGATCGGGGATTTTAAAGGAAGCGAAGTCAACTCTTATTAGCCCAGGCTATAATAAGTCAATTTAATTGTACCAACACTTCAATTTGAATTTATATTTAATTGAAAATCAGCATAATAATTTATGTCATAAACCTTATCTGTTATGTTTACCTGAATAACGCTCGGGCATAGGGTTAATGCATAATTTACATTCAACTAAAACAGTGACTACCTGTTTTAAATGATTGTTTATAAAATAAATATGGCTATATCTCATACTAATTATAGTAGCTTCTAAAGAATTTTTGATCTGGTAGATAATTCCTATAATTCTTAGCACGCTTTTTCACAAGGTTACAACTGATTCAAATTGGAAGCATCATATTTGCATCATGAAAGGCATGAAAAATTTCTGGATCACTACCCTCTTTTTCAGTTTTTTACTGGTCTCCTGCGGAAAGGTCAAAGACCCTGAATTCCGCAAGGTTGAAAATTTCAGGATCAAAAATTTTGGGTTAACAGACGTTACCATAGGCTTCAAGGTCACTTATTTTAACCCGAATAAATTTGGGGTGACTGTCAAAGAAGCAGAAGCGGATGTTTATATGGATTCAGTATTTATGGGAAAATTTGTGCAGGACAGCACGGTGAACGTGGGCAGGAATGCAGAATTTTCCATTCCGCTATCGGGCAGGATATCCCTGGGCACGGCCCTGAAAATGAATCTGAGAAATATTGGAGAGAGAAAGATCAGCCTCAGGGCCAATGGCAATGTGAAAGTGGGTAAGGCTGGAATATTTGTTACGAAACCTTTTTTATATGAAGGTCTGCACAGCCTGGGCGAGATTAGTTTACAGCAATAAAAAACCCGCCGTGTGGCGGGATTAAAAAGGATTTAGTCTTTCTTTTTTTGCTCCGGGATCTTGCAACACTTAGGTAACGTTTTATAAACTTCTGGGTTGGCAGCAATCTCATTGGCATCATAACCTGCATTTGCAATACCTGCCTTTATGATTTCCTCATTGGCCCGGTCGGTAATGTATTTCACGGTCGTTTCTTTCTTCTTCACATTTACATTTACCGTCATTATACCATCATAACGTTTCAGAACTTCTTCGATCTTTTTCTTGCACATATCACACTGTACGGTGGGTGTGCTGATCTTTACGGTTTGAATAGGCTTTGTCTGGGCGGAAGCCAGCAGGCTGAAACAGGTAATGAATGAAAGGAACAAAAGTTTTTTCATGAGGCTTTATTTTTTACCAAATTAAGAAAGTCCAGTCCAGTTTGCAGGGTCAGACCTCCATTTTAACAAAATGTCCTCGTTCCCAGGCTGAATAAGTCCTTTCTGGCCCGCAAGCCTTAAAAGATCAGGATAATTAGTGAGTGAATGATAGGGCACTGATGCTTCTTCAAAAGCCTTCCTGGCCAGGTCAAATTCATAATTGAATATGGAAACCATCCCGGTTATTTCGAGAGCCTCGCGGCGTAAAACCTCTACCACCTGCAAACTGCTTTTACCGGTCGAAATCAGGTCTTCAATCACGAGTACCTTCTGCCCTGCCTCATAACTTCCCTCAATCTGGTTGCCCAGCCCGTGTTCCTTGGGTTTGGGACGCACGTAAATGAAAGGAAGTTTCAACTGGTCGGCCACCATGGCGCCCCATGCAATGCCTGCCGTGGCTACACCGGCAATAAGGTTAGCATCACCAAATTTTTCAAATACCACGTTACACAATTCGCTTTTGATGTAATCGCGGATGTAAGGCTGGGAAAGGATCTTCCTGTTGTCGCAATATATCGGGCTTTTCCAGCCACTGGCCCAGGTAAACGGTTTATCGGGACTTAACCTGACAGCATCTGCCTGCAATAATTTTTCTGTGGTTACAATAGCATCGGTCATGCAGCGAAGATAAAGAAGCTAATGCCATTGTCCATTGGCTATTGGCCGCCGGCAGTTAGATTTGTATTC
>CAYWSQ010000038.1:0-20094 GCA_964460925.1 uncultured Flavisolibacter sp. | reverse complement strand
GAATCGATGTTCCTCGCAATAGACTGGTCAGCCATGTTCGCCAATATCGGGCAGTTCATCCTGGCATTTTCAATACTGGTGGTGCTGCACGAGATGGGCCATTTTTTCCCTGCCAAATGGTTTGGCTGCCGTGTCGAAAAATTCTATCTCTTTTTCAATCCCTGGTTTTCCCTCTGGAAGAAAAAAGTGGGAGAGACCGAGTACGGTCTTGGGTGGGTGCCACTCGGAGGTTATGTAAAGATCTCCGGCATGGTGGATGAGAGCATGGACAAGGAGCAAATGAAATTACCGCCGCAGCCATTCGAGTTCCGGAGCAAGCCGGCCTGGCAAAGACTGATCATCATGCTCGGTGGTGTGATCGTGAATTTTATCCTGGCGCTCATACTTTTTGCCATGATCCTTTTTGTATGGGGTGAAGAAAGACTGCCGGTGAAGAATATGAAATACGGACTGGCAACGGATTCCCTCGCCAGGTCTGCAGGTCTGAAAGATGGTGACCTCATCACTGCTGTGAACAATGAACCGCTTGTTTATTATAATGACCTGTTCAAATCAATAGCACTCACCGAGAAAGTAAACCTTTCAGTAAAACGTGATGGAAAGGATACGGTGATCGCGATGCCTGAAGGATTTCTGAGTGATCTTACCAAGAGCCAGCGACTGGCTTTTGTGGTTCCCCGCATGCCCACGATCGTTGACAGTATCAATAAAGATGTATTGCAACTCAAATCAGGTGAACTGAAAAAAGGAGATCATATCGTTGCCATCAATGATTCGGCAGTGCAATATTATCATGACTTTTTCCGGGTGAAAGAAGCTTACAAAAACCAGGAAGTGGATCTGAAAGTATTGAGGGGTGTTGATACGGCAACAGTAAGAGTGAAGCTGGATGAAAATGCAAGTGTCGGTTTCTGGAATGCCAATGTTTACAAATTACTGGGCACTGAAAAACGTGAGTATGGTTTCTTTGAATCCATCCCTGCCGGTATCAATCATGGTGTGGACCGTCTCGGTGAATATATGACCGGCATCCGTTTATTATTTACTTCCAAAGAACACAAGGTGCAGGATAACCTGGGCAGCGTGATCAGCATTGGTAAAACCTTTGGCGGCACCTGGGACTGGCAGCGCTTCTGGACCATGACGGCCCTCTTCTCAATAATCTTAGCCTTCATGAATATTCTCCCGATCCCCGCGCTTGATGGAGGACATGCCCTTTTCACGATCTACGAGATTATCACCGGCCGCAAGCCAAGCGATAAATTCATGGAGTATGCACAAATGGTGGGAATGGTGTTGCTGCTGGGACTGATGCTGTATGCGTTTGGGTTGGATATTTGGAGGATGTTTAGGTAAGGTGCAAGGAGCAAGGTGCAAGGTTCAAGGTAGTGTACCACAGAATAAGGTGTTTGCATATAAAAAAGGGAAAGGGGTTTGATATCCTTTCCCTTTTTCATTTTATTTCAATTATAAAAGTGCGATTCAACGATCGATTACTTGAAGTTCAAAATATTTTAGTAGGAAAATGGGAAGCTCACTATAACCGCGATCACTTACTTGCACCTTGCACCTTGCTCCTTGAACCTTGCCGCTTGCCGCTTGCAGCTTGCCACTACACTCCCAACATCCGCTCCACATCCTTCCTGATCTCTTCAAAGCTGGTGCTTTTTTCAAAAAAACCATTGGCGCCTGCGGCAAGGGCTTCTGATTTATAGCCGTCAAACTGTCCGCTGGTGTAAATGATCTTGGGGATCTTCTGGTATTCCCGGCTTGAATTAAGCAGCTTCAGGGTTTCCAGTCCATTGAGACGGGGCATGTTATAATCCAAAATAATTTTTACAGGCAATTCATCTTTATCGAGCTTCCGGAGAGATGCGATCAGTTCTTCACCATCCCGCGACCAGTGGAGGCGGAGGTCAGGTGCGATTTCCATGAAAGCTTCTTCCAGTAAGGAGTAGTCGTCGCTGTCGTCCTCGGCAATAAATATGGATGTGATCATTGGCAGAATTCTCAAATATAATAAATCCTTATTTTCACAAAATCAATTCATGGCAAACACCAGTCAGGCAGAAGCCAACTTCTGCAACCAGATACCCCTTCATCAGACCAACCTCATTCAGCCACATGGCGTTCTCCTTGTAGCTGACCTCAGGAATTTATCTGTAATCCAGGTAAGCAGTAATATTTCAGAACTGCTTTCACGGGATGCGGAAACTATTAACGGCATCCCGCTGCAACAGCTTCTGGAAGAAAACTGCTATGCGCATCTCCTGCAAAACATCAGCCAGAGACAGTTTGAAGTGAGCATGCCCTTCATGTTAACATTTCGTTACGGGAATGAGACCAGGTCTGACCTTTCATTCATTCACGAAAAGAACGGTTGCCTGCTGATCGAGCTGCAGTTGAAGCAAAGCAGCCAGCCGGAGAATTTCTTCGAGATCTTTTTTACCAGGGTACAGCAGTTCATATCCGCGGTCAACCAGTTGCATACCATTGATGAAGTGGTGAAAGTGGCAGCGAGGGAGATCAAACAGATATCCGGCTTCGACAAAGTGATGATCTATTCTTTCGATGAAGAATGGAATGGACAGGTGGTAGCAGAAGAAATGGAAGAAGGCATGGATGCTTACCTGGGATTGAAATTCCCGCCAACTGATATTCCCCGGCAGGCCAGGGAACTGTATTTAAAAAATCCCTACCGCATCATTCCCAACAGGAAGTATGAACCAGTGCCCTTGGTGCCTGCCCTCAATCCAACAACCAGCCAGCCCACCGACCTTTCCAATTGCAAGTTCAGGAGTGTGCTCCCCGTGCACCTCGAATATTTGAAAAATATGAATGTCTGCGCTTCCATGTCCACACGCATCATTCATAAGGAAAAATTATGGGGACTGATCGCCTGTCATCACCGCACGCCAAAGTATCTCAGCTTCCAGGAATGTTTTGTGTTTGAATATATCTCCAATATTATTTCTTCGCGCATCGCCTCCATTTCTTTTCATACGGCTTCCCAGAGGTCTGACCAGTTGGACAGGATCTTCCAGGATATCAATACCGATATCTGGAAACAAAATGATCCTGCTTCTTCACTGGTGTCCTGCAAAAAAGAATTGAGAGCATTACTGGGAGCGGAAGGTATCGTCATTTCCTGGCAGGGAAGGGTTGATACTGAAGGGAAAACGCCATCGCAACAGCAATTGGGTTCATTACTGGAATGGCTGCAGCAGGAAAATTTTTCGCAGGTGATCCAGTTCAATTCACTGTCAAATGAATACCCGCCAGCAAAGGAATTTGCCGGTATCGCAAGTGGTTTACTGCTCCTGCCCATTCAGCCTTATGAAGGCAATTATATCCTGGCATTCCGTGCAGAGGAATTGGAGCATGTGGAATGGGGCGGCAATCCAAACGAAGTGCTGCGTTTTGAAAAGGAGAACAGAAATTATCACCCGCGAAATTCTTTCAGGGTGTGGAAAGAGACCGTGCAATTCAGGGCAGTGCCATGGGACCAGCAGGAAATGAAGATCGCGCAGCGGTTGAGAAATTCCCTGGTGGAACTCACATTAAGAGCGCTGGCAAAAAACCTTGAGCATATCGTAAAGGAAAGAACCCGTGAGCTCGAAAACAGCAAGCGCGAACTGGAAGCCACCATTGATGACTGGTCGCAGATCATACATGTAGCCACGCATGACCTGCAGGAGCCAGCGAGGAAGATCACGCTCTATACTTCGAGGGTGGTGGACAAGGTGAAGGAAGAAGAAGCAGCCAGGTTTGTGTTAAAGCTGCAGGACGCATCGAAAAGGATTTCGAGCCTGTTGAGAAATTTGTTGAATTATTCCAGGATTTCGCAGCAGCAAGTAAAGGAGAAACTAGACCTGAACCAGCTAATAGAAGAAGTGATATCGGATTTTGAATTATTGATAGAAGAAAAGAACGCGAAGATCGAGGTAGATAAATTAACTGAAGTGGAAGCCGTACCAGAACAGTTGCGCCAGGTATTCAGTAGCCTGGTTTCAAATTCACTGAGGTTTCATAAAGAAGAACCGCGAATCCGGATCTCGGGTTATAAAGTGGGTGGGTTGAATTTTAATTTGAAGGAAGATAAAGAAGGCCAGTATTTCAGGGTAAGTGTAAAGGACAATGGCATTGGTTTCAGTGACCAGCATGCGGTCAAGATCTTCCAGTTATTCCAGAAGCTGAACACCCATGAATTTGAAACAGGGGTAGGGATCGGGCTATCGGTAGCCAAAAAGATCATTGAAAAGCACGGCGGCATCATCATGGCAATTGGGAAAGAGCAGGAGGGCGCTGAGTTTATCTTCATAATTCCCTTGCGTAAAAATTTTTAGACACATGTTTCTGCAAAATTTAAGAAACGAAACAGAAGCTTATCATCGTGCGCTGGAGCGGAATCCATTATCGGCAGCCCTGATGCATGAAAATGTGAGTTGTCATGACCTGGCAGCATACCTGGAGAAACTGTATGGATTTGTTCAGCCTTTCGAAGCAAATTATTATTTCCGTTTGAATGCAGTGATCAGTGATCTTAATGAAAGAAAAAAAGCACAACTGCTTCAGGCAGACCTCGAAGCATTGGGAATAAAAGATCCAGGATCCATTAAAAAGGTGGATGCTGATACGCTCAACCGGATCTACCCGGACTTGCCAGCTTTAGTGGGCGGACTCTATGTTCTCGAAGGATCGGTGCTGGGCGGCGCCATCATTCACAGGCATCTTTTATCAAAGTTGGGTGAATATGGGGGTAGCTACTTTCATGTTTATGGAAAGGAGATCGGTCCCCAATGGAAATCATTTATACAACAGTTGGAAACCTATGCGGATGAGGAAAATGAAGCCAGGATCATGGAAGGAGCGAAAAATACATTTGTGTTGCTGGATGAGTGGCTGGGGAGCTAGGCCTTCCACAACCTGCATCAAATAAGCCCGGTTTATGGCCGGGCTTATTTGATTCTTTTAACTTCTATATCCGCCGATATTAGTAGCATCATCTTTATCTACATTCCGGTTGGGGTTCAGGGTCCGGGTGCCATCGCTGATTCCACCCTCACCATCTGTATATTTTTCCGTCAGCCGCTCATCATTTGACCGGTTTTCATCACTGACATTTGAAGGAACACCCGTGCGTGGATCAGGGTTGTTCACACCAGACGGTTTGCCAGTATCTGTATTCGTGTCTTTTGCCATAATCTTTATTTTATGATGAATGAAGAGAAGGTGCTGCAAAGGATGTACCAATGAAAGCGGGCGGGGGAGTGAGTACTCATTTGTTTATGGGTTACACTGACCTGGAGAATTCCTTTGCGTTCCTCTTTGCGTACTTCGCGCCCTTGGCGGTATCGGTCTCATGAAATTTTATGAATATGCTATCAATAACCCGGTTCAAAATTCGTAAATTTGCCAGCTAGTCCCGTGGTAACACATAGTAACCATAGACTTTGGCTAGCAGCTAGAAGCTAGTAGCTAGCAGCTAAAAAGAGAAACAGAGTGGAGAGCGAAGGACCGCCCTCCGCATTGTTTCTCCGCTCTTTCCTCCCCTGGGGGTGTTTGGTTTTGACAGCATCGATCTTTGAAAGTGTAAGCATGCAGTGCGTTGGATAATCAGCACTTAAATATCATTATTCAAACTACAAATGGCAATACTCAGTATGCCATGGCTGCCTAATCAGTGATTAAGTAGTCATTAGGGCCGCCGCACAGGTTCACCTATTTCCATGTGCCGCCGCCGACTCAAAACAAAATAGGTTGCTGTCCCGCAATGAAGTGAGCGGGGCTTAAGACCATTCTTCTAAGGACGCAGTTGGTTTGTTCAGTTCCTGCTGTGTCCACCGAAGCTTTAGCGTAGGTGGATGTGTCCCGACAATCAATTCTGAAATAAGCATGTAGAAGGCTTTTGACAGTCATGTTTGGACACCGGTTCGATTCCGGTCACCTCCACCAGGTACACTTGCAAGAAAATGCAGAACCCTGTTAATCTCTGATTATCAGGGTTTTTTAATTGTTGAAAAATGCAAATAAGTGCATATGGATGCACCCTTTTAGTGTACTTTTAGAGACATTTGAAAAAGTACACTGTCATTTTTCAGGGGTTCGGTTCTTCCATCTGCAGCGTTTTGCAACTCTGAAAACTACACTAGTCTGTGAATTTTATCATTCATTAAAATTTTACAGACATGAAATCTCTAGACGTCACATTCAGCTACTTTTTGAGAAACACCCATCAGAATCTCAACCAGGAAAATCCCATTGTACTTTGCATTCATTACCGTTATCAAAGAAGGGACATCTTCACAGGTATTTATTGCCCGAAAATTGATTGGGATAGAGAAACCCTCCGGGTAAAGAAAACCAATGAGAAAGCTATTGAGTTCAACAAGAATCTAGACAGGATACTAAGAAAGGCAGGAGAAGCTTTTGATGGTCTTCGTTTTTCAGGACAGGAATTTTCGATTGATGAACTGGTCACCAGGATCAAAGGAAAAGAAAGCCTGCCTGAAACCTTGCTGGAATACATGCAAGACAGCCATAAGCGAATGAAGAAAAGAATTGGGGTTGAGATTACTAAAGCTACCTATTACAAATACAGAAAGGCCATTGAGTATGTAGATGATTTTCTATTCAAAGTGCGCAAACAAAAAAATTACCTGGTTTCAAGGATCGATGTCGATTTCTTAAACGAATATTTTCAGTTTTTACGAACCGAGAAAAACAACAATCACAATTCAGCACTCAAACATATCAGTTTCCTGAAAGTGCTGCTCCAGGAAGCATTACGCAAGAGAACCATCAAAGATGATCTATTCCGGTATTTGAAGATCAAACCTAAAACTGTGATGCGGGACTTTCTCACCCAGGAAGAGTTGCAATGTTTGCTTGATTTGGAATTACAAAATGAGGAACTGAGACGCAAGCGGGACATATTTCTTTTTGCCTGTTATACTGGTCTTGCTTATGTTGATTTGAAGCAACTTAAAAATGAACACTTATTCAAGGATAAGGATGGAAGCTATTATATCATCAAGCCCAGACAAAAGACAGGACAGGAAAGTATTATTCCATTGCTGCCAGCAGCAGAAACGATTCTTAGGAAATACTCACTCACAGGAAATCCAAAGGATTTTAAATGGTACATATCCTCCAACCAGAAAATGAATCATGGGATGAAATTAATAGGGCTAAAATCTCAAATTACTAAGACACTTCATATGCATTTGGCCAGGCACACCTTTGCAACGACAGTGACCTTGGGGAATGGTGTACCTATAGAGACAGTAAGCAAAATGTTGGGACATGCCAATCTTCGGCAGACGCAACACTATGCAAAGGTGGTGGCTACTAAGATCAAAAAGGATATGGAGCTTGTTAGAAAACTCTATCTCTAAATTTTAGACATTGATATATCATGGTAAAAAGTGGCAAATAATTTTATTTGCCACTTTTTACTATTGATTTTCAGGCAATTGAATGGTATATTTTTAGGTGCGAACTTTTATTTGCCACTTTTAATTTCTGCCAGATAATCCCTTTAATCTTGCTCTGACTAATTCAATATGTTATGGATCAATTTCGAAAAAACCTGACAGCAAAAGAGATCGCGGAGATCTTCCGGCATGAGCTGAATGAGGCGAAACGCCCGGCCGAAGAATTCATTTTGAATGATGCAGAGCTATGCAGAATGTTGAAAGTTTCAAAAAGAACAACAGCGACTTGGCGATCTGATAATGTTTTGGCCTATCATAAGATTGGGGGAATTATTTTTTATCTGTATGCAGATGTTTTAAAAATGATCAGGGAGAATAGGGTTGAACCAATTCAGGATAATTTAAAAATTAGATTATGAGTACAGCTAGAAAATGTCGGTTTTGCCAGGGAAAGATCCATCCTGGAAAACATGGTTCTGCTGCTTATTGCAGTGATGAACATTCCTATGAAGCCAGGAAGCTACGTAGCAAAGCCAGGTATCATGGAATCCGGAAAGACTTTATAGAGAAGAAAAAGAATGAAAATATCCTTGCACAATTGTACTGGATGAAGAACCATTTGAAAAAGGAAGTCAGTTATTCCGATCTAGAAAGATTGAAATTTAATTTCGGATACTCATCTGCCCAAAAGATGACTCCCAGTGGTTTGATTTGGAACATTGTCGGTGAATATGGCTACTACATAGATCCTAAAACTAAAAAAATTGATTTATGGAAAAAATCTTAGTTCCTGTTTCTTCAGAAGTTCGGTTGCAGCATTTAGATATGTTTGCAAATGGGTTTGAAAAAATTGAAAATATTCAAAACAAGAACATCTCTTTGGCAACTGTATTAATTGGTGCAACAATTATAGCTCTGGTAGTGGCTTTGCACTTTAAAAGAATCAGTGAAGAAGCCAGCGGGAAGACGGAGCTAAGCATTGTGCATTAACAAATCATTGCGGATATAAAGTTTAGATTGGAATTGTGCAAATTCTTCTCCATTACTGATGTATCGAAAACGGTATGGGTGGTACCTTTGCTTTCAATGAATAAGTACATTTATTTTATATACCTAAAAACTCTTTATGATTCAAACTGCTGAGAAAAGCATTCAAGCTCACATTTATTACTTTTCATATGGCTCACCTGGGAAAAAGTGGTTCTGCCTTTTTACGGTTGATAATGACCCGACAGAATATGAATTATTTTATGATATCGATAAAAGATCTTGGAGTGTAGCCCAGCTTTCTACTCCTCCGGATTTTGTTTATAGGGATATTTCCCTGATAAGTTATGCAGTTGAAGAGATGATGATTTGATAGTCATTTCCAAGAGAGTGAGATTATCTTCGAGTTATGCCATCTGTTTTATACTCTCTCATATAAAATATCTATAGTCATATGTAATTCCTTCTCTCTTTGATAGAAGCCGACCGATTCGTGCAATTTCATTTGATGAATTTACCGTGGCTGGGAGTTGGCTATAGAGATCAAAAGAGTTCCAGTTCATTTTTGTCAGGCCCAGAATTTCTGAAGCGATTACCCCAAGATCACCGTGACCAAAATGTTTTCGGATCCGCAAAGGACCTGGGATAAAACGACCGCCCAAGTAAAATTTAAAGTACTGGTTTTCTACCGAGGGTACAACACCGTGCGTCCAAAGCAGCGCCTCAGTAGCATTGAGCAGGACACAAGTGCCGCGTGGCAGGGCGAAGTTGTCAATATCGGGCATTCCATTGGCCTGTATCTTGGCCGCCACATAGCGCATATCGTCTTCGAAATTCACTTCAATCAGGTCAATCGTGCTGATACCATTGCCTAACAGGCTATCCTTTAGCCCTGCGATCTCGTCACGGGTGAAAAAGGTACGTTTGTGGATCACCACCCGTTTCGGAAATTCATCCATGGTCCGGTAGAACATGTCAATGATCGATGCTCCGAATTTATAGGCGTCATTGTAAGAGAGATGCGGCCGTTTCTGCCGGTCCCAAAACAATTGATCTTCAACTTTGGACAGCCGGTATTTTAGCCCCTGGCCCATCGAGTTATAAATATGACTGCAACCGAGCACGATCTCCGAATGATTCCCCTGTGATTGAACGCTATAGCCAATGCCGGCAAACGCGGTTTCCTTGTCCAGGGAATCCAGCACCCAGGGTGTTCGTAAGCTCTTGACATAATAGGAGAGGGAAAGCCACCAGGCAATCTGACACTGCAGAGGATCCTCCAGGGTATCTTCCTTGATGAATTGAGTTGCAATCCCTCGTTCAGCGCAGTAGGCTTTCAGGTAGTCGTGCAGGTCGTAATGTTCGTTATCGATATCATAGGAGGTGAACTCCAGCCAGCGCATGGGAATAAACAAGAGTACGACCTTGTTTTGACCATCCTTCGTCAGTTTGTCAATGCTCGCGATCAGCATGTTGCGCAGTTCTGCAGCTGCTACTTTTATACTTTCGGTATTGACCGGGTCTGTACTAAAGGACCAGTTTTCCGTACCAGGATCAGGGACCACCAGTTGGGTCGCAAACGCCTGCTGAAAGCCCGGGAAAGAAAGGAGATAGGCTTTGTTGACTCCCATGGAATCTATTGTGCTCAATTGCCTTGAAAGAAATGTTTTGAATTTCGACGCCTCGCTCTTAGGGCAAACAACCGCGAGTCGGATTGGCTCATCCTTGCGCATTCCAGTAGCCACCCCATAATCATAGGGCTTATTGTTGGACACACCCCGCATCGGATGGAAATCTTTGGGTGCCTGACGCATGCCCGGATCTTTCGGTGCGAAAACCAATTCGGGTTCGCCATATTGTACGCCCTGGTGGTGGATCAGTCGCCGGCTAAAGACCGTACTCAACGGCGTCCTGCCCGGCTTTGGCGTCATAATGCCGGCAAATGCATTGTCGCGGTCTATTTTGAAAACAAGGCCTGAACCGGACCCAAATGGATATTCCAATTCGATAATACCACCACCTGCGGAAAACAACAAGGTTCGCCAGTTTTTTAGGTAATCATTGAACTTGTTATTGAAGATCTTGGCAAAATAGCTGAGGCCAATTTCCTGCAAGATGGTCTTTGAAATTTTCTCCTCCGCTTTTTCTGAAGTAACCTTAAAGTCGGGCATGAAGGAGAGGTAATGTTTGCTCCTATTGGTATTGATCGCAAGCCGGATGGCCTCGTGGGTTTGATAGATGATATCATTGATTCTCCGTTGGCTAACCGTTTCCTTTTTCCAGATCAGGCTTCGTTTATCGTGCGACAGCCCGGCCTTCGTTCCTAAGAGGTCTGTGATGCCAGACAATAGTAAACTGTGAAAAGCCGTGTCCTTTTGCAAATTGAAGCTCTCCAGCGGCACTCGGGTGATCTTTCCTTTCATCCGGGCTGAGAACAAGGCGTTGATTTGGGTAAGTGTTCCGATGGCATACACCATGCCTCTGTACGGTACGGCGACCACCTGGTGACCGGCGGTGATGTTCCGAAGGGTACTCCAAGGCTTTTCTCCTTCCAAGAACGGAAATTCGAATTGGAAGACTTCCTGCGGAAAGCTGATTCGAAACAGATTGCTTTTGATGACCGTATCAACACGGGTTTGAGGGATTGTGAACGGTGTGCTGTCAGTGGTCGTGGTTACACTCAACAGCTCTTTGAACTTTCTGGTGTATTCATCGCTGAATTTTGTGCAGGCACTGGCCAGGGAAACAAAAAGTTTGTCGAAACCATCAGTCGGAATGTAATAAGCGGTCCTGCCGTTTGCCCGTGCTAGCTCCAATAATTCTTTGACCTTTGGTGGTAGATCGCGGCCGTACCCACACCAATAGAGCCTGCCGGCACCTCGTGAGCGGTAGCTCTCCATCAAGGCTTCCATAACGGAGTGGTCGCGACCACTGTAACCGGATACGATCAGGTGCTTATCGGTGAGGTAGCTGATCAGTTGTTTTCGAAAGGTGGCATCCTGCTCACTCAATTCGGCTGCCGTATTTTTCAGAGGGCCGTACTTATAATCGCCGTGCAGCTTAATGTAGGGGAGTTCGGCTGAATTTTGCGGACGAACAATGCGGTCAATCGTATCCAGCGTGATGTCAATAGGTAACAAATTGGCTGCCCTTGCCGCATTAAGGCCAAGGTCGTCAAAATTGGTCGTCCAGACGGACTGAATCAATCCTGTTTCATGTAAGAGGCTGAGTAATTTGTACCCAACTGAGGGTTGCTTTTTTTCGCAGATTCGCTGAAAAAATTTGCGGCGGTCGTCTTCAATCGGGTAGCACTCCTCAATATAGAAGGAATATTCATCATCGGCACCGCTTGAGGGGTAGGTACCCTCACTATCCAGCCATTTTTGAATCTGGACTCGTACCTGCTCCGATTTAATGTCTAATTTCTGTCCGTTAGCACTATGCTTTGTGGTATAAAGATTCCTTTTCCATTCCCAGATGCAATCCATAGCCGAGGGAATACCAGAGGTAATAGAGGCACCGGCACCAAGTAATACGGAAAAAACGTCATTTTTACTGATTTCCACAGACCGGATAAACTGGTCCTGCTCTAGTATCAAATTGCTCATAAGCTCATTCATTTTGCTACAAAATTTGTAGCTCTTAAGTAATGCCAAAGGTTCTGACTATTAATCAATGAGAAAATTTGGCAGCTTTATCGGAAGTTAGTTTTTAAAGCCTATTGGCAGAATTTAAAAAAATGTAAAAAGGAATCGCATTTCCATAGTTATGCTTACTCTAAAATACATTAGCGCCACTTAGAAGTTGTAGCATTCAATCAGAAATAGTTTTAGATGTCATAGAATCAACCATTTGCAACCTATCCGGAATATTTCAGAAATTTTCGACTTTTTTCTATAGCTAACAGAGAATTAAGTAATAGGTTAGAATTAAATATTTCTGGAATATTTTGGATAATTCTATTTGTAATTAAATAAATCCGAAAGATGTTTCCAATATTCTAATTTTCCATTGTTTTCTTTATTGTTTATTAGATGTATGGTAAATCATTTCGACCAAACATCAAATTTTATCATTTTACTTTTTGTAGAACAGGATTAAGAATATTTAATAAAACATATTTTTTCAATTTAAAACCTTCATTTTTTCACTTTTTTGAAACAACTAATTATATTTAATAGCTTCTCGAACCAAAACTAAACCATGGTTACAAAGGCTTTTTTTCAGAATATACGACAACAACTGCTAGAGGAAATTTCGGGTGCGAAGAGCCAAATTGTTGTTGCTGTCGCATGGTTTACAGATAAAAAGCTGTTTAGCATGTTAATTACAAAATGCAAGGAAGGGCTAGATGTACAACTGATGATAGCTGATGATGATATTAATAGCCAATATGGGCCTGATTTTTCGGAATTAACAAAAGCAGGCGGTACGCTTATTACGGTTTCAGCTGCCGATCCAGAAACTTTAATGCACAATAAGTTCTGCATCATTGATGGCAAGACAATCATCACTGGATCATACAATTGGAGCAAGAAAGCAGTGCAAAATCATGAAAACATAACGATTACCTGGAATTATCCCGGACTAGCTGCACAGTTCCTAACAGAATTTGATAAGCTAAAACAAAAATATAAACAGCAATCCGGAAGGAGCAAGAAAGACTTTGACTTTACGAAGGTAAAACATCGCCTACAGATGATACAATCATTAATCCAGTTGGAGGAATTTCAGGAAGTACCGCTTCAATTGGAGCGACTTAACGAATTCGAACTCATTCTGGAGGTAGAGGAGATCTTAATTAAAATAAGGTTATGTGAGTACACGGCCGCAATAACTGCCATTGACGAGTTTCAAAAACGGTATTCGCAAATTATATCCGTAGACGCTGACCGTATCAGCTCATTAAGGCTGGAACTCATTTATCTTCAAACAGAGCTTTTATCACTTCAGGAGTACCACGATTCGCTTGACAAAGAAATCGTAGAACTTCACAGGCACATTCACATTCGGTTAGGTGAACTGATTCTGGAATTGCTTGATTTAAAAACTTTGTGGAATCAGGTAAAGGAAAAACTTGGAAAGAAATCTCATTTTGAGGATCTGAAAGAACAGTATCGGCAGTTTGCGGACCAACTACACGAGGCAAAAACAAAGCCGCATATTGAGCTCTCTGAGGAAGAGCAGGAGAGCATAAAAGAACTTTACAGGCGGGGCGTACGCTTGTGTCACCCGGACAGAGTGGAAGAACAATTCAAAGAGAAAGCGCAAGAGATTTTTATCCGGTTAAAGAAAGCATTCGACCAAAACAATCTAAGAGAGGTAAAGAACATTGTTCACTCATTGGAAATGGGTGTTTGGGACCTAGGGGATGAAAAACAAGAGGTGAAAGAAGTTGAGAAACTGGAATCGCTTGTACATGGCTTTAAGCTAAAGGTTGTGGAGCTAAGGAGAAAGATTGACCTTTTAACGCAGGATGAAGATTACAGGGACAAAATGCAGTATGGCAATTTAGAGGTATTTTTAGCAGCCAGAGAGGTTTCCTTAAAACGAGAGATTGTGGTGTATCAAACCAAAATAGCAAACCATAATTATGAGCAATCAACTACAGCAAAATAATCCATCCGGTTTATCCAGGGGAGCACAAGCGTCAGGCAGCTTCTTACGGAGCATCGTAAGACAACAACGCTTTGACCAGCTTTGCTTGCTGCTTTTAGACGGCTCGGGCTCCATGACCCATGAGCTTGAGCCTGGTGTTTCCAAAGCAGATGCGGCGGCGGCTGCAACAGCCCAACTACTGGAGCTTTTGAAAAAAAGTTCGAACGCTGCTTCATTTAGTCTGGGCATCATTTGCTTTGCTGAGATTGTGGAGACCCGTTTGTACCATCAATACGTTTTAAACCTGGAAGAAGGCCAGCTCGATTTCACACCTTTTCCGAAAAACGCCACCTGCCGTTACACTTACATTGCCCATGCACTTGACGAAGCGGAAAGAATGGCGGAAGGTTTTTTGAACAGCAAAGAAGCCGGTTCGCCCATCCAAAGAACGGTTCGAATTCTGTTGATTTCTGATGGGTATGCCACAGATGCAAAGCAGGCAATAGAGTCTGCGGATAGAATCAAAAACAAATTCGGCGAAACTGTCCGGATAAATACGACCATTTTCGGGCGAAGTGAAGAAGAAGAATATCAATTGGCTGAACAACTATTGAAAGACCTGGCAAGCACGGATGAAAAAGGCCAGTTGTGTTACGAGCGTACACCTTCCGCCGCAGCCTTACGGGCTTTTTTAGAACGTACCTCAAGCAATTGATACATGTCCTATTTTTCTATCGGTAATTGTTTCTTACTTCCCAATAAAGGTCACGATGCTATGATGCAGTTCAGCTACGAAAATCAGGTGGTTGGCATTTTGTGTGATGGCGTCAGCAGTTCCTTTGAACCAGAAGTTGGTGCTACAGAAGTCAACCGTTTTATTTCAAACACTATTAAAGAACAGTTGGCATTAAAGCAAGCGCCTCGATATACCGACATTTATGAAGATGCCATGAAGCAGTTGCTGCAACAAAAAGAAGCTACCGGGAGTAATGACCAAAATGGTCAGTCCTGGTACGCTACAACAGCCATTACTGCAGTGGTAGATGAACATGCCGCTGAATTCTCATACGTTGGCAATGGTGCTATTTTGGAGATTCGGCAGGACTGGTTTGCACTTCCCATGCAATTACCAACACCTTGGGGTGTGACCAACTATCTGAATCCACATAGCCGGTTTGTTGACGGACAAAACCGTCTTACGAGAACCCTGCAAGCAAACTCCGATTACTCTTGCTGGAAGCCGGATATTGTTTCGCTGGCGCAAGGCAATGCAGGAGACAGCTATTTTCTTATTTGTACTGATGGCTTGTACTCCAGCGATGAAGTGGCAACGGCTTGGGGGCCTGACAAGGATTATTACATTGTTGAAAGCCGGCGATTGTTGATTTTTTTGGAGCTTTTGCGCAATTATCATGTCAACGGTTGGGAACAACGCCAACGATTTGCAGAAGAGCTGTATACTCGGCTTCAGGCTGAACAGTTGGTTGGGGACGACTTATCTTTTATTCTTTTTGTGCCGGAACCATGAGCAAGTTAACCATTACATCAGCCGTTGAACAATTGCCTTGGCACCTGCCTGCCGATCTTGGACCTGAACTGACATTGGAGGAAGAGCTTAGAGCAAGCGGTGGATACGGTCAGCTTTTCGAATTGCAAACAACCATTACACATTCACTACCATCGCCAACAAAATGGCTGGTAAAATTGTGTTCTGCCGAAATCGCCACCAACGAAACAGGCTTTGAACGTATTTGCCGGCTTTTTTCTT
Source organism: uncultured Flavisolibacter sp. (assembly GCA_964460925.1). GTDB lineage: Bacteria > Bacteroidota > Bacteroidia > Chitinophagales > Chitinophagaceae > Flavisolibacter. The sequence goes on along the minus strand of CAYWSQ010000038.1, from coordinate 4,305 downwards.
TGCTGCGCGACTGGCAACAGCAATTACAATATGACATTGACGAGGTGCTGCTGTACTATGCGCCATTCATCGGTTTTCCGCAAGCTGCATTTACCTGCGAATGGGAGGATCAAAAATATTATGGGTACCTGATGCCCGACCTTGCCAGTTTGGGCTTTGTACCCTTCGATGATTTATCCATAAACCATCCAGAAGAATACATAGATGAACTTCGAAAACCAGAAGTGTGGCAAGCAAGCTTGAAAGGCGTGCATAGCTTGGCAAAAACCCTCGAACTATTGCACGATGCCTTCAATTTTATCCATGGCGACCTAAAAGCAGAATCTATCTGGTACCACCCAGAGCGAAAGCAATTTGCGATGATTGATTATGATGGCGGGTCGTTTCGGAGAAGCTTCGTCGGCAAGTTTTGGTCGAACCTTACAGAACCTAAAATCAAGGGTGCCATCCAGGCCTGGCTAGCACCAGAGATAATGAAAGCTTCTGACGATGGGGCAGCGGAGGCACGCTGGCAGGTTACTTCCTACTCTGACTATTGGGCCTTCGCTTGCGGTGTATTTCATTTATTGAGTGGGGTTGTGCCCTTTGTTTTTCTGCAATCGGACATCTACAAAACCAGGCAACAGTATCACAAACATAACATCTGGCCATCGCTGGAACCGATTGATAGTTTATTGTCTTTTGATGCTGGCCAACGTGCCGAATTGGAAGGTTACTTATCCCTATGCCGACCCCATACTCCCATTTGGCAATTATTTGTCACCACATTTAACACCGGATTTGCGCACAAAGAAAAGAGGCCCGGCTACACCGAATGGGTGCAAGCCCTGGCTGCAACAGTTGCCGACAAAACCAGTGCTTTAACCATTCGCATCACACCACAAACGATTTTAGAAGGTGAAGAAGCAACGCTCACATGGCAATGCGCCGATGGGCACCTTTTCGTTAATGGCGTCAACTATAAAAACGGTGGTGAACGAAAGCTAAACCTGCAAGATTACCCTTCCCTTAAGATGGTGAATGCTTTTGGCGAATGGCCGGTGAGTGTACCACTGGAGATTATTAAGAAGCCCCGGGTTCGTTCCGTAACCAGCTCTGCCCCGTTTGTAAAGTGGGGTGATGCGGTAGAGCTACAGTGGGATGTTGCGTTTGCAGAAAAAATTATAGTCAGTTCCAATGGAGTTGACAGCGTTGCGAACACTAACCCGTTTTCCTTTGTTCCGAACGCCAGTCAGGAAGTTTCGCTCTGGTTCTATTCAAAGAACAACCTCCACGTGGAGACCCGTTCCCTTTCTATTGAAGTGGTAAAGCCGGTGGAGATTGCCTTTTTTCGGGTTGACCGTGCTTTTATTGCCGAAACGCTGCCGGTGACTTTTTCGTGGCAGATGGAAAACGCAGACGAGTTTTCGATTACCGGCGTTGAGCGGAAACTGGAATCCACCGGCGAAGTCACCATCCGGCCAAAGCAGTCGGGTGAGTACACCCTCATTGCGTCCAACAAATTTTTCAAGACCAAACAAAGCCTTTATATCGAAGTGCTACCGGTTCCCAAAATTGACCATTTGCCATTGCCCCAATTGCCCGAATTAAATGTGCAACTGCCGGACCTTACCGGCAATGTGCCGGAGTTTATGCGCCGCTTGAGTGAGCCGCAGTCCATTTTTAAAAAGATTTTTGATGAGCAGGACAACTGATCCCACCCTTTTCCGGCTGTGGCACAACCAGTACGACCGTAGCCTTGGAATCCATCAATGGTTTGCCTCTACGTTAGTTTACGGCGCGGTGTTGAAGGGCATACTGCTACTTATCGTTTTATACTTTATCGGCAGCACTAGCTTATACACACTGCCTGAACGAATAGCAATGGCTATTCCCGCACTGTTCTCTTCCATAAACTATTTACTGTTGGTTTTAACTGGCTTTACCCGGCAGTACACGGAAAAGCAGCGGTATGCAATGATGTTATTAGGAAGCGTAGCGGTGCTGTTGCAAATAGGCATCTTGTTTTCCCTGATAACCGAAAACTTGGTAATGCTAAATCTGCAACAGGAAATGATTGGGGAAGACGCATTTATTCAGTTTCCATGGCATGGTAAAGCCTCCTACCTACTGAATTTTGTCTTAACGAACAGCTATGCCAAATGGGTTGGCGCTTTTATCGGCATTCTGATGTTTCTGTTGCACCTCTTTCCTGCTACCGTTTTATTCATGTACTATCAATCTGGCCGCAAGGCGGCTTTTCTTGAATACCTCAACCTGCGAAAAATTGCTTATGAAGGAAAATAACTACAGCCGAACCCAATATTTGCTTTGGCTTATCAGTGGTTCGGAAATTTCGATTCTTAAAAACTGCCCCACCGACTACAACCGCCATGCGGGCATTGGTTTTACCATCCTGATGACAACCGTGTTCGGTATGTTTGCCGGTGGCTATGCCGGCTATTATTTCAGCCAAAGTGTGCTGGGTGCCGTTTGTTTTGGATTGCTTTGGGGACTACTTATTTTCAGCATTGACCGCACCATGGTGGTGTCGTTGAAGAAAAAACCCGATACAAAATGGTGGCAATTTGCGTGGCAAATCTTTTTCCGGGCTATTCTGGCAGCCCTGATAGCCTTTATTATTTCCATTCCCTTGGAGCTGTTGGTGTTCCGTGATAATATTGATGCCGGTAAGGAGTTCTACCAGCAGTCGCAGTTGCTGCAGCTTAGCAGAGGTTACGATACCCTTTACCGTCCCGATCAGGATCAGCGTGAGCTCAACCGCACCACGGCGGTAAGCCAGGAAAAAGATTCCATCAGCAAGCTTGACCCACAGGATGCTGAATTCCGGGCATTAGTGGCTGACCTGAACGAAAGCAGAAACAACCTACGATTGGCTCAAAGCAACTTTGCAAAGGAAAGAACCCTGGCCAGCCGTTACTATCGGGAGTCCCTGGTGCCGGACGACAATGGGGGTTACACAGCCGACCGCTCTTCTGGTAGTTATCAGCAACATGTGGCCGCTAAAAAACGGCAAGCAGCCATTGGTACAGAAATCGGAAAACTGAACAAAGAAATCGTGGGCCTAAACAACAGCATACAGGACCGTCGACGTGCTTGGAAAGAAAAATATGTAGCCGAAAGCGACAGCGCCAAACGGAAAGCAGGTGAGATTGACAGGGAAATGGCAGCAGAGAAAAAGAAAAAAGATTCAGCCACCACAAAGCTGGGCGAAACACTGGCCAAAACCGAAAACTCTTTTGTGGTACGCTTTGACGTGCTTAGCTTTTTAGCCAATAAAAAAGACAACAATGGTCAACGGGAGTTTGCCTCTATTTTCTTTTTGCTCTGGCTCATTCGCATCCTGTTTTTTGTGATTGAAATTTTACCCACAGTGGTAAAAGTGGCCACTCCCTTTGGCGCTTATGATGCAGCCGTTTACGAAGCGGAAGAAAACTTCAAAAACATCAAACTGGCAGCGGCACGGGAGCTGTTGCAGGACGAGGTAAAGAAACGACACCAAACAGAACTCGACGAAAAGGAACGACAACTTGCTTACCGGATGAAAAAGGAAGGAGAGTTGCACGATAAGCTAGTGGACGACATCAGCGCCACACAAAACGAGATTGCCCAAAAAGTGCTGGAAGACTGGAAAAAACAGCATACCGGCAAACCAGATACCAAGCTGTTTCAATAAATCAATATTTCACTTGGGGCAGGTTCACGGCCAGCTTGTAAAGCTGCCTGTAATGCGGGTCTTTCTCCCGCTGGGTAAGGTCGGTACTCTTAAGGGTTTTGCGATCATTTGCAGGATCTGGATAGATTATTAATGCATCAATGAGTTCATTATTCTTTCTATCCAAAGCATTGTACACTTCGTTTAAACGGGCATAGGCGCTTACCTGCCAGGCGTCTTCTTTTGAAATGGCGCCTTTATTGTACTGTTTGTACTTACTGTCTATGACCATCTGGCAGTCCGGCTTTTTTAATAGAAAATCCAACTCATTGCCGCAATCGTAAAAATGGTATTCGACCTCATTCCTAAAGCTATCTTTCAACAAAGCCAATACATACAACTCAAACAGGCGACTCATGTCCACCCAAAATGGGGGCACTTTCACCATATCAGTACGATAGGTTTCCGAAAGCGCATAACCAAAACGCTTTAAAATGAGTTTGGCCAGGTGGATGGCTTCTTTATACTCCTGGTAAAACGGGTTGAACCGGCCATGCTTGACTTCAAAAACGGACACATCGTCCGACACTTCGATAAAAGCAGGGTCAATGTAGTGGAGAAAGGGCTGCATCCAAGCCCTCATGTTGCTT
>CAYWSQ010000037.1:0-20457 GCA_964460925.1 uncultured Flavisolibacter sp. | reverse complement strand
AAAAAGAAATGCCAGCTGATGTGAAGATGGATATCGCGATGGACCAGACCAAGTTCATCAAACGATCAATCGCGGAGGTTGAAGAAACTTTGATCATCGCTATTGTGCTGGTGATCCTTATCATTTACCTCTTCTTCCGCGACTGGCTGATCGCCATCCGCCCGCTCATTGACATTCCCGTTTCACTGATTGGAGCCTTCTTCATCATGTATGTTTCCGGGTTCACCATCAACGTGCTTTCCCTACTGGCCATTGTACTGGCAACCGGTCTTGTGGTAGATGACGGTATAGTGGTAACAGAGAATATTTATAAAAAAATGGAAGCAGGCATGGATAAATGGCGTGCCGCACGGGAAGGATCGAAAGAGATCTACTTCGCGGTCATTGCCACTTCCATTACACTTGCAGTGGTTTTTCTTCCGATCATTTTCTTACAGGGATTTGTAGGAAGACTGTTCCGCGAATTCGGAATCGTGGTAGCGGGAGCCGTGCTCATCTCGGCATTCGTTTCACTCACACTTACGCCTGTATTGAATGTGCTGCTCAGTAAAAAAGATGTTCATAAACATTCCTGGTTCTATAATAAAACGGAACCTTTTTTCCGCGGCATGGAAAATGGATATACAAAAATGCTGACGGCATTTATGAAGATCAGGTGGATGGCCTTTGTGATCATTGCACTTTGTTTTGGCGCAATCGTGATCATCTTCAGCGGGCTGCCTTCAGAACTGGCCCCTATGGAAGACCGCAGCCAGTTCCGCCTGCAGGTGAGCGCACCTGAAGGAACGGCTTATGATTACATGGACCGATATATTGATAAGCTGAGCAATTTCATGCTCGATTCGGTTCCGGAAAGAAAGACCGTGCTTTCCCTGACAGCTCCCGGTTTCGCGGGTGGTGCCACCAATTCCGGTTTTGTGAATGTGATGCTGGTGGATCCTCCTGAAAGGATCCGCTCGCAAAAGCAGATCGTGGAAATGGTGAACCGCAATCTGCCCAAATTCAATGAAGGCCGGGCATTTGCCATCGAACAGCAGACCATCTCCGTCAGCCGCCGTGGTGGTCAGCCCGTACAGTTTGTATTGCAGAATAATAATTTCAATAAACTCACTGAATTCCTGCCCCGCTTCCTGGAAGAAGCACAAAAACATCCTGCCCTGCAGGGTGTGGATGCTGACCTCAAATTCAACAAACCGGAATTACGCATCAATGTTGACAGGCTCAAGGCGAGTGAACTTGGGGTAAGCGTGGAAGATGTATCACAGACCCTGCAACTGGCACTGAGCAACAGGAGGCTGGGTTATTTTACCAAGGAAGGAAAACAATACCAGGTAATGGGACAGGTAAGGCGAGATGACCGGGATGATCCTACTGATCTGAAAGGATTGTATGTAAGGAATGCGGCCGGTGAAATGATCAGTCTCGACAACCTTGTAAGCTTTGAAGAAGCCACCACCCCTTCCACCATTTATCATTTCAACAGGTATAAATCCGCAACCATTTCTTCAGGTCTTGCCCCTGGTAAAACCGTGGGTGATGGCATTGAAGCCATGCAGGAGATCGCGGACAAACTGCTGGATGAAACCTTTGCCACCCAGCTTTCAGGTACATCAAGAGATTACGCGGAGAGTGGAAGCAATACCAATTTCGCATTGCTCCTGGCGCTTGGCCTCATCTTCCTGATCCTGGCCGCGCAGTTTGAATCATTCATTGATCCGCTGATCATCATGTTCACCGTTCCGCTGGCCTTCGCAGGCGCCATGCTTTCGCTTTGGATCTTCGGGCAGACCTGGAACATTTTTTCACAGATTGGTGTGATCATGCTGATAGGCCTTGTGACCAAGAATGGTATCCTGATCGTGGAATTTGCCAACCAGAACAGGCTCAAAGGCATGGCTAAAATGGATGCCGCCATCTATTCTGCCAGCCAGCGTTTGCGTCCCATCCTGATGACCAGCCTTGCAATGGCGCTGGGTGCGCTGCCGATCGCCTTATCGCTTGGCGCCGCTTCCACCAGCCGTATCCCACTGGGTATTGTAATTGTAGGTGGTATTATATTTTCACTGGTGTTGACCCTTTTTGTAATACCTGCTATGTATTCCTACCTTTCTTCCAAAAAGAAAAAGAACCCGCTTGAACAGATTGATGAGGAAGACAGGATTGCAGCAGGAAAAGCCGTACATACATAAGGGCATGAAAAAAGATTTTAGGTACATGAGATTGAAGCATATTTTTTTAGTGATGTGTTGTGCCGCAGTCATGCAGGCAGGCGCACAAACAAGACCATTGAACCTGAACGAGGCGATAGCCTTATCTCTTCAGAACAATTACGACATCCAGCTCACCCGGAATGATTCTCTGCTGGCTGCACTGGATTATGCCTATGCAAATTATTCCATGCTGCCCAGGCTTACTGCCAATGGCGGCCTGCTGTTTAACAGCAACAACCAGAGGCAGGTACTCGCGGACGGCACTGAAAGAAAGAGTAATAATATCAGGTCTAATAATGCGAACGCTTCGCTTAATCTTGACTGGACACTTTTTGATGGCCTCAGGATGTTCATCGCAAGAAACCGGTTGAACGAGCTGGTGGAGCTGGGTGAACTGCAAATCAAAAACCAGGTGATCATTACCGTTGCAGAAGTGATGAGGGTGTACTATGATGTGGTGCGCCAGGAGCAACAGTTGAGAGCCGTACAGGAACAGATTGACCTCAGCCGCGAAAGATTACAGCTAGCCCAATACCGTTTTGATGTTGGGGTAGGTGCCAAACCGGATGTGCTGCAGGCGCAGATCGATCTGAATGCCCAGCAAAGTTTATTTCTTACCCAGCAGGTGCAGATCAATAACCTGAAAGAACAATTGAACAGGCTCATGGTGTTGCCAGTAGGCAATAATTTTTCCATAGCGGATACCAGCATCAGTTTCAATGCAGATCTCACACTCGACTCAGTGAGCAGCAACATCGCCAATATCAATCCTGAGTTACAGATCGCGCAAAAAAACCTGGAGATCGCGGAACTGGATCTCAGGCTGAGAAGAGCGGAAAGATTCCCAGTGCTGGAATTCAATTCCGCTTATAATTTCAGCCGCACCGATAACAAATCAGTGATCAATCCATTCCAGCCTTTATTTAACCAGAACAGGGGTTTTAATTATGGCTTCACCGCCACCATTCCGATTTTCAATGGTTTCAATAATAAAAGGCTGATCAAGGCCGCTGAGCTGAACATCCAGAACCAGGAGCTCGTATACGACCGCAACCTTGCCCTGGTTAATACCAGTATTTCAAACGCCTACCGCGATTACGACCTGTATAAAAGAACGCTGGCGCTGGAAGAAGAAAACATCAAGCTGGTAAGGGAAAACATTTTTATTGCACGCGAAAGATACCGACTCGGCATCAGCACTTTCATTGAAATGCGTGAAGCACAGTTACGTCTGGCCGAAGCCGTTAACCGTTTGATCCAGGCAAGATATAATGTAAAGGTGGCGGAGATCGAGCTGCTGCGCCTGCGTGGTGACCTGATCAGGTAAGGTTTCTTCATTACACTTATCTTAGCCGGGTGAATCATGAATGAGTTTTATTCTTGATAGATCCAACCAACAAAAATTCAGTATGAAGCCTGGAACAGAAATTCCTTCATCAAGCGCGAATGAATCGAAAAAAGCATTGGTATCCATCATCATGGGCAGCGACAGTGACCTTACTGTAATGCAAGCCGCGGCAGACATCCTTAAATACTTTGAGATCCCGTTTGAGCTGACAGTGGTATCGGCGCACCGCACACCGGAAAGAATGTTCAACTATGCTACTTCCGCGGCTGAAAGGGGTTTCAAGGTGATCATTGCTGGTGCAGGCGGGGCAGCCCATTTACCGGGCATGGTGGCATCCCTCACTACATTGCCAGTGATAGGGGTACCGGTCAAATCAAGTAACTCAATCGATGGCTGGGATTCAGTGCTCTCCATCCTGCAGATGCCAGCCGGTGTTCCGGTTGCCACGGTGGCACTCAATGGTGCAAGAAACGCAGGCATCCTGGCTGCTGAAATTATTGGGGCTTTTGATGAAAGCACTGGTCAGAAAATTGCTGCATACAAGAAACAACTGAATCATGAAGTACAGGAAAAGATCGATAACCTGCGCACTGCTGGCTGGCCTAATGATTTTGACCGCTAGCTGCCACTCATTCAGCGAACCTTCCGTTAAACTGCTTCGCCACAAAACCCTCACTGATTTTCCTTCTGCTTCTGCCATCGAATATCATAATGGCCGCCTATACGTGCTGGGCGATGATGCCGCTCACTTGCTGGTGATGGATACTGCCTACCGTTCACTGGATACCATCAGGTTCCTTCCGGATACTGCTTACCGCATCACCAAAAACACTAAGCCTGACATTGAATCATCCGCGCTGATCGAACATAACACGCAAACCTATTTGTATGCCCTGGGTTCCTTTTCAGGAAAAGCACGTACTTCAGTTTTTCATTTTCCGCTCGACAGTCCAAAGAATTTTCTCCGTATTGAAAGCAGTCAACTGGTACGCAAACTGGCGAAACTTCCCGAGATCAATATTGAAGGGATGAGTTTTATCAATGGCCACTACCTGCTGGCCAACCGTGCCAATCATACCCACCGCACCAACCACCTGGTGCTGATCGATGACCTCAGAGAAAGCAGCTCCTCAGCCATCATCATTCCGCTGCTGTTGGACAGCAGCACGGTAAAAGGGGTAAGCGGACTGTATTATCTTCCCAAAAAAGACCTGTTGTTTTTTACCGCTTCCGAAGAAGCCACGGCCAACGCCATGGAAGACGGGGCTATCTCTGATAGCTATTTAGGCTGGATCAAAAATTTTTCGAAGAAGCTTGAACAAAAAACAATTACAGCCGACAGGCTCGTGAATCTTTCACAAACTGATCCGGTTTTTAAACAGCAAAAAATGGAATCTGTTTGTGTGGAAGAAGCAGGATCGAAAAAATTGATCCTGCACCTGGTAGCAGATAATGATAATGGAGAGAGCAGTCTTTTCAAAATCAGTCTTGCTCTGTAAGCACCGTAAATTTCTGTTCAAAACAAAGTGAATGATCATAAAGCTGCTGAATGATGCCTGGCCCCCATTTGGCATAGAGCCCGCTGATATTTTCCACTCTTTCCTGCAGGCCATTGAGCGGGAATAATTGCTGTTTCAGATTCTGCACTTGTCTTTGCTGGTCACCGAATTTTCTCTTTTCGGCACGCAGCATTTTTTTCTCAAGTTCCTCAAGCGTTTTGATGGATCTTTTGCGGATGGATGCAACGTGCTGCACCAGCGTGGGATCAATGGTGGCTGCCTGGGTGGTGAGTGACTGGAATAATTCTTCAGCTTTTTCAAAATTGCCATTAAGCGAAGTATTGTTGGCGGAATGTCTTTCAACAACCAGGTTCATAATGCCGTTTTGATCCATGAAAATCTCTTCTTCGGAAATATCCAGTTTCCGGATCAGTGCTTTCCATTTTTTTTCGATCACCAGGAAAGAATTCCTGAGAACCAGCACGGGGTAAGGTATTTTATAGTGATCAAACAGCTCCCTGAACTGTAGCCAGTAAGCTAGTTCTCCCCCTCCTCCCACAAAAATAAGATTGGGCAAAATGAATTCCTGGTAGAGGCCGCGAAGTATCACATTCGGGCTGAACCTTTCAGGATTGGATTCAATCATTGCAAGCAGCTCCATTTCCGAAAATCGCAATTCCGTATTCACTACATGAAACTCCTCTCCTTTTTTCTCGATTCGTTCACGAATATTTCCATCCAGGTAGAAAAGATTGATCTCCCTTGCATGAGCCTGTACGGGGTAATGTTTTTCAAGTTTTGCAGAAGTGGCAGCCACCAGTGATGCAGGTACGTGTTTAACAAGGTCATCCCTGAATATGGAGGCCATTTGTTTTTTGAGCAAGTGATGATCAGGGATCAGTACAAGTAGCCCATATTGGCCAAACAATTCATTGAGGAGTTCAAGTGTAGCCTGCTGAATGGACTTGCCTTTTACATAACTGCGCCTAAGCATGTCCGTGAATTCTTTTCCGTAAGGATCTACGGACACCTGTCCTTCCAGCTCGCTGATGAGGGCTTCCAGGCTTTCATCTGCTACCATCCTGCCTACGGCCCCACCCTGGTTCTTCTTCCATTCAATTTTTTTCCCGCTCACATAAGTGTGATTGAGCTCCGCGAAATCAGCGTCTTCGGAACCCATGTAATAAACAGGCACAAAATCAAATGAAGGCAGTTCTTTTTTCAAACAGTCACTAAGCTTTATGGCATGAAGGATCTTGTAAATAAAATAAAGGGGGCCCGTAAAAAGATTAGGCTGGTGCGCCGTGGTAATAGTGAAACAATGGCTGTTTCCCAGTTTCTCTATATTGGTGCGCACTGGTTCACTTATCTCAATAGAACTGTATTGCTGTTTCAACACCGTCACGAGCGTTTCGCGGTTTGTTGGAAAATCCTTTCTTTTCCTGATTGCTTCCTTCACCCCTTCCAGCCCGGGATAAGCCTGGTAAAAATCTCTGAGCGGTGCAGCATCTTCCAGGTAATCGGTCACGATCCTGCTGAACGAATGGGTTTGTTTATAAGCGAACTGGCTGGCTGCGAACATGGGATAAAATTAAATCATTGACCCGTTTCAAAATGTTAACGAAAAAGAATTGAAGGGGTTCAAAAAAAATCCCGCTCCTGTGGAAGCGGGATTTGAATATGAGTGATCGTCAGTTTTACAGTTTCACAAAACGAACCACACCGGTCTTGCCTTTTTCGGTGCTACCCACGATCTGGTAAGCGCCTGCTGCAAGATGACCCAGCACCAGTTGGATATCGTTCTGGCCGGCCAGCATTTGTTTGCTGAAGCTCATTACGATTCTGCCATTGGCATCCACCACGCTCCAGTTGATAGCCATGGTCCTTCTTACGTTCACACGCAATACAGACTGGTTGTTCACCACGTTAGGCATCATTATGATCCTGGTTACATCCGCATCCACATTAGCAGTTGCAGTCGGGAAGCTGATGGCACCGAAGTTTCCGATAACGGTTGGACCAAACTGCGTGGTGCTGATCCCTACCTGGCGGTCGGCAGGAGTTCCGCTTGGTGTAACACCGGTAGCAGGACTCACCACATTCCAGGTAGTACCGTTGTGTACAGCCGCTTCCATAACAAGAGTAGCTGAGGCATTGGCATTCATATCCGCATCAACAAACTGGAACACGATATTCACCGGTGATGAAGGAGCCGTGTTTGGAGTAACATTCCAGGTGCGGTTCACAGCCCTGTTCGGGTTGTTGATCGCCGGGTTGATTCCAGTGGCAACACGAACGGTGTAGTTCCTTCCCTGGCCATTGCTGATGATTACAGGATTATAGCTGGCAGCATTCGGACCAACTGGAACAATAACCGCATCAGCGTTGACATTATTACTTACTACGCCACCTGTACCATTGGTGATCACGTGACTGGCGGCAGATCCGGAGGCTGTTCCATTGAGCACCAGGTTATTGGCGCCAAGTGTAATGTTTCCGTTTGTCAGCACCAGTGAATTGGCAACAGTCATGTTTCCAACAAGTGTGATACCTCCTGTGCCATTCATGATGACCGTACCTGCATCCATAGCCCCGATGTTTTGGTTGGCTGAACCTTTAAAGGCTACAAAACCATTTGGTGCAGAGAAAGTTCCGCTGTTGCTGAAATCTCCGAAAATATTCAGGAAAGCGCTTGCGGCTACAGTAACTGAAGTACCTGAATTAATAGACAGGTTACGCACGTTGGCAATTCCATTCACTACCGGGGCGAATGGTGTACCTGCAGTGATCACCACATCGCTTGTGGAAGTTGGAACACCGCCACACCAGTTACCAGGTGTATTCCAGTCATTACTGATCACACCCAGCCATGCATTGTTTGCCGCAACGGTAAGGGTAACATCAGCCGAAGTAACGTTTCCGCAAAGACCGGTGATTACAACATTGTAAGTGCCGGCATCTGCTACTGTTACCGCATTCAGAACAAGAGTACTGTTTGTTGCATTGGCAATGTTGGTGGTGCCCTTTCTCCACTGGTAAGTGAGGTTAGCTCCTTCTGCGTCAACGGAGAAGGTAACATTGGCACCGGTACATACCGCCTGGCTTACAGGCTGGGTAAGAATGCCGGTATTCGGACTAACTGTTGCAGTAACTGCAGTACGTGGACTTTCACAGCCTTCTGAAACATTAATGTCAAAGAAGGAATTGTATGTGGTGGTATTTGTGGCAGATGTGGAAGTTGTTGCTGAACCCACAATTGAGAATCCACCGAATGCTGATACAAAAGGATAAGTACAGGTAAAGGTGCCTATCCTGTTTACACCACCTGCAGTATTGGTGAGCTGGTAACTGCCAGAAGCGGGTACCGACCATCCTAATGTGATTTGCTGTGGAACACCCACCTGCGCGGCAGTGAATGTGAATGTTGCTGATTGCAGGTTGGCAGTAGACTGTGCGTTTCTAAGCGCAACTGTAAGGGAAGTTCCGGTTGGGATAACCCATGCGGAATTGATCACTACCGGTGCGGTTGTATTGAAGCGCAATGGCCAGTCGGTTGCCGTGCTGGATGTTCTGGTACCACAGTTGGTTGCTGATGGAGATACGCCAACAGTTGAATTGCCGCCACCCTGCTGGGCACCCACATAATAGGTTGTGGTTGCATTCAGAGACGGGGTTGTGAAGTTCGAACCTGTAAATACAGGAACACCGCCAGTTGCAACAGTATACCAGTTCAAAGAAGCACCTGCAGAACCGGTAGCAGTCAGATCCAGTGTTCCTGGTCCGCATCTTGCCGCATCTGCAGCATTGATCACCAAAGGATTATTTACATTAACTGTAAATGTTGGATTCAGACAGACATTACCGGCACCATCCTTTATTTCAAGTTTATAGAAAGTGCTGGCAGTGAGTGTTGGAGTCGTATAGCTCACACCGGTAGCGTTGGTAATGGCTGTATAAGTAGTGCCGTCAGGTGAACTGAACCACTGTGCCGTGGCACTGCCGAAACCTTCGAATGGTGTATAACTAAGCGTTGTTGGTCCGCTTACACAAACTTCCTGCGGCAAAGCCGATACAGTAACAGCAGCCGGCAATACGGTCAACTGCAATGAATCAATATTCTGGCAACTGGTTCCGCTGTTATTGGCAGTGGCGATATAGGTATAGGTACCCGCAGTGCCAATTTTAGCGAACACGATGGAAGTGCTTCCGCCGGTATAAGGAACCGTTGCATTTGGATCAGCAAACAGGCCGGTAAGCGGAGCCCAGGTATAACTGTCAAAGCTGGCAATGCTGCTGTTTACCTGCAGCGGAACTACTGCATTGTTACATACGGTAGTGCTGTTGCTGATATCGAATGCAGGTGCAGGTGAAATGGAAGCGGTTACAGCTGTCCTTGGACTTTCGCATCCAGAACCTACCTGCCAGTTATAGAAATAATAATAAGTATTGGTATTGGCCGAACCCGCAAGCAGCCCCGCTGTGATATTTCCAACAGCGCCAATAGGTAATGGGAAGCTGAAGTTGGTTCCAATTGGATTATCCCGGACGATATTGACCGTTGTATTTTCTGAACGGAGTTCGAAATCATCGCCCTGAGGTACCAGGAAGTTCAACTGGAGGGTGAATGGTGTGGCCCCTCCACCAAAGGTAGTTCCTGTTCCGGCAGGCACTGCGAATGGTCCTGCAGTTTGAATAACAGTTCCGGCGCTGTTTACCAGTTCTACCGTGATATTTCCGGCAGCACCTGTAGGATAAACATCCACTGAAGTGAGTGTGAAAGGCTGGAGCGCATCGAATACAAGACCGTAATTATCTCCGTTGAAACCGGTAGATGTGGCGAATGGATTCATTCTTCCCGCGCTCAAAGAACCACCACCCTCGGAAGCAGCTACATAATAAGTGGTAGTATTACTGATGACAGGGGTTACAAAACTGCTGCCTGAACCAATTGGAGCACCACCAGTTGCATTCTCATACCAATTGAGTGTGGCTCCTGCAGAAGCAGTAGCGGCTAATGTAACAGTACCCGGACCGCAACGTGAACCTGCAGTACTGGTTAGTAATTGCGGGTTGCTCAAGGTAACCGTAACAACATTTGAAGTATCCGCATTGGCACCGCAAACTACATATGCCCTGTAATGGTTAGTGGCAGTTATTGCCGCTGCAGGAATATAGAAAGTATCGGCGGTTCCAACATTGGTCCATGAACCTGGAGCACCTGTCAGTGATACCTGCCATTGAATTGTGCCTCCGCTGCTTCCTGTTGTGCGTATGGTTGGTATGCCACCTGTTACACAATAAGATCCCGGGTTGGCGCTGGCAGTACCGGCATCAAGCGGTTCACTGATCAGAACAGCAGCAGGCATGGCATCATTCAGATCATTTGCATCACCTGTTACAGTGGTGGAAGCAGTGAAAGTATAGGTGCCGGGTGCTGACATGTTATAAGTAGTGCTGATGACTACATTCCTTGTTCCATCCGGTGCCAGTGTGCCGGTATTAACAACAACCGGAACAAAAGTAGTGGCATTAGGTCCGGTAACGGCAACATTTACTGTTACTGGAGTAGAAACAAAATTATGAGTATTGGCACTGTAGTTCCTGATCTGAACCGTTACTGTTTCTGTTGCACTGTAACATCCTTCCTGGTTAGGAGTGATTAGTGTTACCGCTCCAACATCAGTTCCCACCGCAGCCACCACCTCGTAGGCGCCAGGTGTAGGGGCACCAGCGCTTCTGGTTGCACCGGTAATATCGGTAGTAACACCAACAGCGGCTCCTATAGAACCGATTGCCGAGTTGTTAGGATAGAAATTGGCATTGGCAGGATCAGCGAATACAGGATCCAAACCAAGGCTTTGCTGGTCATACGCACCACTATTTGCGGTTTGCCAGTCGGCAATGGTGGCATAGTTAGTGGTACCATATCTGCCTGTAAATCCAGGAGTCGCATTTACATAAATTACATTGTTGTTTGAGATGATTGAAGATGCTGTTGTGTTAAACTGAATCCCAAACTTATCTCCCGTTCCACCTCTTGTAACATAAATAATATTATTGCGGAACTGGATATTGGAAGCAGAAGTTGTTTGGTATATACCTCTTGTATCATCATTTGATGTAGTGGCATCATCATCCAGAACAATAGTATTATGATAATAATAATGACCATTGGCCCCGGTGTTGTATAAGCCATATTGTATCCCGGATTCGCTGTTGAAATTGTATATAATGTTGTTGAACACCCTGTTCTCTGATCCCACCGGAGCATCACCTGAAGCATATATACCATAGGCTGTACCCGTTTGTGAGCTGGCGATGTTATGCGTATCGTGAATCCTGTTATTGCTAACAACAGCGCTTTTATTGCCTGCTCCAAGTTCTATTCCGGTGAATGTACCTACGGTTCCACGGTTAGACCTGCTGATATCATTTTCTGTAATCAGCACACCATCCGTTTCAGTAACCTCGATACCCGTAGCATAGAAATTGGTGATGGTATTGTTGCGGATCACATTATTGACCGCGTCCAGGGATCCGGTTGCTCCATTGATAATAATACCCTGGTAAGCACCATTGATGGTATTGTTGGAGATAATGTTATTGCTGGCGCTTCCGTCAGTAAGTACACTTGTAGTAGAACCAGATACCACGATACCTGCACTGTTACTCTGCGTAGTGGAGGTAACATTTGTGATATCAATTGTACAACTGTCGATTAAATTATTATCCGCACCGTTGGTCAGATGGATACCCCATCCAAAATTGAGACCCGACAATACAAAGAGGTTCAATTTCTTAAGCGTGATAAAATCAGCGCCGTCAAGCTTGATCAGGTGCCTGGCGCCTGTTGGCGGTGCTTCTTCTATAGTTGCACCGTTTCCATTGAAAATAATATTATTGGTTGCACTCGCGTTTGGAATCTGCGGAATGGTCACCTGCTCAGTATAGGTACCCGGTGCCACGTTGAAAATCACCTGTCCTGCAATACCGCACCTGATAGCGTCAACGGCAGCGGTAAACGTCTGGAAGTTAGTACCGCCCGTAGGCTGTGCACCATTGATGGTATAGGTTCCGGCAGGGAACAAAGGAGGTACTGTAACTGTAAGCGGAGGGGTAACTGCAACATCAGTACCACAGCTCACAGATACCGCGTAGGTAGTAGTTGCTGTTAAAGCAGGTGTTGTATAGGAGTTAGAAGTAGCACCGGCAATAGGCGCGAATGGTCCGCCCCCGGTAGAAGACAACCATTGGAAACTAAGACCTGTTGCGTTGCTATAGTTGGTCAGATTCAGTGTAATGGACTGGCCTGAACATACGGTATTCACTCCATTGATCACACCAGGATTGGGCATGCCCGCACATGGCAGCGGTGGTGCAAACTGGTATCCGTTACCATTGCCCGGCCAGGCAGATGCCTGGGTAGTGGAGGTGGTGGAACCGTTCAGCGCATTGATAAAATGATTGGCACCACCAACAGCATCTTCAATGCCCAGGGACGCAACCGTTCCGATAGCGCCGGAAGTTGGTCCGTATAATAATTCGATCCTTCCGGGCTCAACCGATGCAGGACCGTAAAGCTTGATCATGAAATTGATGGTGTTGGCACTGCCATCACCAAAACCGGAACCATTGGCATTTCTCCATTCGAAAGCATACACATCAGTTCCCACCAGTCCATGAACCATAGCGCCACCACCTGTAGGGAAATTGGCGCCCATGTCCTTGAACCAGGCTGCAATAGTATTATTTGGAAGAGTTGAAGTAAAAAGATTTCCCGGGGCGCGGCTTTGGGCAGCACTGACTGTACTCTGTGCCCCCATTCCAATCCATCCGTTGGTACAAAAAGTTACCTGGGTAAATGGATTATCACCATAAGTAAACGTAAAAGGCAGGGTAACCAGTACAGCACCGTCGTCCTGGGAAGCAGACATATAGCCGGGAGTTAACTGCGCTGCAGTATTAATTACTGTACCACCCGCGATCTGGGTGTAGGTCTGACCGGTCAATTCTGTCCGTCCATAAGAAATTACTGGTTGAGCCTTGGTTTGTAGTATGAATAGTAAAGCAAAAAAAGAAAAGTAAAACTTTCTCATAAGCACACTGTGTTAAGTTGGTGATAGTGATGTTTGGAAAATGGTCCTGAAAAGTAAGGCTTTTTTCAAACCTGACCTGAAAGCTTGTTAAAAATTCTAAAAAATCATGCTGCTGCGGCCGCTGTTGCTATGAGATCACGTGGAAAGTTTTTATATGCCTGAGAATAGCTGATGGCTGTTGGCCATTGGCCAATGGTTTTTACCTAAGTGTCCCACTAATTATATGCAATGAAAAAAATATTCGTTTTTAATTGATTGGATCACGTGACGGCATATCATTGATGGTGCGCATTAACTCCAATGGATTTCTGTCTTGTAATTCTTCGGGAAGTAAATCATCCGGCCAATTTTGAAAACACAAGGGCCTTGAAAATCTTTTAATGCCATCGGCGCCCACTGCGGTAAAGCGACTGTCAGTGGTTGCAGGAAAAGGACCACCATGATGCATGGCGCCCGCAACTGTAACCCCTGTGGGTACTCCATTATATATGAATCGCCCGCATTTTCCCTGGAGGATATTCTTAAGTTCCGGATCCAACTCTCCGGGTTCCGCAAAAACGCTGGCTGTTAGCTGTCCTTCAAAAGAAGCTGCCACCTTTCTCATTTCAATAATGGATGTACACCTGACGAGTATTGAAAAAGGGCCGAACACTTCCTGGTGTAGTACAGGATTTTCCAAATAGTTTTTTGCAGGAACAGTGGCCAGCAAAGGCCTGGTTTCACCACGATTCTCCTGGCTTATTTCATTACTTGCCTGTACCGTTTTCACGCCCTGTTGGCTTAAGGCTCTTTCCCTTTTTTCAAGAAAACTTCTTTCAATCCCTCCATGCAACATTTTTTGAAAAGGCATTTCATTCAGCATTTTCATCAGTGCCTGTTCCAGGTTATTGAGTTCTTCTCCTTCCAATGCAACCAGGATACCGGGCTTGGTACAAAACTGGCCTGCACCCTGGGAAATGGAAGCCGCCAGTACCTGTGTAAGATCTTTTTGCGCAGACCTCAATTTACCAGGCATGATGAAGACAGGGTTCACACTGCCCATCTCTGCGAACACGGGAATGGGTTGTGGACGGCTGGAAGCAAGATCAAAAAGCGCCTTGCCCCCTTCAAAAGAACCTGTGAACGCCACCGCACTTGTTACCGGGTGCAGCACCAGTGCATGGGCGGTGTCAAATGAATCAGCATGTATATGGATAAAAAGGTCCTGGGGCAGGCCGCAGGATTCAATTGCCTTCCCGATGGCTTCTGCCACCAACTGGGAAGTCTGTGCATGAGCAGGATGAGCTTTTACGATCACGGAGCAACCGGCTGCCAAAGCACCGGCTGTATCTCCTCCTACCGTTGAATAGGCAAATGGAAAATTGGATGCGCCAAAAACCACCACAGGTCCGAGGGGCACCCGCATTTTCCTGAGATCCGGCTGGCCGGAAGTATCTTTTGGCAAATCAATCCGGATCTCGAGCGCGGATCCGCTGGTGCAGGCCTCACTATACGACTGCAACTGGAATTGAGTTCTCTTCAACTCTGCCCCAAGCCTGGCAGGATCGAGGTTAGTTTCAGTTCCCGCAATTTCTGTCAACTCCCTGGAAATAGAACCCAGCACATTACTGATTGCATTTAAAAGTTCAGCTCTTTTTTTGATACCTGTTCGTTTATATATATGAAAGGCCTCGAGAGATCTTTCCATGATTACTGGCACAGAACCAGGGTCCGTATAAATTAATGGATTCATTCAACTTTATTTAAATGGCACTTTACCTTTAAATCCTTTCAGCCTGTAAACAAAAAAGCGGTGAGCCGGTCTTCCACTACGGTTCACATCAATCACCCTGCTCATTTCAATTTTTTCATAATGCTCAAAAGGAATCCGGTAACGGTCAGTGGAGGGTACCACGCAATAGGCCTGGTCCATATTCACCTTCCTGCTCCTGGAAGCATTCAGCCATAAATAATGCCCGGTCTTTTTTGTTCCCAGGCCAATCATTTCCATATTCAAAGGACGGCAGAAATAATATTCCACATGCGCCCCCCACCAATGGGAGGTCACCATTGGAGCACCTTCCCTCATTAGTCCTTCGCTGATATCTTTTTGACGGATCGTGGAGAACTGCCGGCCTGCATCTTCCCAGCCAAACATATCCGCAGTTATATCCCCCTTGCCAAGATTTTCATTGTCACGGCTGAATGTTCCGGGGTAATATTGAAGTACGATGGCCCACCCGGTATAGACCAGTAAAAAAACAGCCAGGGAAATACGAAGTACAGGCGGGAAAAATGATCTCTTTTTTTCTGCCAGGTAAATGGCTGCCACCGGTATAAGCGTCACAAACGCAGGCCCGCTCCAGTGAGGCAGGGTGGTATCCCTGAAAAATGAAACGGCCAGCAGAGATAGGGCCAGCAGTCCACCGGTGATTCCGAAGATCGAAAGAATACCGCGCTGATCTTTCGGAATGATTTTCCATCCCAGTGCCGCGATCATTACCAAAACAAAGTTTATTGGATTGTTGAAGCCGATCTGGCTGGCAAACTGTTTTACAAAACTCCACCAGTTCAGTTTCCAGACATCCACATCCACCCTTTCACTATGGTAGTTCCATGTAACAAAATCGTATTGGTAATTCCATATAAAAATGGGACTGATCACCACGGCGGTCACCAGCACTGAAACATAAAATTGCGGCCTGGCCAGCCAACTAGTTTTTTTGAATAAGATGAACAGCCCGAAGCCGATCCACAAAAATCCCGCATGCACCTTGCACATGATGCTAAGACCGGCCCCCAGTCCAAAAAGGATCCAGGGAAGATATTTGCGGTCATCGTTAAGAATCTTTACCAGCATCCAGAGACTGAAGGTCCACACCACCATCTGTGGTGAATCAGGAAGGATATAAATGCCTGCGGTTACAGAAGCATAGAATGAAGCATTGTAAAGGATCACCGCATACCAGCCGGCTCTTGCGGAATGTATCTGCCACACGGCCTTAAAAATGAACCAGGAGGAAAGCCCTGCTCCAACAACGCTGCCCAGCCTTATAAATCCTTCATAATCGTCGAGCAGCAGGTTGGCCGTGAACAGGCGGATCCAGATAGCCACGCCCGGCGGATGGTCAAAATAATTCCACTGAAGCTGCAGGCTATAAAGCCAGTAATAAGTTTCATCATTACCCAGTTCCATTACAAAGGCCAGCAGCGCCCTGTATGCACTAAGCAAAGCTATCAGTAAAAGCACGTGCCTTGTATAGTTCTCTGTCCGGGAATGCATGTTTGTTCAGCCAGGTATTAATGTCCCGGCGAAAATAACCCTCCTTGCCGTTCATGTAATACTTATGTACAAAGGCAATAATATTTCAGGAGCCACGAAACTTGTCGTAATTTAATTATCCAAAACCACTTACCATGAAACGAAAAATTTTACTCTCCTTTTTATGTTGCTCACTGGCCGCCACGGCCACTGCCCAGAAGAAGAATACAGCGTTTGCCATCACAGGTCCGCAAAAAGGGCAGAATGGCTGGTCGGAAGTACGACTGGTTGATCTCACATCAGGTAACGAGGTAGAAAGTATCTACAGCAAAACACGTAACCTGGAATTATTAAATGCCCGTACAGGAAAGCCCATTGTTAAGAAAGAAAGTGAACCCCAGGTAATAAAGACTAGGTACGTAACGCCTGCCGGTTCTTCGGGGAATAATGCCAATGCCAATGTGGCTAATGAACGAAGAATGATACAGGTAAGAAGCCAAAGTGTTTCGCATGATGAGCCCTTTGCTACCAATTCAGCAGCCTGCGCATATGATAAAAAACATGACCGGCTCTATTATACCCCGATGGGCATTAACCAGCTCCGGTATATTGATCTGAAATCAAAAACACCCAAAATCTACTATTTCGAAAATGAAAATTTTGGAGCGCTCAGCGGATCTCGCGACATACCCAACCAGGTTACAAGAATGGTGATCGGGAGTGACGGGAATGGCTATGCGCTAAGCAATAATGCCAATCACCTGGTCCGTTTCACTACCAATAAAAAAGCTGTGGTCACCGACCTGGGTGCGATAGCAGATGATCCTTCCAATGGTAACTATTCGATCCGCAGCCAGTCAGCCTATGGTGGTGACATGGTAGCACATAAAAATGGGGATCTTTACCTCATCACTGCCAGCCGCAGGGTTTTCCATATCAGCGTAAAAAATAAAACAGCAAAATATTTAGGTGAGATCCGGGGACTGCCAAAAGGATTTACCACCAATGGCGCCATGGTGGATGAAGACATGAGCGTGATTGTATGCAGTTCCAACTCCACTGCGGGTTATTATAAATTTGACATCAATAACCTCCAGGCTGAAAAGATCTCTTCAGGAGAAACTGTTTATAATGCTTCCGACCTGGCCAATGGAAATTTGCTCACAGAAAAGAAAAGAAAGAAAGAGGAACCAAAAGAAAATATTCTACCTGCTGAGCCTCAACCCGAAGCTGTAGCAGAGAACCGCCAGAAACCAACGATTGACCAGTTAACTGCACGCAATGCCATCACCGTTTATCCAAACCCAGTAACCACTGGAGTCGTGAGGTTGGTTTTCCGTGACCAGCCTGAAGGAAGGTATAAACTCCAGTTCCTGGATATTACCGGTAAGGTGCTGAATCAGCAGGAGATTACGGTCAACAATAAACTGCAGGTACAGGAAATAAAACTGCCTTCCATCATCACGGCAGGTAACTATCTCATACAGGTGCGTGACCAGGACAACAGGCTTGTGAGTGCGGAGAAACTGATAGTGCAGCGGTAGAGCTGCGAGCTTCTAGCTACGAGCTGCGAGTTAGCTTCTGTCAAAACTTCCATTCCTGAGAATGGAAGTTTTGGTTTTGGGATATTCTAACCTCATTCTAATATTAATTGAATCCAATTAAATGATAATTCATAGAACATTTATTATCATTGTTCAACAATCATACTCTGCTGTATGAGGGCTTGGAAAACTCCTACAATGCCGGTAATTTGTTAAAAAGAATTTAATTAAATGACTTATTTTTAAAACCTGCTAACGCAGAATCCCCATCCTTTTACTGAAAACCCAAATAGCTGTCTGTCAGTAACATAACAGAAGCCTTCCAAACCTTCCGGTATCCTTTTGAAAATATCCAACGGTCCATTACTGTTATGTACCATTTGCTTGTGGAATCAGGGACCAAAAGAAACAAACGAAAACCGCACAATGATAAAACGGAGCTTCCTCGGTACACTATGCCTGTTAATAGTGATGTCCGCCCTTACCCAAAACCTCTCCAACAAAGGCAAAGAATTCTGGGTCGGCTATGGCCACCACCAGTTTTTTGAAGACGGGGGTTCGCAGTACAATATTCAAAACCTCGTGATCTATCTGAGTGCTGAACAACCCGCAACCGTTACGGTTTCTCTGAATGGTACCAGTTACAGCGCTACCTATTCTATTCCGGCCAACACTGTAATATCTACCCCGGCATTTCCCAAAGCCGGAAGCCTGGATGCACGCTTGTGGAATTCTTCCACCAGTGAAGGTCTTTTCAATAAAGGGATTCGTATTGTGAGTGATGTTCCTATTGTGGCCTACTCGCATATCTATGGTTCCGCTTCTTCAGGTGCCACCATGCTGATGCCGGTGGACTCATGGGGTTATTCCTATATTTCTGTTAACAGCGAACAGAGTTATGCCACCAACTGTTTTTCCTGGATGTATGTGGTGGCGAAAGAAAATAATACCAAGGTTACCATCACACCTTCGGTACCCACCAGGGGTGGCAAGCCTGCCGGTGTTCCATTCGATGTGGTGCTCAACCGCGGCCAGATTTACCAGGTATTGGGCGCCCTGCAAAGTGGCAGTGATGGTTACCAGATGACCGGCTCAACGGTTAAATCCGTTCCTAATTCCGAAGGTGAATGTCATGCTATCGCGGTATTCTCCGGAAGCAGCCGTACTTCCAACCCGGCGAACTGCGGAGAAGGCGGCGGTGATAACGATATGCAGCAGTTGTTCCCGGTTCAGGCCTGGGGAAAAAGATATCTTACAGCACCTACTTCGCGTTCTTCCAATGCGGCATTGTTTCAGACAAATTCTTACAAAGTGGTGGTGAAAGATCCCACCACCGTTGTTACACGCAATGGCGTACAGCTTACCGGCATCATTAATAATACCTATTACCGTTTCGAAAGCAATACTGCCGATTATATTGAAGCGGATAAGCCGATCATGGTTGCGCAATTCATGACTGGTGGAAACTGTATGGGCGGTGGAGGAAACGTTGGCGACCCGGAAATGATCTATATCAGTCCCATTGAACAGGGCATCAAAAGAATTGGTTTTTACCGCAATACTTTGCAGAATATTACTTCCAATTTCCTGACACTGATCATTCCCAATGCAGGTTTGACCTCGCTTACCATAGATGGAGAAGGCTCTTCCAGCTTCAGCCATACTTATCCGCACAGTTATTTGCCAGGATATACAGTGGTTGTCAAAAGATGGCCCCAGGCGCAGAGCCAGTGTATTGTTCAGAGTGATTCAGCTTTTACTGCCATCACTTACGGACTGGGTTCCGTTGAAAGTTATGGATATAATGCGGGCACCCTTATCAATAACCTGAATGTGATCGGTAATGTGCACAACACACTTGATACCACCACCAACACTCACCAGTACACCTGCCGCAATACCCCTTTTGCATTTTCACTCTTTGTGGCCTATAAGCCATCGAATATGCTTTGGAAACTCAGTGAAGTTCCCAACCTGAGTCCTAATGCAGATGTGAATATGAGCAATCCCAGCCCGGTGGATTCCATGATCCAGAACGGCACCTGGTATTATAAATACGAATTACCCGGCACCTACCAATTCAGTGATACCGGGGTTTATAATATACCTGTACGCAATACACACTCAAGTATTGAGAACTGTAATAATACAGAGGAAGTAGAATTTACCGTGGAAGTAAAAATGAATCCTAAAGCTGCTTTCACTATTACTCACTCGGGTTGTATTGCCGACAGTGTACAGTTCAGCTCACCAGCAAATACAGGCAATGGATATACTGTGAGTAGCTGGTTATGGACCTTCCCTGATGGAAGTACTTCTGATGTATTCAATCCTGTTAAGCTTTTCAGCGGAACAGGCGCCCAGGCTATTCAACTGGACCTCATCACCACAGAAGGTTGCGTTGGCGATACCACGCAAACCATTGATATATTCGCAAGGCCTGTTGCTTCTTTCGACGCTACCCCTGCCGGACTATGCGAGGGCAGCCCGGTGAATTTCACCAGCACCTCTGCTTATGA
>CAYWSQ010000036.1:4082-20643 GCA_964460925.1 uncultured Flavisolibacter sp. | reverse complement strand
GGCCGGGAAGGCGGGAAGTAGCCTTCGCTGAAGCTACAGCTACCAGAGAACGGTAAGTACTTCACTAAATTCAAAAATGCCTTAGGATTATTTGAAGTTCACAAATCAAATGGTAAATGTAATACGCTTCAACCTTTGAGCGACTACTTACCGTCCTTCCCGCCGAAACGGCTATTCTAGTCAGAATTCAAACCAGCCTGCTCTAAAAAAAACTTCGCAGGTGAAGACGGAAATTTTTCTTTGAATAAATCAAAAGATTTACGCCCCATTTTATGCCAGTCGTCGCGGCAGGCCCAGGCCAGGCTCATGATCCTGTCAATTTCTTCGGGAGAAGCATCCTGGCAAACCCATCCATTATTATTGAAAACAGACCACTCCGGCATATCACCGATCTTACTCACCACCACCGGCCGGCTCACAGCCATTGCTTCCACCACAGCGAGCGGCATCGCATCAATATGCGTGATCTGTAAAAGAATATGAGCGTCTTCCAGTGCCTTTCTCACATCTTTCACGTGACCTTCAAAAAATATTTTATCGGACAGCTTTTTTTTCTTCACCAGCTTTTTCAGCTTTTTCTCATCCCTGCCCGCACCATAAAAATGGAGCGTCCAGTTTCTTTCCAGCCACCGGTGTCCCGATAAAGCCAGCACCAGTTTATCCTGAGCTTTTCTTGTTACATCAAGTGCCGCCACCACTACCATCCTGAAATTACCATCCCGCAAGGGAGGGAAAGCTGTATAGTCCTGCGGTGGTTCAAAACTTATGGGATTGATCAGCACTTTTCCGTTCGGGATCTTCATATTCAACCTTTCTTCCAGCACCTGCCCGATCCTTGCTGAAGCAAACAGGTTAACCGATGCCCTGCTGATCCACTCCCTTAAAATTTTCGCCTTTGACTTTTTTATACGGTCCTTTTCTTTGTAATTATGGTAGACCAGCACAAACCGGTCGAGGCGTTTGTAAAAATTTTTCCAAACCGGCAGGGTGATCTCGAAATAACCCTGGTTCAGGATCACGAGGTCATATTCTTCAACAGGCAGTGCATTCAGAAATTCGGGTATCCGCTTCCATTTGGTGATCTTGTTTTCAATGCGGTCACGGAAGGTCTTTTTTTGACGCCCTTTGTTTGGAATATAGTGGATCGTGCAGCCGGCATCTTCAAGTACTTTTATCCTGGGCTTCTTATCAGCCCAGTCATATACCACACAACCCACTTTGTGTCCCTGCCTGGCAGCTTCCAACGCACCTGCAAACCATAGTTCCTCGCTTCCGCCCCAGGGCGCGCCATTCATCATGGCTATGAATAAAATGGATGACATGAGATAAAGGTATTTGCTGTTTATAGAATTAAAATGTTTTTTTGCCCATGTCCCGCTACAGAAAATTCCGTTCATTTCTGTCCTTTTCCGAAGCATGGCCGTTGTATTGGCGCTTTAAAACGGGAAAATTGGAAAACATCAGTCTATCGCGGTTGAAACACCCGTTTTCACTGAGAAAAAACCCATACGACTACTACACTTTTCTTGAAGTGGTGTTGCAGGAAGCCTATTCACTCAAAAAAGATTTTTCACCAAGAACCATTATTGATGGCGGTGGAAATATCGGGCTGACGGCGGCTTATTTTGCCAGCCGTTACCCGGAAGCACAGATCGTATCGGTTGAACCGGATGCGGATAATTTCAGGATGCTTGAAAAAAATACAGAAGCTTATGGCAATGTAAAAGCCATGCAAGGTGGCATCTGGGTGCATCCTGCCTGGCTGCGCGTGAGAGATACCGGCATCGGCAATAATGGATTTACCGTTGAAGAAGTTCCGGAATCAACAACCGGAGCTATTAAGGCCTGGAGTATTGCATCCCTGATGAAGGAAATGAAATGGAATTCTATTGACCTCGTTAAGCTTGATGTGGAAGGATCGGAAAAAGAAATTTTTTCAGAAGCTTATGAACAATGGCTGCCACATACCAAAGTGCTTGTGGTTGAGCTCCACGACAGGATGAAAAAAGGCTGCAGCCGGTCCCTCTTCAATGCCATAGGACAATACCGTTTTACACTTGAAATCGCAGGAGAGAACCTGGTCTTCTATAATGAAGAACTCAGTTAAGGGGCTTGCGCGCCACCACGATATAGTTGAGGGTGAAAACCTCGTCACGGAAATTTTTATCAAGCCAGATCGCAAAATGATTTCTTAAGCGGATCATCTTCAATTGAACATAAAAGAATTTTTTCAACCGGGCCGCGAATGTTTTGCCTGCAAAGGAACTGAACAGGATATTATTTCTTAGCTGGTACACCGCAGCCCATTTACCACCATTCGGTTTTATATATTCTATTTCAAATCCCTGCTTCTCAAACAGGGTCTTTAAGGCATGTTTTGTATAGCGGAAAAAATCATAAGGCTCTTCATGCAGTTCCCAGGCAAACGGAACGGTGAGAATGATATGTCCGCCGGGCCTTAGCACCCTGTAGATTTCCTTCATCATTTCATCGTGTTCGTAAACATGTTCAAGCACCTGCGTTGAAAAAACCGTATCGAAACTATTGCCGGGAAAAGCCAACTGGTGCGCCGGGCAGATCACATCCACCCTGTTACGGTCGCTTTGGATCACATCACAGCCAACCTGAGTTGCCGACAGAGGCGCATACAGCGATTCATAAGGTTTGTTGCCACATCCAAGATCCAGGAAATCGCCCTTTGTATATTTTTTTACTGCTTCCCGGATGTCGCGTACCAGGAAATAATAATGGATATAATGAGGATGTTTGCTTTTGATCTGCCAGTCGCTGATCCGGGAAAGATTTTCCTGTCTCATGATGCGGAAAGATATTTATTTAAACCATCTTCTGTCCAGGAACTGTGCTTTTCAACAGCTTCAAACATTTTGGCTTCATTTGTTTTGGCCTGCTCCCGTGAAGGAAGGGGATGAAAAAGATGGTAACAAACAGCACCCATTTTAATGGACCTTTTTTCTATGCCGGCATGTATGAGCCGAGATGCGATCTCGCGGTCCTCGCTGCCCCATCCTTCAAATGCTTCATTATACCCATTTACTTTTTCAAGGTCAGCTTTGAAAAAAGCCATATTGCATCCTTTCACGTAATATTTATGTTTACCGCTGGTCTTGTAGCGTTTTGCCAGAAATTTTCTCAGCAGTCTGCTTCTCAGGTCATTCATGCTGAAACCTTTCCTGTATGATTTGATATTGATGGATTGATTCCGCAGCAGATGACTGGTGGTATTTTCATCAAGCATAACCCTGCTGCCAGCAACAAAACTTCCTTCCTTTACAAATTCAAGGTGGTCTTTTATAAATTCGGGGTGCAGCACCAGGTCGCCATCGATCTGTATGATATAACGGTACCGGGCAGCCGCGATAGCCCGGTTCCTGATCGCTGCCAGGCGGAAACCTTCATCCGGATGCCAGATATGGATCAGGGGAACAGGAAAATCTTTTTGAAATTGTTCGATGAGCAATTTTGTTTCAGAGCCTGAGCCGTCATCAGCAACCAGCACTTCACCTGGCAGCACCGATTGCTGCTTCACACTTTTCAAGCAAAGCGATAAGGCATCCGGGCGGTTGTAGGTTGATATGATGAGTGATGTTTCTTTCAATGAAATTTTTACAAGCTTAGTTCATAGATGTTTACAGAATAAGTTGGAAAAAATAAACCTTTTTGGAATTTCCTTTGCGTATTCTTTGCGTTTACTCTGCGCACTCTGCGGTTCCTGTATTTTCTTCACCGCAAAGGCGCAAAGGACGCAAAGTTTACGCAAAGATTGATGCATAGTGAACCTAATCCAGCCAAGGTTTCACAAAACGGTAAAGATTGAATTCAGCAGGTGGAATTTTTTCAATATCATCCAACAACTGTTGTTTATCCATCCCCTTCATTTTATTAGCCTGGATGATCTTCCATGCTTTTTCCGCCAGCAGCCAGGATCTTTTTTTATTGATACGAGTCGTTGCCAGGTCATCATTGATGGCATTGAACAATTCCTTTAGGCCTTTCTTCTCCTGCGCCACTGTTTTGATTACAGGAATTATCTTTTCATATGTTGAAAACCCTGGAGCCAGCATCAATTTCAGGTTTTGAACAAACCTGTCTGCCTCGGGCCGGTCTGTTTTATTCACCACGAAAATATCAGCGATCTCCATCAGCCCGGCCTTCATGGTCTGCACTTCATCACCTGACTCGGGAACCAGAACTACAACTGTTGTATCTGCAAGCCCGGCAATCTCCACTTCGCTTTGTCCAACACCTACCGTTTCAATGATCACATAATCAAATTTTGCGGCCTTGACCAGTTCAGTGATCTCGATGATCCTTGGATGTAACCCTCCCAGCGCACCTCTTGTTGCCAGTGAGCGGATAAAAACCCGGGGGTGTGTGTACCATTCACTCATACGGATCCTGTCGCCAAGCACCGCACCCAAATGAAAAGGGGAAGAAGGATCAACACATAACACCGCAACCTTTTTTCCCGCTTCTATCATTTCACCAATCAGCCCGTCGGTGAGTGTGCTTTTGCCAGCACCCGGCGGACCTGTAATGCCAATGACAGCAGCATGACCCGGTGGAAGTTTTTCCAGGAAGGTTTCAAATCCCTCCTGTTCATTTTCCACCAGTGAAATGGAACGGGCTAAAACTTTCGCATCACCTTTACTGATCTGATCAAGCAGTTGCTGCCACATGAAAATTGAAATGTTGTACGTTTACAAAAATATGGGTATTAGTACAGACAAGGCTTTGAGGCAGCGGCTCATTTTCTTTACTATCATCCTCATGCTCACTGGCCTGTTTGCATCAAGAGCATTGCTTTCTATAAGCATGATCCTGTTTCTTCTGCTAACCTGTGTGCATGCGAAATTCCTGCAGCAACTGAATGAATTCCGCAGGCAACCATTTCTTATTGGACTGACATTGCTGTTCTTCATACCCCTTCTTACCTGGTTCTGGAGCGAAGACAAAGAAACCTGGTGGCGCTTCATCAGGATCAAACTTCCCTTACTTCTATTGCCTGTTGCTTTCGCGGGCGAATGGCACCTTGGGCGGCGTTTGTGGAACTATGTGGCTTACACATTCATCCTGTTAGTTCTCGGAGGCTGTGCATGGAGCCTGATCCAGTATGCCGGCAATTACCAGGATATGCAGGATGCTTATCTAAAAGCCAAGGTAATTCCCACACCATTTGAAAATGATCATGTAAGATTCAGCCTCTCGGTAACGATTGCCATTTTATGCGCAGCCTTTTTAATGAAGGGCAAAAACTTTAGGTGGCTGCTTGCATTCATCATTATGGTTTTCGTGGTTTACCTCCACCTCCTTGCGGCCCGCACGGGTTTATTTTCATTGTACATTGCTTTGTTCATCGCATTTATTTACCTGCTATTTACCCGCAAAAAAACGAAATGGACCATTGCTGTGCTGGCCGGCTCCCTGCTTATGCCCCTGCTCGCCTGGTTTGCCGTACCAACTTTTCAAAACAGGATCCGCTATTTCATTTATGATTATTCCTATATCAGGCAGGATACCTACCTGCCAGGGGCCAATGATGGCAACCGGATGCTTTCGATCCGTGCCGGACTTGACATTATGAATAATCATGCATTGGGCGTGGGCACGGGAGATGTGATGAAAGCAACCAATGCCTGGTATGACGAAAAAGTGCATGGCATGCTGGACACAGACAGGATCTACCCCAGCAGTGAATGGGCCATGCATGGTGCCGCTGCCGGCTGGCCTGGCTTCATTGCATTAACCATTGCCATGGTTCTTCCTTTTTTTGCCCTGAACAGAAGGGGCGGTTATTTTTGGATAACCCTGAACGTGATCATGGCTTTCAGTTTTATTTTTGACATCGGCCTGGAAGTACAGTTTGGTGTTTTTCTATATGCCTTTGCTGTGCTCTGGTGGTGGAAATGGTTGCAGGAGGAAACATTAATAAAAACCCCCTGAATGTATTGCATCAAATTTGCGGACCAGGAATCATGACAAATTTCATCCCGATATTTCCCTTAGGCATCGTGGTTTATCCAGGTGAGCAACTTAACCTTCACATTTTCGAACCACGGTATAAGCAACTGATCAATGAATGTTATAAAGAGAACAAGGTTTTTGGTATTCCTTCAGTGATTGACAACCACCTGCAGGACTACGGAACCGTGATGCGGATCACCGAAATTTCAAAAGTTCATGAAAATGGTGAGATGGATATCAAAACGGAAGGTGACCAGGTGTTCCGCATCCTGGAAGTAATTAAGGAGATCCCTGATAAAATGTACAGCGGCGCCATCGTAAATTATCCTGCTAATAATGAATTCGGCAATCCCGAGGTCATGCGCAAGGTGGTCAACAGCATCAAAGAACTGCACAAGCTGCTGAAGGTGAAAAAAGATTTTCACAAGCAGGATGAAGAATTGAGAACTTATGATATCGCTCATCATGTTGGGCTATCATTGCAGGAAGAATATGAATTGCTCGGGTTGATGCACGAACTGCAAAGGCAGGAATATATCCGCCGCCACCTGACAAGAGTGATCCCCATGCTGGCAGAAATGGAAGGCCTTAAAAAGAAGGTGAAGCAAAACGGGCATTTTAAGAATTTGAATTCGTTTGATTTTGAGATTTAATTTCACCGCAGAGAAAAGGAGGAAAATGAGAATGCGCAGAGTGGGCTACTGACTACTAACTACAGACTCCCAGCTACATCAATCTCTGAACCACTTACTTTGAACTATGAACTATGAACTCAAAAACGCTCTGCCTCGATTTTGGTAATACCCGTTTGAAAGCAGCGGTTTTCCAGGAAAAGAATCTGCTGGAAGTTGCAGTGCTGGAAAAGAACCCGCTGCAAGGTCTTCAAAAATTGCTGGAGCTTCACAGGCCTACCTATTCCATTCTTTCATCCGTGATCAATCATGATGAAGAGGTAGAAAAATTACTGAATGCACATAGCCGTTTTCATAAACTGAACAGCACTTCACGGCTTCCTTTCACTATTCCTGTTGGCAAACCGGAAACCGTGGGAGCAGACAGGCTCGCCATAGCCGCGGCAGCCGTGCATCTTTTTCCCGGGCGTAATAACCTGGTAATTGGCCTGGGCTCCTGCATCACTTTTAATTTCATCAATACCTCGCACGAATGGCTGGGCGGTTCCATCTCTCCCGGCATGGAAATGCGCTTCAGGGCCATGCATCACTTCACAGCCAAACTACCCCTCGCGGAAGCAGACTGGAACGTGCCGCTGATTGGTTATGATACACGTACCAACCTGCAGTCAGGCGTGGTTTTGGGCATGGCAAAAGAGATGGATGGTATCATTGAAGCCTATGCGGAAAAGTATGGGAACTTTAACGTGCTTTTAACCGGGGGTGATATTCGAATATTTGAGCCTCATTTGAAAAACAGGATATTTGCAGACCCTGACTTAATTTTTAAAGGCCTTTATGCTATCAGCCAGATCAATAATGCTTAAGAAAATCACTGCTCTCGTTTTATTGTCCATCTGCACAATGCATGCAAAGGCCCAGGACAATTCACCTTATTCACGATACGGACTTGGAGATGTTGCACCGCTCACCAATATCACCACAAGGGCAATGGGTGGGATATCAGCGGCTTATGCCGATGTATTCTCCGTGAATTTTAATAACCCCGCATCTTATTCAAGATTTCAGACCCAGCAGGAGGCTCGTTCCAAAAAACTGGCCACGGGCCGTGTGATCTTTGACGTGGGCATGAATTTCGATAACCGCACTTTGATTGTACCCGGCACCACTAACAGGTTCTCTTCTTCAGATGCCTTGTTCTCTTACGTGCAGATCGGTGTTCCGCTGAGAAAGAATTGGGGCCTGAGCTTAGGACTTCGCCCTTTGTCCAGGATCAGTTATAATATCGCCCGTACAGAATTCTTAAAAGATCCCATTACAACAGATACGATCGGAAACGCCACCACGCAATTTCGCGGAAGCGGTGGAAGTTACCTGCCCAGCATCGGAACAGGATTTGGTTTCAATCTTTCCTCTGCCACTCTCGTGAGCGCCGGCGTAAATGTTGGTTACCTGTTTGGAAGACGTGAAAGCCAGACACTGAGAAATTTCAATAATGATTCAGTATTGTTCTATGCTTCCGAACACAATACAAAAACATATTTTGGAGACGTATTCTTCAATGCTGGTCTTCAACTGGAAACAAGACTGACAGGTGCAACCGTTCTTCGCTTTGGTGTTAGCGGCAACTGGCAGCAGGATTTTGATGCGAGCCGTGATATTCTCAGGCAAACCTATGTACGTGGTGCCGCCGGGGAGATCCTCGAGCTGGACAGCGTACAGGAACTGAGCGATATCAAGGGAAAGGTTATCTACCCTGCCTCGTACAAATTCGGTTTTGCGGTTCAGACGCACAAAGATGACAGGGGCTGGATGTTCGGTGCTGACTATACCATGGATAAATGGAGCAACTACCGCTTCTTCGGAGCTGTTGATTCTGTGCAGGATAATTGGACAGTTAATGTAGGCGGACATTTTTATCCCAGGCAGCGCAGCAGTTATTTCAGTAAACTGATCTACCGCTTTGGTTTCAATTTTGGCAAGGATTATATCAGGGTGGGGAATGACCTGCCAACCTTCGGTGCCAGTTTTGGTTTGGGTATCCCGGTTAGGCCAAGCCGCACCGGCATCAACCAGGTGAGCCGTTTGAACCTCGCGCTTGAATATGGCAAAAGAGGAAATAATGATAACCTGCTCAAGGAAAACCTGTTCAGGGCTTCCGTATCTTTCAACCTGACAGATCTTTGGTTCATCAAAAGAAAATATGATTAAGACATTCTTGCAGTCACGATATTTGAAAACAGCAGCACTGATCATGGGCTGCTTTTTCTTTTATAGCTGTGAGAATGATCCCAAAACCATTGACCAGTGGACACGCAATGATGTGCTGGTGGAAGAAGCAAAGGATATCCAGACATTCCTGAGCCAGAACGGAAGGTTGAAGGCTAAACTATGGTCATCCTACATGCTGCGTTACCAGGGAGATACCGTGTACGTGGAATTTCCGCATGAACTGCATGTAGATTTTTTTGACAGCGCCGCCGTAAAAGAAAGCCACCTTGATTCTGACTATGGTAAATATTATGAAAGCCTGAACAAGGTTTACCTGCGCGACAGTGTGATCGTTTTTAATGTTCAGGGAGATACACTTCAGACGCCGGAACTGTGGTGGGACCAGAATACACAGAAGTTCTTTACAGATAAAAGGGTCCGCATCCGCAAGGCTGGTCACCTGATCTATGGCATAGGCATGACCGCGCAGCAGGATCTCAGTGACATTCATATCACGCAGATCACCAACAGCGTTCTACAGGTACCCGACAGCATGGCTGTTCAGTAAGCAGTAGATCCGCTCTTCAATTCACCTAATTCCTGTATCTTAATTTTCCAATGAACATTATGAAAGGGAAAAATGTACTGATCACAGGTGGAAGCAGGGGAATCGGAAAAGCAATCGCATTGAGGCTGGCGCGCGAAGGGGCCAATATCGCCATTGCTGCCAAAACCACGGAGCCTCATCCAAAACTTGAAGGAACCATTCATACAGCAGCAGCTGAAATAGAAGCACTGGGTGTAAAGGCACTGGCTTTGCAATGTGATATCCGGTTTGAAGACCAGATAGAAGCCGCGGTGGCAAAAACAGTGGAAACATTTGGCGGGATTGATATCCTGGTAAATAATGCCAGCGCCATCAACCTTACTCCTACAGAACAAACAGAGCCCAAAAGGTTTGACCTGATGCATGGCATACAGATACGCGGTACTTTTTTTATGAGCCGCGCCTGCATCCCCCACCTGAAAAAATCAGGACATGCGCACATTCTCAATCTTTCACCACCTATCAACCTTAATCCCAAATGGTTCGTGCAACACCTGGCCTATACCATGAGCAAGTATGGTATGAGCATGATCGTTCTTGGTCTAGCTGAAGAACTGAAAGCACAAAAAATTGCTGCGAATGCCTTATGGCCTCAAACCACTATAGCTACTGCTGCTGTCAAAAATTTATTAGGCGGTGATTACCTGATGCAGATGAGCCGCACACCGGAAATTGTTGGAGAAGCAGCATATCACATACTCAAAAGAGACCCGGCAACTTGTACAGGTAATTTTTTCATTGATGAGGAAGTGCTAAAGCAGGAAGGCATCACGAATCTTTCAGCCTATACCGTGAATAAAGACCAGCAGTTGATGAAGGATATCTTTCTTGACTGATCAGTTGGATGCAAGCGTTTGCTGGTCCATCACATAAATGATGGCGCCGGCTTCAAATTCAACCAGCATCAGTCTGAGCAGGTCGTGTTCCTGGCCCGCCACCTTTCTCCATTTGTAGGATGGATCGTTGATGGTGGTCTTGATGATGCGGGATTCATACTGCCTGTCGCGGATATTTTTCAGCACCGCCCTGAAGTCTTCCGTTTTTTCCAGGTCTGGTACATAGATCCATCCCAGTTCCTTTGGCAAACCTTTTTCCAATACAACAGGACAGATAGCGATCACACTGTTGACCATCACCGGACCTTCATCTTCATAACAACTGTATTCTTCCTTTACAAGTAGCTCCACCACATCGTTTGACCCAAAGCAGGAAATGGAAGGAATATTTACAGGGTTCACCAGCCTGTCATCGGTGAACACAGCCAGTTCCGCGGATTGAATTTTATCCAGCAGGTCCTTCATTATTCCATTACCGGAAAACAGTTCTTCCGTGCCGGCAGCTTCCCTGCTGATGGAATGCAGGAAGCGGTGGGTGAAAAGTGCAATACCGGAAGTTTTTTCAACGGCATTCACCTGTTCACCGGCCACGCGTATACGATTCCCGGAAGAATCTGTTTCATTGAGTATTGAAAATTCAAGATTGCTGGTATAAACCCTTTCGGAGCGGAGAATGCCTTTTTCATCCCATACACGCCAGAGACCGGTTTTTTTATTGCGGGAGAACTGGCCTTTTACTTTCAGTTTACCCGATTCATAATAACAGGAGAAGCGCCCGTCGAACATAAAGCCATCCATTTCATATTCGTACTGAACCTTGCCATTGGGATGATGTACCCGCTTTTTTTCCCTGCCGGCAGCAGACAGGAATGCAATGAGTGTAAGAAAAATCAGCAGGGCTTTCATGGAAATAATGATTTTGGCAAGTATAGAACTGTTTGCGTGGGGGTGTTATTGTTTGAGAGCCGGAATATTTTGTGAAGTCCCTTTGCGTCACCTTTGTGTACTCTGCGTCCTTTGCGGTTAATGTATTTTTTTACCGCAAAGGCGCGCGAAGGACGCAAAGGTGACGCAAAGAATAATTCAAACTATGCTACTGGATGCTGATTTTCTTCACTTTCATTTCCGAATTTCTCCGGCCGCATTTGCGGGAAGAATAATACATCCTGGATGGAAGGCTGGTTGGTGAGCAGCATACAAAGCCTGTCGATGCCGATGCCAATGCCGGATGTTGGCGGCATACCATATTCAAGCGCTCTTAAAAAATCATGATCGATATACATGGCTTCCACATCCCCGCGCTCCATCAGTTTCACCTGGTCTTCAAAACGTTCGCGCTGGTCGATGGGGTCATTCAGCTCACTGTAGGCATTGGCGATTTCCTTACCATTGATCATAAGCTCGAAACGCTCTACCAGCCCGGGTTTGCTGCGGTGCTTCTTGGTAAGCGGACTCATTTCAACCGGGTAATCGATGATGAAGGTGGGCTGAATGTAATGATGTTCGCATTTATTTCCGAAGATCTCGTCTATCAGTTTTCCCTTGCCCATGGTATTATCCACCTGCAGGTGCCATTCCCTGCAAACGGCACGAAGCTGCTCTTCATCCATCTCACTTACATTCACACCTGTGTGCTCAAGGATCGCATCATAAATGCTGATCCTTTTGAACGGAGCCTTGAATGAGATTGGCCTTTCGCCCATCATGATGTCGGTGCCTCCGGTAACATCGATGGCTGCTTTCTCCAGCAGTTTTTCAGTCACGTTCATCATCCACAGGTAATCTTTGTACGCAGTATAAAATTCCAAAATGGTGAATTCGGGATTATGTGTGCGGTCCATGCCTTCATTCCTGAAGTTGCGGCTGAATTCATACACCCAGTCAAATCCGCCAACGATCAGTCTTTTGAGGTAAAGTTCATTGGCAATACGCAGGTAGAAAGGCACATCCAGTGCATTATGATGGGTAATGAAAGGACGTGCAGCAGCACCGCCGGGAATACTCTGCAGTACAGGGGTGTCAACTTCCAGCGCTCCATGTTCGTTAAGGAATTCCCTGATGGAATTCATCAGTTTGGTACGCTTTACAAAGGTTTCTTTTACGGAAGGATTGATCACCAGGTCGGCATAACGCTGGCGGTATTTGAATTCAGGATCAGTGACCGCGTCAAAGGTCTGGCCTTCGGCTTCTTTTACAATAGGCAGGGGCCTGAGTGATTTTGCAAGGAAAGTGAGTTCTTTCACATGCACGGAGATCTCTCCCATCTTAGTACGGAAAACAAATCCTTTGATGCCTATGAAATCACCGATATCCAGCAGTTTTTTCCATACCTGGTCATACATGGAAGTATCTTCCCCTTTCGCCAGGTCATCTTTTCTTACGTAGACCTGGATCCTTCCGTATGAATCCTGCAGCTCGGCAAATGAAGCCTTGCCCATATCCCTCACACTCATGATGCGGCCGGCGAGGCAAACATCATTCAGCGCTTCCTTTTCTTCATCCTTAAAAACAGATTTGATCTCAGTGGAATAATGAGTTACGGGGTAAAGGGCGGCGGGATAAGGATCAATCCCCAGTTTCTGAAACTCCGCTAGCTTCTCCCTTCTTACAATTTCCTGCTCTGATAAATGCGCTGTCTGCATAATTCAATAAAAGCGCAAAATTAAGGATTGAAGGGCGAGGCAAAACAAAAGGGTACGGCTGTGGTTTATTTTTTCTTTGGCCTGATGTTAATGGACAAGCCTATGCAGGCATTGGTGGTTTCTGCCAGGTCCCTGGAGGTTAAGGAGGATGAAACCCTGAAATTACTGAGGGAAAGACCCACCTGCACCTTCACTGATTCACTTCCGGCCCGGGCAATAAATGCCGGTTCAAAGGCTACAAAACTTTTTTCGCCGCGGATCAGGTCCATCATATCCCGGTGGTCCTGGTTATCGGTATGTGTAATATTAGCCTGTTTAACCTTCCAGTTCACCAGGCTTACCTTAGGCACAAGTGCAAATTCAAAATAACGTCCTTTGAAGCCAATCGATGGCTGCAGGAAAAATTTGGAAAATCCTACCTGGGAACGGTCAGTCCAGCCATAAGTGCTTTTAACAGTGCCGGTTCCGGTACCCAGGTACAATTCACCGATCCATTTTTTATTTTCATCGAAGGGCTTGTACAGACCAACCGCCAGTTCACCATAAGAGCCACGGCCCTCTTCCTTATGCGAATTGCCGCCGTAGAAATCGGAAACAGTTTCTGTTTTTGAAGCACTGAATCCGCTGGCCAGTATCCCGACACTCTTAGTGATGGCATGGGCGAATTGCAATTCACCTCCATTGTATTCTGAATCCATGCCGCCGGCCCAGAGGGCATTGATCCTGGTCTCCCCTTTTTGCGCAAGCAGCGGAGCATTGGCAGTATTGGGTGCATAATAAACATGCTGGCACGATACCGTACCAATGGCCAGCAGTAAGAGGCAGAATAAATTTCTCATAACCATTTTTTTTGATGATCAATTTTGTTGGGTTTTCACGGGGTACGGCGGCCCTCGCTTAACAATCATCGAAGGGTGAAAGCCAGGCCCAGTGAACCATTGATCATATCAATAGTACCTGCCTGGAACAATTCAATACCATTGCTATTCCTGGACGTTTTCATTGGAGTTCCGTAATTGGCATTCAACAGCAGGTCGATGCCAAATTTTTTACCGGCCTTGTTCATAGGCACCTGCAGGGAGAGATTGATGGCGGGAGTCAGTGATCTTTTATAATTTTCTCCACGAAAGCGGTAATCGAGTAAAAACAAGGTGGGTGCCACACCTGCCATGATCCTTCCGGGGCAATACAGCATGCCGGCACCAAACTGGTAAAGTTTATAATCAAACCGCGGATGGGATTCGTAACCCGCTGAAAAGCTTGCAGATTCACTGTAACCCCTTACCCAACCCTGGTCGGCGAGTCCTGCCAGCGCAAAGACCATAGTCTTAGGCCCCATCCTTTTTCCTCCCCTGGCCATGAGGTTGGGGAACGAGCGCTTTATTGGATTATCGTGATCGAAAAAAATACCCACCTCGTAACTGTTGAAAAATTGCTGTTTCATTTTCTGTTTGACCTGGGTAGCCGGCCCGTTGAAAGTATAAGAACTTGATAATGAAATGAACCAGTCCTTACCCTGTGTGAAGCCATCCAGGCCAATCACCAGCAGCATAACCAGGAGTAATTTTTTCATAACAGTTTTTGTATGACTCTAAGCTAATCCTGCAAGACGCGGGTTTAAAATTGAATTGTGGTATAGTGGGTACCCTGGTTGCAAAAATTGCAAATCTGGAATCCGAATCAGTATATTGGCTTGCCAAAACGATTTTACATGGAGGGCCGGCAGGTTCAGGAATATCTGTTTCAAAGGATCAGGGAAAAACTGCATTCCAGCGAATCACTGGTGGAGGTGGTGGCGGACCTGCTGCATGTAAGCAATGACAGTGCGTACCGCCGCATCAGGGGCGAAACTCCTTTGATTCTTGAAGAGGCCAGGCAGCTTTGCGAAGCCTTTTCCATCTCCCTCGATGAGATGCTGAAAGCCCGCCCCGACACGGTTTCATTCAGTTCCATACAGGTGGAAAACAGTCACAGGGGATTTGAGAACTACCTGGAGGGCATTCTCAAAAACCTGCAGCACCTGTCTGGGGCTGAACAGAAAGAACTGATCTACCTCACCAAGGATGTACCGCTGTTTTATAATTTTCTTTTCAGGCCCCTGTTTGCTTTCCGTTATTTCTTCTGGATGAAATCGAT
This sequence comes from uncultured Flavisolibacter sp., assembly GCA_964460925.1. Lineage (GTDB taxonomy): Bacteria > Bacteroidota > Bacteroidia > Chitinophagales > Chitinophagaceae > Flavisolibacter. The sequence continues at coordinate 5,597 of CAYWSQ010000036.1, read as the reverse complement.
ACTGCAGCATCCTGATTTTATCTCCCGCAATTTTTCGATGGATCTTTTGCCTCCCCACCTGGAATTGACGGGCAAACAGATTAACGAAGCTTATAATGCGATCACCTCAACCGAGATCTGGAATACAGAATGCATCAACAGTACCATCGCCCAGGTTGAATATTACCGGGAGGCGGGATATTTTGAATCCGGTGATGACATCAGGATGATCTATGATGCCTTGCGGGATCTTGTTGAACACCTGCGTGAACAGGCAGAGCATGGATGTAAATTTTTGCCGGGAGAAGCAACCGGAATGAAAAAGAATAATTTCATGTTCTTTTATAACCGCGTGGTGCTGGGAGATAATACCATCATGGCCATCGCCAATCAGAAAAAGACATTGTATCTTAGTTATGATGTGCTGAACTACATGATCACCCGGGATGAAAGAATGTGCCGGAATGTGTATGAGCAGTTGCAGATGCTGATGCGGAAAGCAACGATCCTTAGCAATACCAGCGAAAAACAGAGGAATATCTTTTTCAATATTCTCCTGAAAAAAATACCGCAATCGTAAACTACAAAATCAATGACGGCGCACCAGCTCCAGCTCCGGCTGTTTCAGCATTTGAAAAACAGGATGGCACCCGGTGCGGCCATGGTTGATGAACTGGCAGCCCTGCTTGACATCAGCACCGACAGTGCTTACCGCCGCCTTCGCGGAGAAAAAGCGCTGAGCCTCGACGAGGTTTACAAGGTCTGCGTTCACTACAAACTTTCGCTCGACAGCCTGCTCGACCTGCAGACAGATGCATTTGTATTCACCGGGAATTTTGTACAGGCTGAATCTTTCCGTTTTGATGAATACCTGAAAAATATTGTGGGCCAGGTGAAATACATGAATGGGTTCAAAGAACGTAAAATGTATTACCTGTGCAAGGACATTCCCATTTTCCACCATTTTCACTTCCGGGAGATCGCTGCCTTCAAATATTATTTCTGGATGAAGAACATCCTTCACCTGCCTGAATTCTCCCATAAAAAATTCAGCATGGATATTTATCCTGATGAATATTATGAACTCGGAAGGCAATCGCTTCACTATTACAACCATGTGGATTCAGTGGAGCTCTGGAATATTGAATCGGTGAATAGTACACTAAGGCAGATAGAATTTTACCATGACTCCAACATTTTCGCCAGTGAAAAGGATATCTACCAGGTTTATGATGCCCTGGAGAAAATGATCAGCCACCTGGAGCAGCAGGCTACCCTGGGTTATAAATTCAATGCGGATGATCCCTCCCGTACACGGCTTTCCGGTTACGAAATGTATTTCAACGAGATCGTGATCATGGAGAACAGCATCTTGGTACAACTTGACGGATCCAAGGCTGCCTTCCTTGTTCATAATGTGCTCAATTTTATGCTGTCGAGAGATGTAAGATTCTGTGATAATATGTACAGCTATATCCAGAACCTGGTCCGTAAATCTACCCTGATCAGCACCGTTAGTGAAAGGGAAAGAGCCCG
>CAYWSQ010000036.1:0-4072 GCA_964460925.1 uncultured Flavisolibacter sp. | reverse complement strand
TCTTTAAATACCTGCGCCAGAAGATCGCCGGCAGGAAACAGTCGCTTCGTCCCTGAGCCCAGCTTCTAGCGGCCTTCCATTGTTTTATTTTTGCCTTTCCATTCTTTTGGCCTGTAATTTGAAAAAAGATTAAAAAGAAATTTCATGAAGCGTTATCTCATTGCCCTGGCCTTTGCGGCCGGTTTTAGTTCCTGCGAAACTTTATCGAATTTACCTGCTGCAACCACCATCACTGAAAATGAGGCGGCAATGGGCATCCGCGAGGCGCTGGACCAGGGAGTGGGTAAAGGCATATCCTTCCTGGGGAAGGAAGACGGTTTTTTCGGCAACCAGGCTTATAAATTATTATTGCCTGCCGAGGCCATCAAAATAGAAAATACACTCAGGCAGCTTGGCATGGGGTCACTGGTAGACAGGGCCATTCTCCAGATTAACCGCGCCGCCGAGGATGCCGTGGTGTATGCAAAGCCGATTTTCGCTGATGCCATCAGGGAGATCACCATCACAGACGCCATCAATATCCTCAAGGGACAGCAGGATGCCGCCACACAATACTTCAGGCAAAAAACAACGGATAAACTCATCGCTGCATTTTCACCCATCATCAAAAGCTCACTGGAAAAAACCAGCGCAACAAAATATTACGGCGACATGATCAAAACCTATAATGATTTTCCTACAACGCTTAACAAACTCAACCCAGACCTTCCTTCATTTGTAGTTGGAAAAGCTGTGGAGGCTTTGTTTGACCAGGTGGCCAAGGAAGAAGTGAACATCCGCAATAATTTCTCTGCAAGGTCTACTGATCTTTTGAAAAAAGTATTCGGATGGGCCGCAAGGAACCAGGGATAAGGTATGGCGGTCTTTGCCTACTTTTAGTCAATGGATTTTATCAATGCGCCAGTTGACCTGAAAACCATTCCGGAAGCCGGATCCCTGGAACTGCAGCCGGTTCATCCATCTTATAAAAAGGTATTGCTGTTAGAGTGGATGATCACCTCGCTCATCTTTGCCGCTATTGCCGCCGTCCTCATTTTCGCGCTTTCAAAACTTACAGATACCTATGGCTGGATGATTGTTCTCTCAGCCTGGTTCCTGATAATTGCAACACATTATTTTTTCCTGCAAAAAAATTTTTTGGTACTCGCCTTTGCCGTAAGGGAAAGGGATGTGATCACCAGGAAAGGCTGGCTCATTCGCTCAGTCAAGATCTGCCCGTTCAACCGGATCCAGAATTGCAGCGTTCAGAGCGGGCCGCTGGAAAGAAAATATGGCCTGGCGTCGCTGGTGATTTATACAGCAGGGGTGGAGGGTGCGGATATGCGCATTCCCGGATTGCTGCAGGAGGAAGCTGACAACCTCAGGTATTTTATCCTGGGCAAAATTCATAAGGAGCCGGATGAAAACATTTGACTGGAGCCGGCCGCAGCGCCAGCCATTCGCAGGTCTGGCAATCGTTTTCATCAACACGCTCTGGCAGGTGATCAAGGCAGTATGGCCTTTTGTATTGCTCATGCTGTTCGGCAACAGGGAAAAAGGCATCAACCGTTATGAATTGATTGCTTTATTCTTCCTTGGGTTTACGATCCTGAGCGCGGTGCTGAACTTTATTTTTTTCAGGTTTTATATTGAAGATGATAAACTGGTGATCAAAAAAGGATGGTTCAGAAAAGAAACCAAGGTCATACCTCTTAACCGGATACAGACGGCAAATATTGAGCAGGGACCCCTGCACCAGTTGCTCAACGTGGTAAAACTTTCCATTGACACAGCAGGATCGCAAAAAGCGGAGGCCAGCATCGATGCCATTCACCTGGGCATGGCTGAAGACCTGCAAAAGATCTTGCTCGCCGGAAGGGAATCTGTCACTAATCCTGAAGTAAAACAGGAGGAGGTCAGTCCACTGGTAAGGCTCGGCACCAAAGACCTGCTGAAACTAAGCCTCTCTGCCAACCATGTTGAAACTTTCTTCATCCTCTTTTCATTTGGCGTGGGCCTGTATGATAACCTTAAAGACCTTGATAATAACCTGTTCTCAAATCTGAAAGACCTGCTGCCGGGTTTCGAGATCTTTCCCATCCTGGCGCTCATCATTTTTATACTACTGGTAACGGTAACGGTGTCGACTATCCGCATTTTTTTTGGGTTTTATGATCTTCGTGTTCTCAGGACCACCAAGGGTTTCCAGATCCGCTCCGGTCTTACCAATATCAAAAACCGCATCATTAGCCTTCCCAAGATCCAGTACATTTCGTGGAACAGCAACTGGATAAGAAAGAAGATGGGATTATGGATGCTGGAATACCATGTGGCCGGCGGCGACTAGTTGAAAAATAAATTGAAAGTACAAGTGCCGGTTACTCAACAGGGCTATATACCAATGCTGATTGAAGGTTATCACCTGCTTCCTGATCTTTCCGGACAAACCTGCCTGTATATGGATCGGTCTTTTGTCTGGAGAAGGATACTGGTGCTTGCTGTTTTTCCATTATTGCTGCTTATGCCCCTGGCCTGGTGGTTCTGGCAGGAAAAAGCTTTGTGGCTGCTGGTCTATCTTTTTATCGTGGCTATAGTTAACTGGTGCCAGCAGAAAAAATTCAGGCTTTGGGCCATGGATGATCTGCTGGTGATCCGCAAAGGTATACTGGGAGAGAAATTCATAATTCTCAAATGGCATAAGCTTCAGTCTATAAAACTCAGCCAGTCACCTTACCAGCGAAACCATGGTCTTGCCAACCTCGTGATCTATACTGCGGCGGGACAGGTGCCTTTATATTTTTTACCGCTAGGTGATGCAGAACAACTGAGGGATTTTATTCTTTTCAAAACAGAATCATCACTGCAGGCATGGAACTGAGTTCCGGCTTGTGATAAGGTTGTTAGGTTTTGTAGTTGAAAAGGCGACGAGACTTTTATAGTCTTATAATCATTCTTCTATATCCAGGGTAAACTAATTGAGCCTCCTTTAATTTTCCGAGGATTTTAGATCGAAACAATCCTAAACTATCCGTTGTCAGTTGAATGTCTTGTTGCAAATCAGTTTTAACGATAACCAATACATCACTTAAAGGTCTCCCATCATGCACATCTGAGATTTTTCCTTCGACTTGTCCTGCCTTATCGGTCTTTAATTCTGAATGCATTTCCTCCATAACCAAGCAACCGTCTTTATGTCCATCTCCATAGTCTGGATAACGATCAACGATTCTACTATTGGCCTTCTTTGAATTCAAAGTGAAACTGGAAAGCCTGTGGTCTTTGTAACTCACACAACCAGAGAATAAGGCAAATATGAATATGGTAAACAAAAGCTTCATTCCTATTTATTGGCTGCAAGGATTTCAGTTGTCAAGTCTTATTCCTCGATCTTCTTTGTATGATACTATGCTAAACTCCATCAACTTCCGCCACCACCCCATGCATAAAACCACTGAATAAATTTCCATGTGTCACCTTCCTTTTTATACAATCCCAGCTGTCCCTCACCGCTACCTCTTTTTATATGTTGGTAATAAAAGAAACAAATGGATGCCTCTCTAAGAAAGATTGGTTTAGAAAAACTGTAAATAGTTTTAGACTGGTTGTGTTTTTGAATGCTAAAGTGAGTTTCTTTTTTATAGGTTGTATCTCTGCCGGTAAGCCTGGATTTTTTTAGCAGATTCTCGCCCCAAATTTTGCCTGTTTGATTATTGATCTGTGTTTCAATATATGCCTTTTCCTGTTCTGAAAGGACCAAGGAATCTATCCGTTTAAGTTTGCTATGTTCAAGTTGTTTGTAAATCCAAATAGTATCCTTTAACAAGTACCTTCTCATAACCGGAATCGTTCTTTCGTTCAAATCTTCTGTATAAAACAATGTGTCAACTTTGAATACAGTTTGCCGGATATAGTCCAGGAAAGATTTTGTTTCCTCCGCATATTGCGCTTTGCTGAGGGAACAAAAGAATAAAAAGCATATCAATAATAGTGATCTCATGTTTACTGTTAACTCAGGTATTATCTGAAGCCAGCAATACCTGCCATGCATCATCCACCCTATTCTCATCCAGTAGTTTGGCCGCATAACCATGCA
>CAYWSQ010000035.1:0-21143 GCA_964460925.1 uncultured Flavisolibacter sp. | reverse complement strand
AATGGAGCGTGAGGAAGCCATCGATGAATATTATAACAAGCCTCCCTACCTGGAGCCGGAACTGCTGGGATACTTCAAGAAAAGACTTGGGTTTTCTGACGCGGAATTTGAGCAGATCATGAACAGGCCTCCCAAATACTGGACGGAGTATCCAACCTATAAAAAAAGGTTTGAAATGCTGAGGCCCTTGTTTTACATCCTCATGAAATCACACCTGGTACCCAGGAGCTTTTACATGAAATATTGTTTCCCAATAAAATAATATGATCACGATCGTTGATTACGGAATGGGTAACCTGGGTTCGATCCAGAATATGTTCAAACGTATCAAGGTAGAATCCGAGATCACAGGGGAGGTAGACCAGATAGCGAAAGCAAAAAAATTACTGCTTCCAGGTGTAGGGGCTTTTGATGCCGCTATGCAAAAGATTGCGGAGAGCGGCATACAGGAAGTTCTGAATCATAAAGCTACCATTGAAAAAATTCCGGTAATGGGGATCTGCCTGGGCATGCAGTTGCTAACCAGGTCAAGCGAAGAGGGAAAACTACCCGGTTTGGGATGGGTGCAGGCCGATACCTGTCGCTTCAGGCCTGAAGATCCTTCTTTGAAAGTGCCTCATATGGGCTGGAACCTCGTTCACATACAAAATGAGAGTCCATTGATCAGCGATCTTCCACCTGAACCCAGGTTCTATTTTGTGCATTCATTTTTTGTGCGTTGCGATCAGCCATCAGATGTTCTGACAACAACCCATTACGGAATCGATTTTCATTCCATCATCCAGCACGATAATATTTTTGGTGCACAGTTCCATCCCGAAAAAAGTCACAAGTTCGGAATGAAGATCCTCGAGAATTTTTCAAAGATCTGATATGCTCAAAACAAGGATCATTCCCTGCCTCCAGTTGATCGGTGACAGCCTTGTCAAAACAGTCAAGTTCAAAAATCCGGATTACATAGGCGATCCTGTGAATACGGTCAGGATATTTAATGAGCTGGAAGTTGACGAACTCTGTTTTCTTGATATCAGGGCTTCGGCAGAAGACAGGGAGCCGCCAATAGAGATCCTGCAACAGATCTCCAATGAATGTTTTATGCCGCTTTCTTACGGAGGGGGCCTGAAAGATTTTGAAACAGCCGTCAGGATCATGTCCATCGGTTTTGAAAAGGTGGTGGTCAATACCCATGCTTATCACAGGCTTGACCTGGTAAGCCGTTTATCTGCTCATTTCGGAGCACAGGCGGTTGTTGGGTCCATTGATGTGAAAAAAAACCTCTGGGGCAAATACCAGGTATTCATAAAGGACGGTACACAGAAGATCGAAGATGATGTGGTGGAGTGGGCAAAGAAACTGGAATCCGCAGGAGCTGGTGAGATCCTCATTACTTCCATGGACCGTGAAGGCACCTGGAGCGGATTTGATATTGAATTAACGAAAAAAGTAGCTGATGCCGTGTCTGTTCCTGTGATCGCAAACGGCGGTGCAGGATCCATAGACCATATTGCGGAAGTGATCAAAAAAGGAAAAGCATCGGCGGTGTGCCTAGGCAGCATGGTAGTTTACCAGCAAAAGGGAATGGGCGTACTGGTGAATTTCCCCGATAAGAACAGGCTTGACCTGGCAATAAACAGTTGAATATGAAAGTTGCCCTCTATGGGAACATGTGCAATAATTTTTATACCCTGGCGAAAGCATTAAGAAATTCACTGGGTATTGAAGCTCATTTATACCTCCACGACCAGGTGGATTTTCAGCATAAGCCTGAGAGTGATGATCCGGAACTGGCAGGAAATTATCCTGATTGGATCCATGTTTCTCCCAAATGGAATACCCTTCCTTACCTGAAAAAGAGAGACCGTTCTTTTATCAGGGAATTGAATAAATATGACGTGGTTTTTCTGTCAGACCTGGGTCCGGTAATGGCACCGGAGATAAAGGGGTATACTATTTTTTATTCTACAGGATCGGATCTTACAACAGTACCATTCCCTAAAAAATTTGCTTTCAAATTCAAAACCTTCAAGGACAGGATCGTTTGGGAATATATAGGTTACATGCAGAGGAAGGGAATCAGGAGCTGTACTAAAATATTTACACAGCCATTTTACCCTTTTGCCAATGCTTTAAAAGAAATAGGCGTTGCAAAAGAAAGGATCGCTAATTGCTATTTCCCGATACTGATGGACCTCGACGTAGTAAAAGCTACTGAAGATCCATGGAGCAGGATCGACGATTACAATAAAAAACAATTGGAGCCATTTAATTTTATCATCTTTCATCCTTCGCGGCTTGTGATCAGGAAGAACAGGGCATTGGTGGATTCAGGTCACTGGAAAGGTAACGATGCGCTTTTTAAGGGGCTGGCGATATTCAAGAAGAAATACAATGTGGAAGATGTATGCATTGCCATGCCTGACAGGGTCTATTCAGTAGAGATTCCAATTGCTAAGGAGATCATCAGTTCACTGGGGCTGGATGCAAATATTGTATGGCTTAAACCACCGACACCTGAAGGTTTCCCACGCCAGCAGCTCATGGATTATTACACTATTTCGGATATCAATACGGATGAATTTGCCACAGGATGGTTTGGATCCATTGTAGTGGAAGGCATGGCCTGCGGCAAACCTACATTCTGTTATGTGGATGAAACCGTGATGAAACAATTATATCCCTGGCATCCTGTGATCTCTGTGCTGGAACCCGAGGATATTGCCGAGCAGATTGCACGGTTTTATTTCAACAGGGAACTGGGCAAAGAAGTCGGTGCAAGGTCACGCGAATGGGTAGTGGAGTATCATTCGATCACAAAAGGTTCTGAGATCTATATCAATAATCTTAAAAAAGAACTGGCTGCGGTATTCCAGGAGGTAGCATGACGGGCTGGATCAAAAACCTTTTCAAGGATTCCCTTGTTTACGGCATCGGGTTTGGCATTTCAAGATTCCTGCAGATCATTGTCCTTCCCATCATTGCTCATGCCCTTACCCTTAGCGAATTTGGATATTATTCCAATTATGTGATCTTTTATACTATCGCGGCCGGTGTTTTTGTGCTGGGCCTCGACAGTTCCGTTGCCAGGTTCATTTTTGATTCGGAAGAAAAAAAACATCACAGCAAGGTTTTTTCGATCGCTTTTTTTTGTGTGCTGATCGTGAGCCTGGTGGTGGTAGGTGTCGCTTCCCTTTTTCCCTCTCTACTCCTGGCCATCATCAGTGTGCCGGATGTGTATGGTGATTCGCTGCCTTATGTGCTGATGACCATACCCGTTCTTGCACTGAATAATTTTTTCCTGAGCTGGTTCAAATGGAAAAGGCAGAAGTTTTATTTTCTTGCCAATACCATCGGCACTGTCCTGTTTTTACTCGGTCCTTTGCTTATAGCAGATGAGATCCGATTCCGGTTTATTTTCCAGGTCATTTTTTTCAGCCAGCTTTCCGTAGCTATCATCTCCGCAGTACTGGCAAGTGGTTACATCAGGCTGGTATTTGACAGGCCGCTGTTCATCTCCATGTTGAAGTATGGATTTCCCTGGATGCTTGTTTTTTTCCTGGGTCTTTCGCGGTCTTATCTCGACCGCTTTTTCCTGACACACTACCTCAATGACGATAACCTGTATGGGGTGTATAATTTTTCAGTGCGCTTGTCAACCCTTCTTTCCCTGGTGATCACAGCATTCGACATGTCTTTTGGTCCCCTGGCCTTCAGCATCTGGAATAAAGAAGGGGCTGCGCAGTTTTTTGCCAGGCTCCAGAGCACCTATATTTTTTTCATTGGCACGGTTGCCTGCATGATCGTGATTGTATCTCCCTTGCTGGTAAACATTCTGGGCGGACAAAAGTATGAAGGGGCAGAAAGGATCCTTCCTTATCTCCTGTTTTCAGCGATTCCTTTAAGCCTGATCAATTTCAGCAGCCTTGGAATCATTTATGCAAAAAAATCATTTTTGAGTACAGTTACGCTGGTCATCGGTTTTGCTGCAGTACTGGTGCTGAATGCTGTTCTGACACCCAGGTTCCTGCAGTTTGGTGCGGTTAATGCATCACTGATCGGTCACCTGCTCATTGTAATAGCGGGATATTATTTTTCGCGCAGGTTTTATAAGATCGGTTTCCACTTCGGGAAAGATGCCCTGCTCTTTATTTTCCTATTTGCTCTTTCTGTTTTTCTTGTAGAACTGCACTGGAGCGATAATATGTGGGTTGACATGATCCTGAAAACACTTGCTCTTGTGTTCATAGCCGTCACCATGCTGATGTCATTCTTCAAGGCAGAATATAAACGTTCGCTCAGTTTTCTAAAAAATATCCGATATGCTGGTTTCCGTAGTAATGCCCGTGTATAATGCCGCTCCTTATCTCAGGGAAGCCATCCAGTCCCTGTTGAACCAGACCCATACCAACTGGGAGCTGATAGCTGTCGATGATGGTTCCACAGATAACAGTTGGGAAATACTTCAAACTTATACAGACCCGCGCATCCGGATTTTTCAAAGGGAAAATGGAGGACAGTGCGCGGCCACCAATACCGGCCTCGATCATATTTCAGGTGATTATATCCAGTTTTTCGACGCCGACGACCTGATGGATAAAGATAAAATAAGGATCCAGGTCAAAGCTTTGCAGGAAGCAGGAAATAATAGTGTGGCGGTTTGTAAATGGGCTTTCTTCAACAACAGCATTGAAGACGCGAAGTTCACCGAAGAAGCTATTTATTTCAGCGGTACCCAGGTAGAATGGTTGCACAACCTCTGGGCCTTTGAAACCATGATGCCCAATCATGGTTACCTGATACCAAGGCATATCATGGAAAAAGCAGGAAGGTATTATGATGAAAAACTTTTCCTGAATATAGATTTTGAATATTTCACCCGCATGGTGATCCATGCTGATAGCGTTATTTATTGCCCTGATGCCATTTGTTATTACCGTAAAGGTGTGGCATCGGCAAAAACCTATAAGCCCCAGCTTAGTAAAAGATTGTCGGCGCTTGAATCAAGATGCAAGGCCATCGGCTACATGCTTGAAAAAGAGAACAGCGAAAAATCAAGATATGCCTGTAAAATGGCACTGACCATACTCACTTATTCTTACCCTGAAATCCTGCCATATTCCCAAAAAGCCCTGAAGCAGTTCAACCTGGGCGGTTTTGGAAATTTCGGCGGTAGCAAATTCAAAACCCTGTCCGGCCTCTTTGGTTATGCCAATGCAGTGCGGATCAAAAAGCTGATGAAGATCTGATGGATACTCCATTGGTTTCTGTAATCATGCCGGTGTACAATGCAGAGAAATACCTGCAGCAATCCATCGGGTCTTTGCTGGCGCAGCCATATACCAATTGGGAACTGCTGGTAACTGATGATGGCAGCGCTGATGCAAGTGCCTCAGTGGTACGTTCTTTTAATGATCCCAGGATAAAATTATTTTCTCAGGCTAACAAAGGCGTAAGCGCTGCACGCAACCTGGCGCTTTCCCATATGAAAGGAAAGTACCTGACCTTTCTTGATGCCGATGACATGTTGCCCTTGAACAGTATTGGCTGTCGTGTGTCTTTTGCTGAAGCCAACCCTTTGATAGATATGATCGGGGGCAGTGTGGAATTTTTTAATGAAGAAGGTGTGCAGCGAACCTGGGAAGCGGGTTTTGAAGGCAATCCTTTCCATGCATTTTCAAGAATAGATGAAAGCGCCTTCTGTAACCCATCTCTTTTTTTGCGCAGGAAGGAAGGAGTAGATTACCGTTTCAGGGAAGGGGTGACACATGTGGAAGACCTCTTATTCTTTACTTATGTAGCCGGCCAGCAGCCGCAGGTATATGGTTACGTTAAAGACCTGGTTTACCGTTACCGGGTCTCAGGCAATTCCGCGATGAGCAATCTCCGCGGATTGGAAAAAGGTTACTGGACGTTTTACAGTTTTGTGAAGCAGCATCCGGGCGCATTAAAGGCCAACATCCGTTACCTCAAATTGAGGATCATCCGGATCATGGGCTTGTCTTACCTTGCAGCCGGCAAAGTTTCTGATGCATTGAAAGTAGTACCCAAAATATTCAGCAAGTGAGCAAAGGCAATATCCTGGTCGTAACACAATGGGGATTCGAAGAAGGTCTGATCCAGTCCTATACACTTCCTTACCTGAAAATTATTCATAAGGTCAACCCCGGCAGAAAGATTTACCTGATCACACAGGAGAAATCAGGGCTTGATGCAGACAGGGCTAAACTTGAAAAGATCGGAAAAGAACTGTCAGCCTTCAACATAACCCTGCTTCCTGAAACCTACCGCCGTGCAGGATTATCAAAATACTTTTATTCAGGCTTCAACCTGGTGAAACATATCGCATACGTTTTCTCAAAAGGCATCAAATACATCCATACTTTCTGTACACCCGCAGGAGGCTATGGTTACCTGCTTTCAAAAATGACGGGCAGGAAACTGGTGGTGGACAGTTATGAACCCCACGCTGAATACATGCTTGAATGTGGTGTTTGGAATAAAGACCAGTTTGCCTTCAGGGTTTTGGATAACCTTGAGAAGAAACAGGCCCTGCATGCCGATCATCTCATTGCGACTACAGCAACCATGGTGGCGCATACTGAAAAGCGTTTCGGTATCTCCCTTCCGGACTATGATGTGAAACCGGCTTGTGTGGACCTGGATAAGTTTTCCTATGATGCTGATCGGGCAGCCACTGTCCGTAAGGAGCTTGGCTTTGAGGGAAAAACGGTATGCGTGTATGCAGGAAAGTTTGGAGATTTTTATCTGAAAGAGGAGGTATTCGAATTGTTCCAGTCAGCTTTTAAATTCTGGGGTGAAAGATTTCATGTGTTGTTACTTTCGGATATCCCTCCGGCTGAACTGGACCAGTATTGCAGGCAGTTCAATTTACCCCGTGAATCTTTCACGCTGATCAAATCACCTCACCATATGGTGCCGGTATATTTGTCGGCAGCGGATTTTGGACTGTCACCCTATCGCCCCACACCATCGAAACTGTATTGCACCCCTATCAAGAATGGTGAATACTGGGCGGTCGGGCTGCCGGTGCTGATCACGAAGGACATTTCCATTGATTCAGATCTCATTGAAAAGAAAAATATAGGGTATGTATTGAAATCGCTTGACCGCGATGAATATGACAGGGCCGTGAGGAAGATGGATGAACTGCTGAATTCAGACAGGGATACATTGCGTAAAACCATCCGCAGGGTAGCGGAGCAACAGCGTTCATATACGATCGCTGAAACTATCTACGAAAAAATTTACCGCTGATGTCAGGATTGTATTTTTTAGGTATAAAAAAAAGCGCCATCAAAAAATGGCCGCTGGTGAAAAACTATTTTGAGAAAAGGGATCGCAAGGTCTACCAGTCATTACTGGCTGAGATCGGCAGGGACTACAGGATCGAAGTGGTTTCAGGCAAGGAAAGCAGCTTTCTCTATCAGTTTAAAGGAAAGGAATTCAGGATTTATTTCAGGCATTTCCCCTCAAGTGATATCAGTGTCTTCAACCAGGTTTTTACCCTGGGCTGTTACCGGCCAATCATGGAGAAGCTGCTCGAAACATTTGATAAGGATATACCGCTTCGTATTATTGATGCAGGTGGAAATGTGGGCTATGCAGATCTTTTTTTCAAGGCTTATTTCCCAAACGCAGAGATCATAACCATTGAACCTGAAGAGGGTAATAGCCAGCAACTTGAAAAAAACATGACTGCCAATGGTTATCATCTTAAGGAACTGATCAAAGGTGGTCTCTGGCACCGTACGGCTAACCTTGAAGTAGTAAGAAATTTCCGCGACAACAGGGAAGCAGCATTCACTGTGCGTGAATCTGCTGCAGCTACAGACATCAAAGGTTATGGATTCCGGGAGATCCTGGAAAAACAGGGTTGGGAAGAAGCTGATTTTGTAAAGATCGACATCGAGGGAAGTGAGCGTTTTCTATTTGACACCAATGAAAAAGCGGATGCCATCCTTACACGCACGAAATTCCTGGCCATAGAGATCCATGATGAGTTCAACATCCGGGAACAGATCTATGCGCACCTGGAAAGGAATGGATTCAGTTATTTTGAATATGATGACCTTACTCTTGCCGTAAACGAAAAAAAACAGCAACGCTGATGTGTGGTATTAATGGAGCGATAGCATTCAATGGGGCGGGAAGGAAATTTGTTTCCAATATCAGGCCTTCAACAGATACACTGAAAAAAAGAGGTCCTGATGGCAACGCGGTTTACCAGGATGAGGACCTCGCCTTAGGCCATTGCCGTCTTTCCATTATCGATACTTCCGCCGTATCCAACCAGCCGATGTATGGTGATGGCGGACGATACGTGATCATTTTCAACGGTGAGATTCTGAACTACCGGGAACTGAAGTCAAATCACCTCCAGGGTGAATCTTTCCAGACAGGTTCCGATACGGAGGTTTTTCTCAAACTCTTTATAAAAAAACGTGAGGAAGCATTCATACTCTTGCGTGGTTTTTTTGCTGCTGCCATTTACGATCACCATACAAAAGAACTTTTTATAGTACGTGACCGTTTCGGGAAAAAACCTTTGCTTTATTACCAGTCGCAGGACGCGCTGGTTTTTGCCTCGGAAATGAAATCGCTTTTCGCTTTTGGTATTCCCCGCGAGATCGACTGGAAAGTACTGCCTGTTTACCTGCAGTTGAATTACGTGCCGCAGCCTTACAGCATGGTCAAGGGAGTCAAAAAGCTCAACGCAGGTTCCTACCTGAGAGTAAAAAATAATAAAATTGAAGAGCACAGGTATTACTCACTCGCCACGCGGCCGGGAGAATATCAAAAACTGGATTACAGTAAGGCACAGGAAAAGCTGGTGGAACTGATGGATGAATCCGTGCGGCTGCGCATGATTGCTGATGTTCCTCTTGGAGCTTTCCTGAGCGGTGGCATTGATTCTTCTGTTGTGGTGGCATTGGCAGCACAGCATACCAAACAACTCAATACATTCTCGATTGGATATAAGGATCACCCGTTCTTTGATGAAACTAAATATGCCAGCCTTGTAGCTAAAAAATGGAATACCAACCATACGGTGTTTTCATTGAGCAACCAGGATTTTTTAGAACATGTGCATGATGTGCTGGAATACATGGATGAACCATTTGCTGATTCTTCGGCCATTCCGGAATTCATCCTCAGTTATCATACAAGAAAACATGTAACCGTTGCCCTTTCGGGAGATGGCGGTGACGAGGTATTCGCGGGTTACAACAAGCACGATGCGGAATGGAAGATGAGAAACCCAGACTGGAAAGGTAAGGCTGTGACTTCGCTGGCGTCTTTATGGAAAATACTGCCACAGAGCAGGTCTAATAAATTCACCAATCTTTTCCGGCAGTTGAACCGTTACAGCAAAGCCGCGCATCTTTCTTACGGTGACAGGTACTGGCAACTGGCTTCACTCCAGACAAAGGAAGAAGCAGGTAGTTTGATTAGCAGCCGCCTGCATCCGAAACTGGAGCCCGGATTTTCCGACCTGGTGAAAAAAGAATTCAGCCAGGGGATTGGAGATGATTTCAACGAGGTATTGCTGGCAGACATGAACCTGGTGTTATTGAGTGACATGCTCACGAAGGTTGACCTGATGAGCATGGCTAACAGTCTGGAGATCCGTTCACCTTTCCTCGACCAGGAAGTGGTGTCTTTTGCTTTTGGTTTGCCGGTTGATTATAAGCTAAAGCATGGACTCAAAAAAAGGATTGTGCAGGATGCATTCAGGAAAATGTTGCCTGCTGAATTATACAACCGTCCGAAAAGAGGATTTGAGATTCCCCTGCTCGACTGGCTCCGGAATGATCTATGGTCCATGATTGACCAGGATCTTTTGAAAGATGATTTTGTAGAAGCACAACAGATCTTTGACCCGGCAGCAGTGAAGCAATTAAAAAACCGGTTACGTTCATCTGCACCTGGTGACAGCCACGCGACCATCTGGGCTCTTGTGGTATTCCAGTTTTGGTGGAAAAAATATTTCGCATAACCATGGCAGATAAGAAGATACTCGTTATATGTCCCTATCCTGAAGATGTTGCTCCCAGCCAGCGGTTAAAATTTGAACAGTATTACCCGCATTTCAGGGCAGCAGGTTACCAGGTGGATGTGAGCCCTTTCATCAGCAAGGGCTTTTTTTCTGTCATTTACAAAAAGGGTTTTCTTTTTCAGAAGATCGGCTATACGATCGCCGGATACCTGGGAAGGATCGGTGATCTTTTCCGTTTGCACCGTTATGATGTGGTCTACCTGCATCTTTGGGCAACCCCCTTTGGCCCACCCGTATTTGAATGGTTGATCCGGAAACTCGCCCGGCGCGTGGTTTATGATATCGATGACCTGGTTTACCTCAAAAATGTGGACAGTAAAGCACATCCGCTTGTTACGATTATCAAAGGACGGAAAAAGCCCATCTATTTGATGAAGGCAGCCGACCATGTGATCACCTGCACACCTTATCTGGATGAATTTGTAAGAAGGTTCAACCAGCATACCACTGATATTTCTTCCACTGTGGATACGGATGAACGTTACATACCTCTACCACAGGTTTCCAAACAAAAACTGACCCTGGGCTGGAGTGGAAGCCTCAGCACTTCAAAATATTTTTACCTGCTTGAAAATGTTTTGAAGCGGCTGAAGAAAAAATTCGACTTTGATATTCTCGTGATAGGAGATGCCGGTGTTAGCATTGCAGGACTGGATATTAAGGCAATAGACTGGAAGGAAGAAACAGAGATAGAAAATCTCAAAAAAATCGATATCGGTTTATATCCTCTGCCTGAAGAAGAATGGGTGCTTGGTAAAAGCGGGCTGAAAGCCATTCAGTATATGGCCCTTGGTATTCCTACGGTTGCAACTGGCATAGGTGCTAATTTCAGGGTGGTGGATCATGGCGTTTCCGGTTTCCTTGTGAAAACCGAAGATGAATGGGTAGAAGCTCTTTCTAAATTGCTCGAAGATGAAAATCTGAGGCATGCCATGGGAAAGGAAGCAAGAAAAAAAGTTGACCGTGAATTTTCGATCAGGGAAAACAAACTTAAGTACCTGCAGGTGCTGCAACGGCTCTCTTCCCGGGAATCATCCTTTTAGGTTTGGGCGCTTTTTTATAATAAAGGATGATCAGGAATGCCGCATAAAAAGGAAGGCAGGGTATCTTATAACGGGAAAGCGCACCGAAATTATAAGATGTAATTCCAACAGCGAAAGCGAATATTAAAGAAAAGATCAGGCAGAATAAAAGGTTAGGATCCCGGCCTATCAATTTAAAACTTTTAAAAACCCCGTTCCTGATAAATACGCTCAGGGTAAAATATAAAAAGATCAAAGCTTCGATCGTTGAAAGAAAAACGATCACCTTTCCTGCCTCCCATGGAAAGGGCCTGAACAGGGTTACGACCACTGCAGCCGGAAATTTCAGCAGCATGCTCTGGATTGATCCGTCAAACTCCCCAAGGTCATAACTTGAACCTCCCTCCCTGTCAGATACCGCACCAATATAGGTCCTTGTTGTTTCAGCCGTTTTCGAGATATTCTCCAGGGAATATTTATTGAGTTCATTCGAAAACTGCTGGGAAAAAATAAGGAAGGCTACAGCTACAAGAATCACCACAGCAATTCTTGCTATAAATCTAATGGCTGATGACCTGATCCTGTGTGAATAGGTGAGCATGATCCATAATACAATAGCCGGGAGAAAAGACAGCAGGATGTAAAGCTTGGTGATGGCAATGATATAGAAACTGAAAGCCAGCAGCAGGAAATTCTTGATCGAAAAATCCCTGTTGATAAAGATCCTGAATGCGCTGTACACCATCCATCCCAGTCCGAACATGCATACGGTATCCTTGAACACGGCCGAGCCCCATACAAAAGTCGAAGGAATAAAAAGAAAAGCAATGGCCAGTTGTTTCTGGTGATTCGGGTACATGTTCGCAAAGGTTTTGAACATGGCCCAGATGCCGGTATAAGCCAAGTAGGCAAAGAGCAGGGCTATGGGAATGTAGGTGGTCCCATTAAGAAGACCCAGTATAGCCCCGATGACAGCTACGATATAGGACGACTGGTCCTCGTACCAGAACATTTGCGAAGTATACTTGTATAATTCTGGATTTTGGTCAACGGGTGCCCTGTTCAGTAATTGCCACCAGTTGGATACCGAATCATTCAATGCCGAATTGATGATCTGGCTATGGGCAAAATAGTTGAAGGTGTCGCCGAAGCCGTAATAAAACTGGTAGATGAGTGCAATGAATATGGCCCCGCCGAATTTTACCCAGAGCCCCGGCAGGTAATAAGCATGCAGAGGATGCCCCTTGGGATATTTTTTATCACGGTGGCGTTTGGCAATCAGCCCCAGTACCAGCAGGTAGATCGGCGCAAGAATCAGGTCCCATGTGGTTAAATACTGCACCGGGCGAAATTACTCAGAATCCTCATGCAATACCTAAAATAGAATGGCTGCAACAGGTTAGAACACGATCAGTTTTTTAATGATCCTTGTATCCCCAACCTGCAGTTGAACAAAATAAAGGCCCTTCTGCAATCTCATCGAACTATTCCGCAAATTGTAACTGTGCCGTCCCGCTGCCTGCATTTGACCTGCCACAGGATTAAAGATTCTCTGGCCATGCATATCAAATAAATTCAGGTCAACCCTGGCGGCCTGGCTGAGATGGTAGGTCACCGTAAAATCACCCTGTGTCGGGTTAGGAAAGGTTTGGACACTCACTCCCGAAAATTCTTCATTCAATACAGCGGTGATCCATGCAGTATCATGGCATCCGCCTGAACTGCCTGTAACCTTATACGCTCCTCCCTCGGTGATTTCAATACTGGAGGAGGTGGCCCCGCTGATAAGATTTTCATTCAAATACCATTGGTAAACCAGGTTAGATGGGGTAACAGATAATACATTGCCAGCTTGTGAAATCGTTATCACGGGAGGGTCGGTTACTGTAACCTGGATATAATTGGTAGTATCCTGGCAACCTCCTGGTGAAGTAAGCACTGCATAATATGCGCCGCTGGTTTTAACCCAGATGGAATTTGACTGAACATTGTTATTCCATACAGCCTCGTTTGTTGCTGCTGTATTCAGGTTAAGCCTCACACTATCGCCACTGCAGAAATTCACCGGGCCGGCAGCAGTGATGCTGCCTGCAGGTAAAACAAGGGTTTGAGTGGTAACAGATGCCGGATCAGACTTGCATCCTGAAACATTCACGGCCTGTACGCTGAAAATGCCGCTGTTCTGTACAGTAATGGATGCGGTAGAGGCGCCTGTATTCCATAAATAGGAACCGTCATTTCCCTGGCCGGATGCTGTTAGGGTGATACTGGTTCCCTCACAAAAGGATAGGGAACCGGAAGATGTGATTTGCGGAACAGCGGGTGCGGCGATCGTATTCAGACTGATGCTATTGGTAACTGAACTGCAGCCTGCCTGGTTGGTTAGCGTAGCTGAATAAGTGCCGGCTTCAAAAACTTTAATGCTGGACCCGGTTTGTCCCGTATTCCATAAAACAGCATGCTCTGTATTCACAGACAGAACCACGCTGTCACCCTCACAAAAATCAGGATTACCGGTTAAAGCAATAGAACCAGTTGGTAAGGGAGATTCTATAACCAAAATAGAATCGTATAAGGAAGGACAATTATTCGGACCTGTTGCCCTTACATAAAATGTTCCGGGATATGAAGCTGTGAAAAATGAATCCTGGCCAGGACCATTCCATTGAAAAGTAGCAGGATGTTCCATTGACGAGGCATGAAGTACCACCTGGCTGCCCTCACAAAAAACAGCAGAATCACCATTCAGGATCTGTGGCGTTTGAGTCCTTGGTTTCATTACAGTGGTAAAAGGCAGTGATGTGCCGACACAACCATTATCTGCAGTCATTCTAACAGTGAGTGTGATTGCGGTGTCTACAGTCAATGTATGATTAAAGCTGCTGGCACCATTGCTCCAGCTTCTCCATCCAATTGAGGGAAGGGGTGATATGGCTTCCAGGGTAACGGAACTGCCCTCACAAAAAGGATGAACATTATTTGGTGAAGAACTCACAACAATTTCAGGCCGGTATAAAGTACTGTCTACAAACACTGACACCGTATCGTAAGCAACCGAATTATTCATATCAGTTACTTTAACCCTGTATTGCCTTGTCTCCGTAACATTATGAGCGGTTGGATTGGGTAGAGTGGGATCTGTCAACCCAAGGGTTGGTGTCCATTGATAAGTAAAGGGTCCTGTCCCTCCAGAAGCAATCGTGGTATTTCCAATGCTGGCAGATCCACCTTTGCAAATTGTTTTATCAGGACCTGCATTCACTGACAATGGAATATTGCCTGGCCCCAGCTTCAATAAGATCATATCCGAACCGCCAGCATTTTGCAGTACATTCCCACCAAACCTGAACTGGCTGGTATCCGCGATCTTTGACCAGGTACCAATTAAATAAAGTGCATTTTCTCCACGGTCAAACGTCATTCCCATTGCTTTATCAATTACATGGTTTGGATATGTTGAATAAAGCTGTGTGACAACTGTGCCGGTTTTAACAACAACATAAATGTCCTGGTTGGTATAGCTGGCCAATACCTGGCTGCCAAGATTCAAAGAAGTATCTCCTTGTGTTATTCCCCCACTCGGTATTGTTGGGCCCAGGGTTCCCGCAAAATAGTCCCTTCCATTATTATCATAATCCGGATTTACCGGGTATTTCCAGCTATAACTGAAGGTGCTCGTTGTTCTGCCTGAAAATCCGGAGCCCAGGATAAGATTCGGTTCGCTGGGACTTAGAGTATTAATATACTGACCTGAATACAGATAATCATTAAGGGTCTTTGCTTTATATCCTTCCAAAAAATCCCTGGCGAAGGATCCGGGAATATTCACACCTAGAATTGTATTACCAGTGCTGTCAAAAACATCTCTTCTTGGATTTCCTGGTTTATGGCAGATATGAATGTTGTCGTTAACGTCAACCGAGATTGCGGTGAGCGCCCTCGAGTCGAACCAGCCGGAAGTGATTCTTTTTAAGAATTTGTGTTCCCCGGTGGCTGAGAATTTTGCAAGGAAACAATCATAAGTTCCGGAAGAAGGGCCTGTGATCATTGATGACCCGATAGTGATGGAACTGCTGCTGTAGGCTCCACCCAAATAAATAAAACTTCTTGAATCAACAGAAAGCCTGGGCCTTTCTTCATTACCTGTTCCGCCAACTCTTTTTACCCAGTTGATATTTCCATTAGCATCCAGGCATGCAAGAAAAATATCATGCTGTCCAAGTGATGTTAACAGGTTGCCGCCCACCTGTATGGAACTATTGAATAACCCGGCGATATAAATAAATCCATTGGATGCAACCTCTATTGCGGAAACGACAAAATCGTCTCCATAATTTTTTGCCCAGCTCACATTCCCCTGCCTGTCGTATTTAATCACAACTGCACCAGGTGTAATAGGAACACCCCCTACTGATGTAATTCCCGGTGCAAATGATGCTGCCACATAAATACCTCCCTGGTGGTCTACACAAATGGCCTGTCCCTCATCACCCAGACTTCCGCCTTCAGATCTTGCCCATGATTCCGTTAGGGTCTGGCCATGTGTGACCGTGCAGATACAGGCCAGCAAAGCAGCAATCAGATACTTCATGAATAAAACAAATATGTTGGGAAGGTACTGAAAATAAGCCTGCAGTTCAATGATCTGCCATTGAAAGAGATAAGAGGGATTGGCATTTTTCCTGCAATTTTGTTGCTATGCCAAGAGTGCTCCGGATACTGAACCGCCTGGCTGTGGGCGGCCCTGTTTTAAATGCCACCCTGCTCACCCGTTATATGGCCCCGGAATTCGATACCATGCTGGTGGTAGGAGAGAAGGAATCACACGAAAAAAGTGCCGCCTACCTGGCTGATAACCTGGGCATCCAGTATGTTACGGTCAAGGGCATGGGAAGGGCCATCAGCCCGGCGCCGGATTACCTGGCCTACCGTGAACTGAAAAAACTCATCCGCTCTTACAAACCTGATATCGTTCATACGCACGCTGCCAAACCAGGGGTTCTTGGAAGGCTGGCTGCCTCTGCCTGCAAGGTGCCGGTGATCGTTCATACTTTTCACGGGCATGTGTTTCATTCCTATTTCAATTCGGCCCGGACAAAATTTTTTATCAATACTGAACGCTACCTGGCTAACAAATCATCTGCTATTGTTGCCATAAGCGATACACAGAGAGATGAACTGGTGAGGCAGTATAAAATTGCCTCCTTTGAAAAATTCAGGGTAGTGCCATTGGGCTTTGATCTGGACCGGTTCCGCACAGGGCAGGAGGAAAAACGGGAACAGTTCCGCAAGGAATTTAATCTGCAGGATGAGATCGCGATCGGAATTATAGGAAGACTGGTGCCGGTAAAAAATCATTACCTGTTCATGAAAGGAATAGCTCATGTATTGCAAAACAGCTCCAGAAAAATCAGGGCTTTTATTATCGGGGACGGGGAAACCAGGGCCGATCTTGAACAGGTAGCCGGGCAGGTAGGTATTTCTTTTACTACAGAAAAAGACGGCCACCACGACCAGCCCTTAGTATTTACTTCCTGGCGGAGTGATGTGGATGTGATCAATGCCGGCCTCGATATCGTTTGCCTTACTTCATTTAATGAAGGCACACCGGTGAGCCTCATTGAAGCGCAGGCCTCCAGTAAACCTGTTATCTCCACCAGGGTGGGTGGCATCGGCGATATCATGCTGGAAGGGAAAACCGGCCTGCTTTCCGATATCAATGACACCGAACTTTTCTGTAATAATTTACTGGCCGTGGTAGAAGACGACAACCTCAGGGCTGAGCTCGGTAACAACAGCCGTGAGTTCGTTGCCGAAAAATTCAGTTACCAGCGGCTTGTAAGAGACATGTCAGCCTTATACAACGATCTGTTGAACAAAGCCTGATCAACCGCCGGTCTTCATCATTTTGATCTGTTTCCTGTAACGTCCGCAAATCACTTCGGCAATGTAAACTCCTGCAGGATAGTTCTGCCCCAGTGAAATCTCAATCTGCTTAGTATGGAGCTTCATGGTTTCCAATAACCTTCCCCGCATGTCAAATATTCTTATCACCAGCGGTTCGTCATAAATATGATGAATGCTGAGTGTGAAATAATTTGGTGAAGGATTGGGTTTCACCCTCGCAGAAAAATACATCATTGAATCCTGGGAAGCTGGTGTATTGCATGGGCCAAGTAAATAGCCATTATTCAGAAGATTCTCTACCTCCTGTATGGGTACACAGGAAGTAGTTTGAGTTACCGGTTCATCCTTGCAAACCAGCACCTTTCCGTTTTCACACCTCACATCAATTACCTTAACGAAAACCTGTACTGTAACCTGGCATCCTAGAGCATCTTTAACCGTTACAGAATAAGGATGCGTACCGGCTACTGCAGGGGCAACTGTGATACGATCCTGGGTAGAACCATTGGTCCAGCTATAGGTGTAAGGGGCCAGTCCGCCTGCTAGCTGCAACTCTAATGTAATCGAAGCAGGTCCGTACCCAATATAAATCGTGTTAGGTTGTGAGCCTGCCGTTGTAGCGAAAACATCAGTTATTTCAGCCGTTAATGGATGGTTGATCGTTATCGTTGCCTGTTTCGTGGTTTCATTTCCGTTGATATCCGTCACCTTCCAGTTGATGTAATTGATGCCTGGGTTGAAATTGCCACTGGCATTGTTGCCGGAACCTGAGCGGTTGGTGGCGCCGGTAATGGTATAATTTACAGATGCAATACCACAATTATCGTTTGATACCAGTGATGGAATCGTATAGATGTTGTTTTGTTTGGCACAGAATGTAAGATTCCCGTAAGCTTCTATTATTGGAGCCTGGTTATCTATCACGATTACTTTCTGCTCTGCTATGGACATATTGCCTGCCAGGTCTTCTGCAATCCACATGATGGTAGTTTCTCCTACACTGAATGCAGAACCGGGAGGCATGCCATCACTTCTTTGTTTGGTAACGGTAACATTGCACTGGTCCGTAACAGGTGGCATGCTCACTACAACAGAGCTGTAGCACTTACCCGCATCAGCAAAAAACTGTTTGTTTGTCACAGAGCCAATACCCGGGCTTGTTGTATCAATGGCCGTAAGGGTGACTGTGCAGGTTTTGATATTTCCTGCTTCATCCTTTGCTGTCAATACTACCAGGTGGAAGCTGTTAGGCAAGGTTGGAATATTGGTTCCGGCTGCAGGACTTTGCGTAAGAGTTGCCGCACTGCAATTATCAGTGGCCGTAATGCCTGAGATAAGATTCGGGATCACCATTTTACAGCCTGAACCCAACTGGATGTTCCTGGAAGGAGGACAAGTGAAAGAAGGTTTTATGCTGTCCTTTACTTTCAGGTAAACTGTATAGATTTTACTGTTGCCAATCAAATCTGTGGCTGTAAGTTGAATTGGGATAAGCTCATTGTGCTGGGCTGAAAGCACTGTGCCGGAAGCAATGGATTGTACCAGTGTATTTCCTGTACAGTTATCCTGCGGAATGAAGTAGGGCAAAAGGTTGGGAACGGAGATCTTGCAGGTATTACTCAGATACCGCGTAACAGTGTCTGTAAAATTATACGCCGGCGCAGTTGTATCCCTGATGATAAGGGTAATGGATTGTGTTCTGCTGCCGGATGCATTGGTTCCCGTAATTCTTACCTCCATCAAATCATTGTTAGCAACGGGAACAATTGTGCCTGCTATAGGAAACTGGCTGAAAACCGTGTTAGGTTGAGATGATGTTACAAATGATGCAAGATTCGGAACAGTGAAATTACAATGGCTTGTATATACCTCTTTAATAAGAGGAGCATTGAATGCCGGGCCCTCTTTCAGTTTTTCAAATAACCAGACATCCTGGTGCATATTCCCGCACGCAATTACCATTCGGTCATTCTTGCGGTCGATGGTCAGTCCTGAAGCATGCCGTTCAGGAAGCGGTAAACTTCCGGCTTCATGCCAGTTGCCATCTTCATCCATATACCAGAGATCTTTCAGGTTGAGCCAGCCGGCACCATTAAGTGATTCCCTGTCCCCGGCGAAGACCCATAACTTCCCATCCCATTCCACCATATCGGAATACTGTCTTGCTTCAAAGGGTACATCAGCTTCTCTCGTCCAGGTAATACAATCATCACTTACCCAAACCTGGTTGGAATAAACCCTCAGGTCTGCTGTATTGTGATACTTACCACCTGCGAATGCAACGAATTTTTTCCTTGCTTTGAAATATTTGAAATTATTGTAAAGAATTCCACCCAAATGAGGAGCATTGGTATTGATTGCAGCCCAGCTCATACCACCATCAACGCTTCTCCAGATCGTATCATTCATTCCTGCATGCACATTATAACCGAACTGGCCGCCCCCAACAAATAAACTGTCGTCTTTGATGGCCAGTCCCTGCAAAATCAGGTTGCCAGACCAGGGCGCGGAAGCTGTCCTTAATTCCCAGTCACGGCCGTTCACCGTGCGCCAGACTTCCTTTCGGTCTGATTCTGTGGCTGCTGCCATCATATCACTGCCAATCAAATAAGCATTGCCAAAATCATCTGTTCCTGCAGCAGCGGAGTGCCTGATATTCCATGGTGCAGCACCCAGTGGCGTCCAGGTGTATCCACCATCACCGCTTACATGGCCGGTATTAAAAGAGAAGGGATGCCAGTTACCATTCCATCCTCCCCATAAGTAAAGACTGTCATTAAGGCTATAGAGGTGAACACCGTCAATGGCTGTATCAACTGCCTGGGAAGTTGCCTTGATCCAGTCGTGGTTGATGGTGGCAATTGTCTGGTAACTTTCAGGTACAATGGGCCATGGTTCCATATTGCCCGACTGCAAATTCAATTCAGATAAAAATGCCTGGATGATGTTGTAGTAATTTTCAACTTTTTGCTGTGGCATTACATTTCCAATGCTCACCGCCTGGTATTCTGTGGTGTCACGGAATTGAGCGAATTGGTTTGATTTATTCAGCCAGATATACCTTGATGTATCAGTGTTATAATAAGAATTCGAATTTCTTTGCCAGGTTGCCTTTTTAATTCCATTTACATAGCCTTCAGTGGCTTCATGGCTGATTCTTTGTCCATAAAAAAATCCGGTTCTTTCTTCCTCGGCTGACAGGTCAATACCATTGGTGTTGGAAAAACCGATATAACCATTGGAGTACAAAGCTGACCAGAGATACCCATTATAATCAGTGATGCCATTCCGGTCTCCGGTGAAAATAGCGGGTTGATTCGCAGGCGTCCTGTGATATACCATCAGGTGGAGCCTGTCCGTTGTTGGCCTGTAAGTAGATCTCGCTCCCTGGTCGATCCCATTCCATGAAATACCCGAATGCTTATGAGTTGCTCCGTTAGGGAATGTCAGCGGGAAAGCATTTTCTGCCATCCTTGGATCTTTCGCATTCAGGGAGTGGGAAAGCTCTGTGCCACCACAAGGAAGGTAAAGCGCATGGATATCATCCCATATACCATAATACTTTAATGCCCTGAACAGTTTAGAAATGGCTATTTTCTCTTCAGGTATGGTGATATTTGCTTTGAAAATGTATTCTTTGGCATCGAGATCGTGGAGATTCTGCCCGAATACGCGGGCGCAAAGAATGAATAACAGCGGGATGGTTATTAATAATTTTTTCAATGGATACGGATTGGACTGGGCGCTAAAATAATATCGAAAACAGGAAATTGCAATATGACAGGCGTCAGGTTCCCATATTTCTAATCCCGTTTTAATGTATGGATGACCGTTAGTTACAGGTTAAGTAGATCTACCTATTGTGAATTTGAAAAAAAAGAATATAGATGTTGTTTTTCAGGCGAAAGAAAATTGAAGAAGTAGACCTGGGCTGGCTGCATACCGACATGCACAGTCACCTCATACCGGGTATTGATGACGGGGCTCCCGACCTGGTTACATCTTTAAGCCTGATCAAAGGCATGATGGAACTGGGATATAAAAAGATCATCACTACCCCGCACATTCTCTGGGAACTTTACCCCAATACGCATGACATCATCATACGTGGTTATGGTGAAGTACAAAAAGTGCTGGAA
>CAYWSQ010000034.1:6444-21217 GCA_964460925.1 uncultured Flavisolibacter sp. | reverse complement strand
TTATTCATTTAATACAGGGGTTAGTTCCCACGATGTGAACTACATACTCCAGGTGGATAAGGCAGGTTCCAATTTCAGCAGCGCCGACAAACAGGAGATCGCTATTCCCAGGAGCCTTGGTATCAATTATACGGTGAAGGACTTCAACCAGATCTTCGCGAGAATGAATCTCCAGGAAAATGTTGCGCATAACCTGGAATTCAGGATCAAGTCAACACTGGGTACCAACGCGGTTCCCCTTTACTCCAATGTTATTGCAATGACCATCACGCCATACCTGGATGTAGCGGTACCGGTACCTCCAACTGGTGAGTTGTATATCACCGGAAGCGGGGTAGCCAGTTCCTGGACCAATACTCCACCGGCAACACAGCGTTTTACCCAGGTATCCAATACGCTTTATGAGATCACCATCGCACTTGTTGCAGGGGAGATCAAATTCCTGTCAACCCAGGGTTTTTGGCAACCACAATATGGAGGCAGCAATGCAACAGGTGGTGACCTGGGTTATAACATGGGTTTACCCGGACAGTCAGATCCTCCAGCCATTCCTGTAACCACGGCTGGCAATTACAAGATCACGGTGAACTTTAAAACCGGTAAATACACAGTTGTTCCTCAATAATCAAACTACTAATAGAGCTATATGAAAAATATATTTTCCCTGTTCTCCATCATAGCGGCAGTGCTCTTTGCAACCGGGTGTACCCGCATCGACGACCTGCCGGTTTATGAAAAAGGAACAGCCGTAACCATGACAGCCTCCACCAACGCGGTGATAGCCTCTGCTGCTGATTCGAATAACACGGTGATCAGTTTCAACTGGTCAGATCCGAAGTATGCAACAGATTCCAGCAACTATAAATTCATCTTGCAGATCGATACAGCAGGCAGGAATTTTACCCAGGCTGCTACCAAAGAAGTGATCGGTGCAAGAACTACATCACTCACCGGCCGTGAGCTCAATGCGATTCTCCTGAATTTTGGTTATGCACTGGGTGTTCCTCATACCCTTGATGTACGTGTTGTTTCTTCTTATGAAAATAACAATGAGCAATACACTTCCAATGTGGTTAAGGTAGTGGTTACGCCGTTCACTGATCCTTCCGTATTAACTAGTACATCCACGTCTGTAACCGGCACGCTGGCTACATCCGGACAAAACTCACTAACATTCAACTGGAACCCTTCATTTGCCGGTTATACCGGTACGGTTACTTACACCCTGCAGTATGATTCATCCGGAAAGAACTTTACCTCACCCCAGGAAATGGCGATTGGTACAGGTCTCTCCAGGCCAATGACACAGGCAGAGATGAATACCACTGCTCTGAACGAAGGTGTGGCAGGTGGGTCAACCGGTAAAATTGAATACCGTATCAAGGCCACTACAGCCCAGGGTGCCGTAGCTTATTCAAATGCAGTTGCGGTTACTGTTCAAACTTATGTTCCATTGCTGCGTTTTTACATGCCGGGTGGCTACCAGGCTGCAACCGGCAACGGTAATGACTGGGATCCAACCACGGCTCCTGAATTCATCCGCGACCAGCGCCCGGATGCATTGAATAAATTGTATTACATGTACATCTACCTGCCTGCAGGCGCTGAGTTCAAAGTAACCCAGGGACGTAGCTGGGATGTGAACTATGGGGGAACCGGTGGTAATCTAGTTGCCAATGGTGCCAACCTTACTGTTCCTGCCGCTGGAGTTTACCGTGTGAGCATTGATGTAAATACCATGAAGTACGACATCCGCGAAGGCCGCATGGGCTTTGTTGGTGGTGCAGTTGGTGCAGGATGGACGCCTGGCAATGTATTCCCTAACTATGCAATGGGATACGCAGCGCCAAATCTATTTGTTGGTTTAACTGATTTCACAGTTGATGGCTGGAAGATGATTGACCATAACGACTGGAACGATGGTTCCTTCACTGTTACTAATGCAAGAAGTTATGGTGCCAGTGGTGGAAGCGGCAGCTCTTTGCAGGTTAATGGCGATAACATGCCAAACCCTCCATCCGCCGGCAGGTACCGTGTGATCTGGGATGGCCGCGACAGGGATAATGTAAAATATGAAATGAGTCCTGCCACTGAAATGCGCGTGGTAGGCGATGGCATCACCGGTGTGGCAGCCTGGAACCCTGGTGCTTCTCCACAGATGACCTATTCCGGCAACGGTGTATGGACCATCACACTTGCGCTTGAAGGCAATAAGGATATCAAGTTCCTGGCTGGTAACGACTGGGGTGCTTTTGATTATGAAGATGCAGGCGCAGGTACAGGAGCGGGTGTTCGTAAAATCAAATGGGAAGGTGGAGATAATTTCAAAACACCTGCTGCAGCAGGTACGTATACCATTACACTGAACGAAAAAACACAGACAGTTACCATTAACTGATCTGTTGACTGATACAAACCCAGGCCATCCGTTGTGATGGCCTTTTTTTGTGCTGATTCATTAGCTTTACGAAGCAAGAATTTATCTCACAACTATTAAATGGCTGCCTGATGAAAAACATCTTTTTCGCATCCCTGTTTACACTCACTATCATTTCCTGTAACAAAAAAGATCCGCCTCCTGTACCTCCCCCTGCAGTTAACCTGGCAAAAGGTGCCGACGTAAGCTGGATCACTGAAATGGAGGCAGCCGGCAGGAAATTTTACAGTGCAGGTGGTACAGAAACAGAGATCATGGCGCTATTGAAAAATCTTGGTATGAATACCATCAGGCTGAGAGTTTGGGTGAATCCGGCCAATGGATACAACAACACAGCCGATGTGGTGGCAAAAGCTGTAAGGGCGAAGAACCAGGGCATGCGCATCATGATCAATTTTCATTACAGCGATACCTGGGCCGATCCGGGCCACCAGACCAAACCTGCAGCATGGGCTTCACAGGACCTTGCAGGATTGAAGACTTCTGTTGCAAGTCATACTACCGAAGTATTGAATGCATTGAAGACAGCAGGTGTTACCCCTGAGTGGGTACAAGTAGGGAATGAAACGAATGATGGTATGTTATGGCCGGAAGGAAAGGCTTCCACCAATATGAACAATTTCGCACAGTTGGTGAATGCAGGTTATGATGCCGTGAAGGCTGTTTTTCCCAATGCTAAAGTCATCGTGCATGTGTCTAACGGTTGGGATAATGCGCTTTTCAGGTGGTTGTTTGATGGATTGAAAAACAATGGTGGCAAATTTGACGTGATTGGCATGTCGCTATACCCAACGCCGGCCAATTATGCGCAGCTCAACAATCAAACCCTGGTGAATATGAATGATATGGTGGCAAGGCATAACAAGGAAGTGTTTGTAGTGGAAGTGGGTATGAGCTGGGACCAGGCAGCAGCCAGCCGTTTATTTATTTCTGATCTGTTGTCCAAAGTAAAAAATGTGACTGCCGGAAAGGGTCTTGGTGTTTTGTACTGGGAACCCCAGGCTTATAATAACTGGCAGGGATATACCTTAGGCGCCTTTGATAATACGGGGCGTCCCACCATTGCACTCAATGCTTTTAACCAATGACGATGAAAATTTTCTTTACTGTTTCTCTTCTCATTTTGTCGCTGGCAGTTTCTGCCCAAAAAAACACCGATCCTGTTTATGTAGACAAACATGGCGTGATGCGCTGGACAAAGGATAAAACAGAAGCTGCTTTTTTTGGTGTGAATTATACGGTTCCTTTTGCTTATGGCTTCCGTTCTCATAAAGTGCTGGGGATTGACATCGAGAAAGCCATTGATGCAGATGTGCACCATATGGCCAGGCTGGGTCTTGATGCCTTCCGCGTTCACGTTTGGGATGTTGATATTACTGATTCACTGGGCAACCTTCTTAAGAATGAACACCTGCGCTTATTTGATTATCTCATCATGAAGCTGAAGGAAAAAAATATAAAAATCCTGATCACCCCAATTGCTTTCTGGGGAAATGGTTATCCTGAACCTGACGTTAAAACAAACGGCTTTTCTTATGTGTACGGAAAAGGGCCATCCGTTGTAAAAGAAGAAGCATTCAAAGCACAGGAAAATTATCTCAAACAATTTTTCACTCATGTCAATCCCTATACAAAGCTTGCCTATAAGGACGACCCGGATGTGATTGCCATGGAGATCAACAATGAACCCCATCACAGTGGTCCGAAAGAACGTACCACAGAATACGTGAACAGAATGACGAGAGCGGTGAAAAGCACGGGATGGACCAAACCGGTTTTCTATAATATCAGTGAATCACCCCGCTATGCGGATGCAGTGGTGAAAGCGAAAGTTGATGGCCATAGTTTTCAATGGTATCCAACAGGACTGGTTGCCAATCATGAACGCAAAGGAAATTATCTGCCGAATGTGGCGAACTATGCCATCCCTTTTGGAGATACGATCGCTGCCTTCAAAAAAAGGGCGCTGATGGTATATGAATTTGATGCGGGTGATGTGATGCAGCCTATCATGTACCCTGCCATGGCCAGGAGTTACCGTACCGCAGGTTTCCAGTGGGCCACGCAGTTTGCTTATGATCCACTATACACAGCTTATAGCAATACTGAATACCAGACTCATTATCTCAACCTTGCTTATACGCCTGCTAAAGCCATCAGTTTAATGATTGCGTCTGAAGTGTTTCATAAATTGCCACTCAGGAAATCTTATGGAGGTTTTCCTGCAGATACCTTGTTTGATGTGTTCAGGCTGAGTTATAAACAGCAGCTAGCGGAGATGAACAGTGCGGAAAAGTTTTATTACACAGGCCATACCAGCACAATGCCGGTTGATGTTTCAAAACTGAAAAATATTGCCGGTACCGGAAGTTCTCCCTTGGTGAGCTATGAAGGGACCGGTGCTTATTTCCTTGATAAAAGATCGGATGGCCAGTGGCGGCTTGAAGTAATGCCGGATGCCATTGCTGTTGAAGACCCATTTGAGAGGGCATCACCTTCCAAACATGTTGTGAGAATTTTTCACAGGGCCAATAAAATGAAAATTGATCTGCCGGATCTTGGAAACCAGTTTTCTGTAAGACCTGTGAATGAGGGTAACCAGGCAAAGATTTCCGTTAGTGAAAATTCTTTTTATGTAAGTCCCGGTGTCTATTTACTGGCATCGGCGAATATTGAGGGTAGAATACAGGTACCGGAGGAATGGAAAAAATTTTATGCGCCTGCTGCTGACAATTTAGAAACAGTAGTGGTGCATCATCCAACAAAATCTGTAACAGCCGGAAAATCTTTTAAGATCCAGGCACAGGCTGCAGCCCTGGCGGATGGTGATAAGGTTCAGGTGGAACTTAGAAATTCTTACGGGCAATGGAAGACCCTGGATATGCAGCCGGTAAATGCTTATCAATACCAGGTGGAAGTTCCTGCTGACATGTTGCAGCCAGGCATCATCAATTACAGGATCATAATTCGCAAAAAGGATGGAATGGCCTGGTTCTTCCCTGGTAATTATAAAGGAAGGCCCTATGCCTGGGATGAATACCGGAATGAAAGCTGGGAAGTTATGGTGATGGGACCAAGATCGGATATTGAATTATTTAATCCGCTTCACGATAGGCAAAAAGTCATTTTATATAATACGGACTGGAGAAACAACCGTGTTCAATATGCAACAACAAATACTCCTGGTGAATTGTCTCTTAAAACTATAATGACCCAGCCGGTTGCAGGACAAACAATGGGATGGCAGTTTTATTTTGCTGATAAGATTTCAGGCAGGCAGGAAGAACTTTCAGGTTTTACAAATATTGTAGTGAAAGCACGGTCAACAGGAAAGACGCAAGTCAAAATTTCTTTAATCACTAACGAAGCAAATGCATACGCAACAAAAATTGAACTGGATGAAGAATGGAAGGAGTATGTAATACCTCTCACTGCTTTAATTAAATCTGATTACATTCTCTTGCCAAGACCATACCCGGGATTTCTTCCATTGATGTTTTCATCTTCCTCAACGGCGCCATTGAAAATTAATGATGCTGAAAAATTAGAGATTAGTTTCTCTGCTGATGGTGTTAATGAAATCGGAATTGAAATCAGTTCTGTGAGTTTGAGAAAATAAAACCGAACCTTTAGTGCGCTTCTTTCTTTAGACAATTACTTACCGTCTTCCCGCCTTCCCGGCCTTATTTATTGCGATAGCGATAGCCGGGAAGACGGCAATACGGTAAGTAGTTTACGAGGAAATGGTGTTGAAGAAAGCAAATAAACCTAAGCCGTTTCATTCATTAGTTCACCGGCTTTGAACTTTGAACTATCAACTTTGAACTTTTAAAAAACGGCCTTATAAGTCATCTTAAAATTAACAGTAGACTGGTTGCCCGGATGATTAAAAGAATTCAGTCCGCCCTGTGCATCGCGGCCCGGTGCATATAATTTCCCATTTTCAACCACTACAATAGTGTATTGACCAGGAGCCAGGTTCGTTTCATAAAAACCGGTTTCATCAGATTCAACTTCAGCCACAAGCTGCGTGCTGAAAGCAGTAAAGAAAACAGGAGAAGTGCCATCAGGAGTAGCCTGGTTGGCCATCGTGTATTCATAGATCCTCACCGTTCTTTTGACCGGGCATTCAGTACAGGTAGTACTCGGACCCTGGACAGGCATGCAATTACCTTCCTGTGATGATACCGTACCCCAGATGCCGTTGTTTACTGTAACCTTGGCAACATTCAAAGCTTTTGTCTGGTTGATATTGCATACAATGGCAGGCTTTTCGTCTTTTTTGCAGGAAGCAAAACTTACAAGCAGCAGAAATCCTAAAGTGAGTCCCTTCATATATATTTTTTTAAACCTGACAACAGCATCAAGGCCAACGTTGCACAGGGATGGTAAAATTAAGAATCCATAACGCCTGCCAGGCTTTTTTTCTTTCCATAGCATTGAATACCTTTCAGAAACCTGCAGGCTTTCCTGTAAACGGATTCCCAATCAAAAAATTTTCCAAATCCCAATTCAATGATGAGGTTTTTTACAACAATACTCTTGCTTTTGATGAGCTGCCAGATGTTGGCGCAAAGACAAAGGATCAGCCTGGATGAAGACTGGCGTTTTCACTTCGGTCATGCCGGTGATCCCGCAAAGGATTTCAATTACGGCATCACAGCCATCTTTGCCAAATCAGGTAAAACCGACCAGGCTGCTATGGCGATTAATTTTAATGATTCAGGTTGGAGGAAACTAAACATACCTCATGACTGGGCCGTTGAACTTCCTTTTTTCAATTCACCCAATTTTGATGTGCAGTCGCACGGTTATAAACCTGTAGGCGGACTATTCCCTGAAACCAGCATCGGCTGGTACCGTAAAAAATTTGACATCGCTAAAAAAGATTCCGGTCAGCGATTTCAACTGGAATTTGACGGTGTCTTCCGCGATGCGCATTTTTGGATCAATGGTTTTTACCTCGGCAACAACCAGAGCGGTTACGTGGGTGTGGCCTATGATATCACCGACTATATTAGTTTCACCAAATCAAATGTGATTACCGTAAGAGTGGATGCCACCCAGTACGAAGGATGGTTCTACGAAGGCGCCGGCATTTACAGGCATGTGTGGCTCAATCAATACAACAATTTGCATATTGCACATGATGGTGTGTTTGCCTGGTCAGCAGTCAAGGGAAAAAATGCCTCCATACAGGTGGAGACCGAAGTGCAGAATGAACACCTTTCGGCTACAAATGCAACGGTAGTTTCTTACCTGGCCGACCGTAACGGGAAAAAACTGGTGCAGTCTCCTGCCCAAACCATTACTCTTGCAGTCAACGGAAAAATAACGGTGAAGCACAAGCTGAATTTATCCAATCCAAGGCTTTGGTCACTGGAAGATCCTTATCTCTACCGAGTGGTATCGCTGGTGATGCAAAATGGAAGAGTGGTTGACAGTATCCGTCACCGTATTGGGATCCGCACCATAGAGATCAAACCCAATGGGGTTTTTCTTAATGGCCAACATGTGAAACTCAAAGGCACCAACAATCACCAGGATCATGCCGGTGTGGGCAGTGCCCTGCCGGATTATCTCCAGTTTTACCGTATCCGCCTGCTGAAAGACTGGGGCAGCAATAGTTACCGTACCAGTCACAATGCACCCACGCCCGAACTGCTGGATGCCTGCGACAGCCTGGGCATGCTGGTAATGGATGAACAGAGGTTGCTCAACAGCAGCCCGGAATATATGAACCAGTTTGAAAGGCTGATCCGCCGCGACCGTAACCATGCATCGGTATTCATGTGGTCCATCGGTAATGAAGAAGGATGGATTCAAACCAATTCTGTTGGAAAACGGGTGGCACAAACCCTGCTGGCCAAACAAAAAGAACTGGATCCTACCCGCACAAGCACCTACGCGGCGGACCTTCCCAATGTATTCACTGGTGTGAATGAAGTGATCCCGGTAAGGAGTTTCAATTACCGTGAGTTCGCTGTTGCCGATTATCACCGCGATCATCCCAGTCAGCCTATCATTGGTACGGAGATGGGTAGCACAGTAACTACGAGAGGCATTTATGTGAAAGATACCATCAGGGCTTATGTGCCCGACCAGGACATCACCTTTCCCTGGTGGGCCAGCCAGGCCGAAACCTGGTGGAAGCTGGCAGCAGTGAATGATTACTGGCTGGGTGGTTATATCTGGACAGGTTTCGATTACAGGGGTGAACCCACTCCCTATAAATGGCCCAACATCTCCTCTCATTTTGGTGTGATGGATGTATGTGGCTTTCCAAAGAATCTATATTACTATTATCAAAGCTGGTGGACAGATAAAGATGTGTTACATATTTCACCGCACTGGAACCATCCTGTCACACAGATGGGAAAACCTATTGAAGTGTGGGTGAATTCAAATGCTGATGAAGTTGAATTATTTCTAAACGGAAGATCGCTGGGTAAAAAATCAATGCCGCGCAACAGTCACCTGAAATGGATGGTGAATTACGAACCCGGTGAATTGAAGGCGGTCGCGAATAAAAAAGGTAAAAAGCTGGAAGCAAAAGTGGAAACTACGGGCAGGCCTTATGAACTGGTGCTCACACCGTATAAGACTACGATGTATGCGGATGGTAAGGATGTAACGGTCATGAATATTTCTGTGATCGACAGTATGGGCCGTGAAGTGCCGGATGCAGACAACCTGGTAAGTTTCCGCTGGACCGGTGATGCAAAGATCATAGGGGTTGGTAATGGAGATCCGAGCAGTCACGAACCAGATAAATACCTGGATGATTCAGCCTGGCAAAGAAGATTATTCAATGGAAAATGCCAGGTAATACTCCAGTCGGGTAGAAATGAATCAGTGATCAAATTTGAAGCAAGAGCCAAAGGACTTTACCCTGCATCCACCGGTATTCATTCGATCAGTCCCCACCAGTCAGTGAGCAAAACAAAATCAATTCTAAGGAAAAAAAATCCTGTAGATAAAATGCTGGGCGCTGATATTTCCTTTTTACCCCAACTGGAAAAAAGAGGAATGAAGTTTTATGATAAAGGAGTGGAGAAGGATGCCATAAAAATTTTGAAAGATCATGGGTTCAATTATGTGCGCCTGCGTTTGTTCAATGACCCGGCACGTGACAGCGGTTATTCACCCAAACAGGGTTTCTGTGACCTGGCCCATACGCTGGCAATGGCGAAAAGGGTTAAAGCAGCGGGCATGAAACTCCTGCTTGATTTTCATTACAGTGATTACTGGGCGGATCCAGAGAAGCAATACAAGCCAAAAGCCTGGAGGGACAAAAGTTTTGAAGTGCTGAAGGATAGTTTGTACCGGTATACAAAGTCGGTAATCAGGGCATTGAAGGAGCAGGGCACTACTCCTGATATGGTGCAGATCGGCAATGAGATCAATCATGGTATTGTATGGCCGGAAGGACATGTAAGTAATCTTGACAGCCTGGCGCAACTAATCAAAGCAGGCACCGATGCCACGCTGGAAGTGGATCCTGGTATTGTGATGATGCTGCATGTGGCGCTGGGCGGACAGGCCGATGAGTCGGAGTTTTTTATTGAGGAGATGCTGAAGAGAGGTGTTCATTTTGATGTTATCGGCCAGAGTTATTATCCCAAATGGCATGGCACATTGGAAGATCTTGAAAATAATATGACAAGGCTTGCCAATAAATATGGTGATGTGATACTGGTGGAATATTCGCAGTTAAAAAAAGAAGTGAATAAGATTGCTTTTGAATTACCGGGAGGAAGAGGAAAAGGCACCTGCATCTGGGAGCCCCTGAATACCTGGGAGGCTGTTTTTGATAAGGATGGAAAGGCGAATAAGCATTTGGAGGTTTATGATCAGATCAGTAAAAGGTATTTAGCTGATGGCCGTTAGCCATTGGCCATTGGCCTGTGACTTAAAGATTGGAATTGTTAAGTAGATTATGAATTAATGAAATTACTTACCGCCTTCCCGACTTTCCGGCCTTGCTTTTATTATAGAGAAATAGCCGGAAAGGTGGTAAGGCGGTAAGTAGTGTTTAAGATACAGAATGGCATTTGTGATTCACGCTTTTATAATTGCGTCTTTTTTCTTTGCGGCTTTGCGTGAAACCTGCCTGGCCAACAGCCAAAGGCTAACAGCCAACAGCACTTATTCAATTGAGAAATGCTGTAACTTCATTCACGCACATGAGAAGTCCGCCTACAGCGGGGTAAGGGCATCCGGAAGGATGCCTTTTATTTTCAGATATGTTTCTGGTGATCGATGATGAACTGGAT
This sequence comes from uncultured Flavisolibacter sp., assembly GCA_964460925.1. Classification (GTDB taxonomy): domain Bacteria; phylum Bacteroidota; class Bacteroidia; order Chitinophagales; family Chitinophagaceae; genus Flavisolibacter. The sequence goes on along the minus strand of CAYWSQ010000034.1, from coordinate 10,504 downwards.
GATGTCATCACCCTTTAGTTTAGCACGGTCAAGAGCGTCTGTGATATCTTCCCTGCTTACCTGCGCGGCAAAAGAAGGTGTCTTCAATTTTTTCTGAACACTTTTTACATCCATACCATCATAGCGTGCCGGTCGGATAAGTGCAGCAGCATGTATGAAGCCTGATAATTCATCAAATACATAGATCATGTGGTCCATCCGGCTTTCGGGCTCAACACCAAAATGTCGCGGGCCGTGGGAGGCAATGCAGCGGATCACCGCCGGATCAATATTTCTTTTTTCCAGTTCTTCAATAATGATGCGGCAATGATCATTGGGATATTTATCCCAGTCGGCATCATGCAGCAGGCCGGCGAGCCACCATTTATGCGCTTCTTCCTCAGGCAGTTCTTCTTTTTCAAGGGCCCAGGCCTTCATCACCGCAGCCACCTGCTTCATGTGCAGGCGCAGCTTGTCGTTCTCCACCCATTCATACAAAAGTTTGAGGGCTTCATTTTCCGATAGCACCCTTCCTGTGTTCTCCGGTTTTCCGAAACTCGTCCTGCCTAATGGCTGTATCGCATCCATTGGCGAAAGATAAAAAGCATTTGAATACTAAAAACAATTCCCTCCACGCCCTTTGCCAGCCTCACCGTCCTTTGTGTTTGAATATGAATCATAACAAAACCTGGAACCCGGGTTTTATAAAATCTGGTTGATTTGCCAAAGAAAATCCGGGTCATTTCGTTAACTATTTCAAAAACATGTCAAAAAATTTACTGTAAATCAACCTGTTATAAAGGTGTCTGTAAAAATAACCCCCGGAATTCTTGGGTTGGATTAGGCTATTCACCTACATTTGCGCTCCCAAAATGAGCTACGGGTCCAAAGCTACGAGCTACGAGTAGGGTCTGGCAGAAGGATGGTTCTGTCAAATATTTTTCACCGTTGTAAGTCAGGGCCTCGCAGCTCGCAGCTAACAACTTAAAGCTTTTCTTAAATGAGCAAATTACATTTTACAACAAAACATGCGAATGCGGCTACCGTACAACGTAACTGGTATGTTGTTGACGGTACCAATCAAACCGTGGGACGTATGTGCGCTCGTATTGCAGCGATTTTACGCGGCAAGAACAAGGCATATTACACCCCTCACGTAGACACAGGTGATTTCATTATCGTGATCAATGCGGAAAAAGTGAAATTCACCGGTAACAAAATGGACGAAAAAGTTTATGACCACTATACAGGATATCCTGGTGGCCGTAAAGAAGAGATTGCGAAAGACCTGTTGAAGCGTCGTCCTGAAGTGATCATCGAAAGAGGTGTAAAAGGCATGCTGCCTAAGAACCGCCTGGGCCGCCAGATGTACAAAAAATTATTTGTGTATGCCGGAGACCAGCATCCTCACACAGCACAACAGCCTAAAGAACTTAAATTCTAATTCATCAATTTGCCATTAGCCAATAACTATTGGCCAATAGCCAAAAGCATAAAAAATGGAGAAACAAAAAAATAGCGTTGGCCGCCGTAAGGAAGCTGTTACCAGGGTATTCATTTCCCGTGGCAGCGGTGCCATCACTGTAAACGATAAGGATTACAAAACCTATTTTCCCCTGGTATACCTGCAGAACCAGGTGATCAGGCCTTTAAAGACTGTTGAATCAGCCGACAAGTATGATGTAAAGATCAATGCTGCCGGTGGTGGTGTTAAGGGTCAGGCCGAAGCTGCCATGCTTGGAATCGCCCGTGTGCTGGTTGACCTCAATCCTGAGTTCCGTCCTGCACTTAAAGCTGCCGGTCTTCTGAAACGTGATCCACGTTCTGTTGAACGTAAGAAATTCGGTAAGAAGAAAGCGAGAAGAAGCTACCAGTTCAGTAAACGATAAGGAAGGCTATGAGCTTTTAGCTGCGAGCTTCGAGGACTTTCTCGTGGCTCGTAGCTCACAGCTTGAAGCTTACAGCACAAATAAACATTCAAACTATTAATACATAACAATGGAACAAAACACTTCACTACAACAACAGCTTCTGGAAGCCGGTGTTCATTTCGGTCACCTGAAGAAGAAGTGGAACCCCAAGATGCTGCCCTACATCTTCGCTGAGAAGAAAGGTATTCACATCATTGACCTGAACAAAACTACCGAGGCCCTGCAGGAAACTGCTGCCGCACTGAAGGCAATTGCCCGCAGTGGTAAGAAAGTGCTTTTCGTTGGTACTAAAAAACAGGCTAAGGACATCGTTACAGAATGCGCACAGCGTGTGAACATGCCTTATGTTACCGAGCGCTGGCTGGGTGGTATGCTTACCAATTTCAACACCGTTCGCAAGAGCGTAAAGAAAATGCAGAGCATCGAAAAAATGCTGGGTGACGGATCTTTCGACTCTATCACTAAAAAAGAGCGTTTGACCCTAAGCCGCGATAAAGAAAAGATGGAAAAAGTTTTAGGCGGTATCGCCCAGTTGGGCCGTGTGCCTGCTGCTTTGTTCATCGTGGATATCGGCCATGAGCATATTGCCCTGGCTGAAGCCAAACGCCTTGGCATCATGACCTTCGGCGTGGTGGATACCAACTGCGATCCCAACAAGGTTGATTTCGCGGTTCCTGCCAACGACGATGCTACCAAATCTATCGCTATCATCACCAACTATATCACTGCGGCTATTGCTGAAGGTCTTGCTGAAAGGCAGGCGGCCAAGGATGAAGAAGGTGAAGACAACATCAGTGATGATGAAAAAGAAAAAAGAGCCTCCCGCATGGAAGCTGAAGCAAATGCTGAAGCAGGCGGCCGTGGCCGTGGCAGCCGTGCAGGCGGTCCTGGTGCTGGACGTGGTCCGGGCGCAGGTGGAGCAGGTGGCGGACAACGCCGCAGAACTCCAGGTGGTGGCACCGGTGGCGGAAGAGGTCCTGGTGGTGGAAGGAGGTAATCTCCTACCCTTTAAGGGGGTTAGGACACCGACTTTGAACTTCGAACTTTGAACTTTAAACTTAACAAGGATGTCAACAGCAACAATAACAGCACAGGATATTAATAAACTGCGCCAGGCTACAGGCGCTGGTATGATGGATTGCCGCAAGGCGCTCACTGAAACTAATGGTGATTTTGAAGCAGCGATCGACTGGTTGCGCAAGCAGGGCCAGAAAGTTGCCGCCAAGCGCAGCGACCGTGAAGCTAAAGAAGGTGTGGTGATCGCCAAGACCACTGCCGACCATAAAACAGGACTGATTGTTACGATCTCCTGCGAAACAGATTTCGTTTCCAAGAATGCTGATTTTGTTGCCTTCGCGCAAAGCATCGCTGATGCTGCCGTGGCCAACAATGTAAAATCTGCAGAAGAACTGAACGAGGTAACTGTAAATGGTTCCAAAGTAGCAGACCTTATCAACGACAAACTGGCTTCCATTGGTGAAAAGATCGGTGTGGCCCGTTTTGAAAGAGTGGATGCTCCTTATGTGGCTTCTTATATTCACGGTGCATACCGTATGGGTGTACTTGTAGGTTTCAATAAAGACGCTGGTGAAGCGGGTAAGGACATTGCGATGCAGATCGCCGCGATGAATCCGGTAGCTGTGGATGCCGCTTCTGTTCCTGCTGATGTAGTAACCCGTGAAAGGGATATCGTGATGGACCAGATGAAACAGGATCCCAAAATGGCCGGCAAGTCAGAAGAGATGATGTCCAAGATCGCGGAAGGCAAACTCAATGCATTCTTCAAGGAAAGCACACTCACTGCCCAGGCATTTGTAAAAGACAGTTCCAAATCAGTAGGCGACTACCTGAAATCTGCAGGCGACCTGCAGGTAACAGAATTCAAGAGAGTAGCGCTGGGATAAGCGGAGCAGATGATATTTTGAGAGAGACCCTTAGGGTCTCTTTTTTTAGCTGCAAGCTGCAAGGTTCAAGCTGCAAGGTTCAAGACTTACAGATCTCGGATAGGTTGTAAGATCTGAATGTTTAGGTTCAGTTGAATCGTTCCAAATAAAAAGAGAAGACCTTTAAAGTCTTCTCTTTTTATTGAACATCTTCCCTCAGCTCGTAGTTAGCGGCTTGAACCTTGTTCCTTAAACCTTGCTCCTCTC
>CAYWSQ010000034.1:0-6434 GCA_964460925.1 uncultured Flavisolibacter sp. | reverse complement strand
AAAACCCCCAGCTCAATCCTACCTGGATCACGCTTGACTTGGTTTCGGGACGGGTGTCATTTTTAGCAAGATTGGAAAGTCCGAGGTTGTAACGGCCATAAAATCCGAGTTTCTTCATCCTGTAACCAAGGCCTGCACCCCAGGAGATATTTGTCTTTTTGATTTGTTTGTTCAGTGCCAGTTCTGAAGTAGCAGCGCTGGTCTTGATGGTTTCCTGTCCTTTTGCCAAAATGCTCAGAGCCGGGCCTGTTTCCAGGAAAAATCCGGAACTGGTATTCAACTGGAACATCACCGGGATCTGGAGATAATTCAGGATGATATCGTTGGTTGAGATATTTGATTTCTGGTTGGCACCTTCGGCTGAGAAAAGGATCTCGGGGTTGATGCTGAAATTTTTTGAAAATGGAATATTGTACCAGATCCCCGCGTGAAAATTGATGCGCATATCAGAATTGATATCGGGCTGGTTGTCGAGGCGCAGGTTGGCAAGGTTTACACCTGCTTTCACACCTGAAGTATATTTTTTAGTCTGGGCATTCAGCATGCCGGCACAAAGCATGAACAGGATAACAACTATAGATTTTCTCATAAGTAAATATTAAGCTTGGGGCCAAAGATAATGTATGATGGCATATGCTGCCGGCAGCAAATCTAAAAAACAACCCCGGCTGGAAAGCCGGGGTCTTGCTTCATGAGAATTAAAAACTGCTTGACTGCTCTAAGAGATATATGAATGTAATAATAATTATCAGAATTGATCAATATCCTGCCAGGGATAACTGTTTTTTACCAGGTCCAGCACAAGGCTTTGCATGCCCTGTACAAAAGCCGTTTCAGCGGAAGGGTTCACCCTGGAATTGAAAATAAGGGCCGCACTCATACCGTTGTCATGCCTCATAAAGGCTGAGCGGGTTCCGGGGAGGCTGCCATAGTTGTACCAGAGATTCTGGGCGCTCCAGATGCCGATACCCAATCCATAGGAGGGAAATACCGAAGATCCGGTGGTTAAAGCGGTTACTGAACTGCTGTTAAGCATATCAGGCCGTGTACTAAAGCCGTCAAAAGCCGCCACGAATTTCAGCAGGTCCTTAGCCGTAGAAATGAGTCCGCCATCAGCATCCCTCCTGGGGAATGCGATATTGTAAACATAGCTGGCATCAGAGCCCTGGCCATAATACCGCACTTCGTTCTGCTTTTTTTCCGCCAACGTTTTTCCTGCTATATCCACCGAGGTAATGCCCAGGGGAGCAAGTACATTTTCCCTGATGAAATTAATATAGGATTTGCCGGAAACTTTTTCAATCACCCTGCCCGCGATCCAGAAGTTGATATTGGAATAATCATAAAAACTACCTGGTGTTTTTGGATTAGGCCTGGTATTCAGGATCCAGTTAAACAACTGTACAGTGGTGTAAGAGGGATTCTGGTCTATCACGTCACCGCCGGTGGCGCCTCCCCAGGAACCAGATACATTTTGTAATAAATGTTGTACGGTCATATTACTTACATTGGAATTGTAAGGGGGAGTACCATATTCAGTACCCAGGATACCGCTTGGCCCAAAAACTTTCGCGTCCAGTGGAAATTTTCCATCCTGCACCATCTTCATAATGGCTACACCTGTATAGGTTTTGGAAACGCTCGCCAGCCTGAACCGGTGATCAGTGGTTACTTTTTCATTGGCAGCCTCGTCGGCAAATCCATATCCTTTCATATACACCAGCTTTCCGTTTTTGGAGATCGCAAGCGAGGCGCCGGGAATGTTATGGGTGGTCATGAACTGCGTGATCTTATTGTCAACCGCGGCAATATCGGCCTGGGCGGCAGGCGGCGGTGGAGGCGGATCAGCTTTATCTTTTTTACAGGAAACAACGAAGGTTGTAAGGAGGGCAAGGCTTATTGCCGGCAGAAGTTTATTGTGCATATCCCAGGGGGTTTGAGATAATACATCGTGAGGAAACGTGGATTGTCATCAGAGCCATTAGCCATTAGCCGTTGGCCATTGGCCATTGGCCATTGGCATTTCAGACGTCAAGCTGGTACTTCACTCTTACACAGCACCAGGCGGTGAGGGGCAGGGTTGCAAATGCGGTTAGTCCCCATGCTAAGCCATAGCTGCCAGCAATAAAACTGAGAAGGAGCCAGTAAAAAGGATAGGAAAGCAGCAGGAGGCTGGTGAGTACAGAATCGTAATGCCCGCTTTCGCGGAAACGGAAATTGGTGAATAAAAGAATGGGCAGGTAGAGAGGAAGGTGCAGCAGCCAGCCCGCAAGAGCCGGCAGCAACATGAAATAGAAAGAAGGTTTGATGCCTATTGAAAAAATCTTTTTTCTTTTTTCCTGGTCGCCGGGAGCGATCTCGTAAACCATATCCTTCAACTGGTCATTCAAAGCTTCATTGAAGCCTAGCAACTGGCGGCCTTCTGTTGGCTCCTGTAAAATCTTTTTTTCATCGAGCGCTTCTCCAAAAAAAATATGCACCTCCTTTCCAAACTTCCTGAACGAACTATAGTTCAGGGCTGTAGGTATCACGGTAAGAGGGGTGTTGTTTTTCCAGGCTGTAAGAGCAAGTCGTGCTGTTCCTTTTTTGAGCGGGCGCAAATGCCATTCATTAATGCAGCGGCCTTCACTGAAAATGAGCACATTTTCTGCCTTCCTGAAGGTTTCCTGGCAGGCAGAAAAAGTAGTGTAATTGTGTTCAAGGTTTTCCACTCCCTCACTGGTGCGGTACACTGGCAATAACTGGATGTTGTAAAGAATCTTTCTGACAAATTTGTTTTTGAATGCATCACCGCGTGCAAGAGAATGAAGTGGCTGGTCGAAGAGGGTGGTCAGGATCATTCCATCGAGAAAAGAATTAGGATGATTGCATGCAAGCAGAACAGGTCCCTTAACCTGCAGCAGTTCCGGCTTATTCACGATGATACGGGTGCAATAAAACCTGATGGCAAACCTCGCATAAAACTTAAGCAGTGGATAAAACACAAATGAAAATAAGGAATGAAACCACTTCAAAAAAAATCTACAGTGCTGTGTATGAAAAACTTCCTACCGTTCATTGCTGTGGCGGCTGTGTTGATGCAACTTTTCGAGTAGTTGCAAAACCTTATCTTCGCACCGCTTACATTTAATCTATGCTGCCTAAATACAAACGCATTCTGCTGAAGCTTTCCGGTGAATCTTTAATGGGAGATAAAAATTTCGGTTTCGATAATGATGTGCTGGGACAATATGCCCAGGACATTAAATCGATCACTGATCTTGGCGTTCAGGTGGCTATCGTGATTGGCGGAGGAAACATTTACCGCGGCATGAACGAGGCTGAAACCGGTATTGAAAGGGCTCATGGAGATTATATGGGCATGCTGGCCACCGTTATCAACGGCATGGCCTTACAGGCCGCGCTGGAACGTATTGGTGTGTACACCAGGCTGCAGAGCGCTATTAAAATGGAGCAGATCGCTGAACCTTACATCCGCCGCCGGGCCATCCGCCACGTTGAGAAAGGCCGCGTGGTGATCTTTGGTGCTGGTACAGGTAATCCCTATTTTACTACCGACACGGCAGGCTCGCTCAGGGCTATCGAGATCAAGGCTGATGTGATCATGAAGGGAACCAGGGTAGATGGTATTTATACCGCAGATCCTGAAAAAGATCCCAGCGCCACCAAGTTTGGCGTGATTACCTTCCAGGAATGCATTACACGTAAACTGAATGTGATGGATATGACCGCGTTCACACTATGCATGGAGAACCATCTGCCCATCGTTGTATTCGATATGAACAAGCCCGGAAACCTGCGCCGGGTGGTAACCGGTGAAAAAGTAGGCACCCTTGTAACAGCCTGATCTTTTCGGAAAAAATGCTTAGCTTACCGTTCGAAAACTTACCGGAACTAATTGCATGATTACTGCTGCTGTCAACCTGACTCTCCTGGAGTCCCTTACCCTTATATTGGTATGCCTGATATTTGGCCTGACCCTTTATTTTTTCCTGAGAAGCAGGAAAACGCTTCGCCAGACATTGAAAGCCAGCCGCCAGTTTTTTACACCAACAAAGCAGGAAGAAAAAATCATTGAAAAATCTCCCATGCAATCACTGGAGGAGCAGTACCTGCGCCTGCGTGGAAAGATCATCGCGAAGGATGAACTGGAACTGCCTGCAGAAAAACACAGGGCTTCAGCAGATGACCATGTAGCCCGCGATCTCAAACAAACCATTTCACAGCAGCAAAAGCTTTTGAATACCTATCTCAAAAAAGTTGAAGCACTTGAACAGGAGGGAAAGGAAGAATTGAAAGCGGAGAACAATCAATTGCAGAAAGAAATGATGCACCTGCAGCAGTTACTTGAGCATAAGGAAGAAGAGCTTGAAGAATTGCAGGAAGAAATAGAAGGTGCTAAAAAAATGGCCAGCCGCATTGAAGAAGTTTACCGCGAGTTTGACCTGCTGCAGCAAAAAATGGCCATGCTCGAAAGCCAGGCGGGACGCGCCAATGAACTGGCGATGGAACTGGATGATACCCGTCACTCCTATGAAGTGGTGCACAAGGAATTGCTCCGCAAGCAGGAAAAGCTGGAAGAAGTAATGAATGAGAACCAGCGCATGCGCATGCTCATGGATGAAGTGGAAGACAAGCTTGCCGAATCAAACCTGCAAAGGCAGCAACTGATCAAAAAAGTTCAGTTCCTCACCGACCTCAATAGTGACCTTCAGAATATTTCTGACACTAATAAAAAATTGCAGACAGAGCTGCGCCGCATTGGTGAACTGGAAAGCATGCTCAATATGATGTCTGAAGAAAGAGATTTTCTTTTGCGCAGGAAAAAAGATAATAAATAACTGCACTTTACCTTTACAGCTCAATCTGCCAGAACATGAATGCCGCTATTGCCGACCTGCGCAGGGAATATGCTGTGGAATCCCTGCTTGAAAAAGATGTTGAATCCCATCCTGTGGACCAGTTTACCAAATGGTGGAACCAGGCTGTAAAAGCCGAGATCGACGAAGTGAATGCCATGGTGGTTGCTACAGCTTCTGCTGATGGAATGCCTGCAGCAAGAGTGATACTGTTGAAAGATTACAGTCACGAAGGTTTTGTATTCTTCACCAACTATAACAGCTATAAGGGCATGCACCTCGCGGAGAATCCAAAGGCCTGCCTTGTATTTTTCTGGAAAGAACTGGAAAGGCAGGTACGCATCACCGGGCTGGTATCTAAAATTGCAGCGGCTTCAAGTGATGAATACTATTTATCAAGACCCAGGGGCAGCCAGCTTGGTGCCTGGGCTTCTCCTCAAAGTACCGTTATACCCGGAAGGGAGTGGCTTGACCAGCATTACAAAGAAATAGCCGACAGTTATGAAGGAATGGAATTATCAAGGCCACTACACTGGGGCGGTTTTATAGTAAAGCCTGTGATCATTGAATTCTGGCAGGGTAGGCCCAGCCGACTGCACGACAGGATCCAGTACAGTCTGGAGAATGGAGAATGGAAGATGGAAAGGCTGGCGCCATAAAGAGGCCAATAGCTAATGACCATTAGCCATTGGCATATCTCTCACGATTTTCAGGCTTTCTTCGCCGGAGGCTGTGCGCCTGTGATCTTCTTTTCACTGGCTGGCCTGGATTTGCCGAATGAACCTTTGAAGATCTTTCCTTTTTTGGTTTTTTTATCACCTCTGCCCATAATATAGTTTTTAATAATTTTTACAAATGTCGTGAAATAAAAAGCTTTCCGCGAAAACGGAAAGCTTCAATCTTTTTTCCTGGTTCATCAGAGTTTTGCAGAAAGTTCTTTACCAGCTTTGAAGCGGGCAACTTTTCTCGCTTTGATCTTGATTACTTCACCAGTTTGAGGGTTACGGCCATTACGTGCAGCACGCTTAGATACAGAAAATGTTCCAAATCCTACCAGTGTAACTTTACCACCGCCTTTCAAAGTTTTGGTAACTGCTTCTACGAAAGAATCTAAAGCAGCATTCGCCTGTGTCTTAGTAACACCAGCGTCATCGGCGATCTTGTTGATCAATTCAGCTTTGTTCATAGTTGAAAATTTAAAAAGTTTGAGTGCGACAAATTTAGACGGTTTTTGTTTCCGACAAAATAATTTTCTTTCGGATAAAAGTTTTATTGAATGGCGTAAAATCCGCATGGGATAAGGGTTTCAGCCAAATGGCATTAAGCTGATTTTTTGCTATTAACTTCAATTGATCCTTTGAAACCCTTATCTGTCAGGCAATTCGGAATATTGAATTGCTGAAATGCAAGCCAGATCAGCATTGTAGCGTTTCATCAAAACAAAAATTTTCTTAACATCTATTGCACAACCTGCATCACAGTTCTGAAGGCAATGAAATGGTTGCCCCATTTTTCATTGGATACTGCACGAAGTTCTGATGCATGTTTTTCGATGTAGCGGTTGTAATTGGCTTT
>CAYWSQ010000033.1:0-21234 GCA_964460925.1 uncultured Flavisolibacter sp. | reverse complement strand
AGACGAAGAGCTGAAATTCCGTTTTCTCACCGACCTCACCGTAGTGCATTATCCTGCTTATGCAGGCAGGGAACTCGCCGTGGTTTACCACCTGCACAACCTGGTTGATAATGTGCGGATCCGCTTCAAGGTTTTTCTTCCCATTGACCAGCCGGATGTTCAAACACTTACAGGAGTTTTTTCCGCTGCCAACTGGCAGGAGCGTGAGGCTTATGATTTCTATGGTGTCAACTTCACCGGCCATCCCAACCTTAAAAGGATCATGAACGTGGAGGAAATGGATTATTTCCCCATGAGAAAGGAATACCCGCTGGAAGACCAGAGTCGTATCGATAAGGATGATGAGATGTTTGGAAGAGGAGGCAGTTTTGATTTCGGAAACCGCCAGGCCGATGGGGCGCCAAGGCAGATCAGCGAAGCAGACAAGGACCAGACCTGGAAATGATCCGGGCATTCCTCGTTTTTAATTTTTGAATTGAAATGTCAGTAACAGAAAATCATATTGGACTTCCGGAAGGAAGTATAGAATCACAGACCACCACCATCAACCTGGGGCCCACACACCCTGCAACCCATGGTGTATTCCAGAATATTCTCGAACTGGATGGTGAGAAAATCGTTTCCGCAGAGCAAACCGTTGGATATATCCACCGTGCTTTCGAAAAGATCGCGGAACGCCGGCCTCTTTACCAGATCACTCCTCTTACCGACCGTTTGAATTATTGCTCAGCCCCCATCAATAATATGGGCTGGCACCTGACCTGTGAAAAATTGCTGGGTATTCAAACCCCCAAGCGGGTTGATTACCTCCGCGTGATCATAATGGAGCTGGCCAGGATTGCCGATCACCTGATCTGTAATTCCGTGATTGGTGTGGATACCGGAGCCTTTACCGGCTTCCTGTATGTGATGCAGTACCGTGAACTCATTTACGAGATCTGGGAAGAAGTGTGCGGATCAAGGCTTACCACCAACATTGGAAGAATTGGTGGTTTTGAAAGAGATTTCAATGATATCGCTTTCACCAAGCTTGAAAAATTCCTGAAAGAATATCCTGATGTACTGAAAGAATTCGAGAACCTGTTCGTGCGCAACCGCATCTTCATGGAGCGTACCATTGGTACTGGTCCAATCAGCGCCGAACGTGCATTGAACTATGGATTCACCGGTCCAAACCTGCGTGCTGCAGGTGTGGACTATGATGTACGTGTGCATACCCCTTACAGCAGCTACCAGGATTTTGACTTCGAGATCCCGGTTGGTACAACAGGAGATACTTATGACCGCTTCCTGGTGCGTAACCAGGAAATGTGGCAGTCATTGCGGATCATAGAACAAGCCTATAAAAAAATACAGGACTTCAAAGGAGAGGAAGCAACGGTATTCCATGCGGATGTGCCGGAGTACTACCTGCCCGAGAAAAAAGATGTATATACCAGCATGGAAGCGCTGATCTATCACTTCAAAATTGTGATGGGTGAGATTGATATTCCACCGGGTGAAGTGTACCAGTGCGTGGAAGGCGGTAATGGTGAACTTGGTTTTTACCTGATCAGTGATGGTGGCAGGAGTCCTTACAGGCTTCACTTCCGCCGTCCCTGCTTTATCTATTACCAGGCTTACGAGGAAATGATAAAAGGTTCCATGCTCAGTGATGCCATCATCGTGATGTCCTCACTCAACCTGATCGCGGGTGAGATGGATGGGTAGATCATTAAAAACTAAAAATTCAAAAGTAAAAATGGTGAACCCGCTTTTGAATTTTGACTTTTGAATTTTGACTTAATTATGAAATTTTCAGAACAAAAATTATCCAAAGCGCAGGAGATCATCGCACGCTATCCCCAGGGTAAGCAAAAGAGTGCGCTGTTGCCTTTGCTGCACCTGGCGCAGGAAGAAAATAATGGATGGCTCAGTGTTGAAGCGATGGATTATGTGGCCGGGCTGCTGCAGATCAAGCCGATTGAAGTATATGAAGTAGCAACATTCTACAGCATGTATAATCTTAAACCGGTAGGCCGCTATGTGTTCGAAGTTTGCCAGACCGGTCCCTGCATGATCAGTGGAAGCGATGGCATCATAGATTATATCAAACAGAAACTGAATATAGGTGTGGGTGAAACCACGGCCGACGGGCTCTTCACTTTAAAAACAGTGGAATGTCTCGGTGCCTGCGGTTATGCGCCGATGATGCAGATGGGAAAATTTTATAAGGAACACCTGACCAAAGAAAAAGTGGACAGCATCGTGGAAGAATGCAGGAAAACAGCGGCTGTCAATAACTGATATGAAGAAGATCTTTTTTTGCATGGCTTTATTCAGTGTTCTGTTTGTGCAGGCACAGGACCAGCGTTCACTGGTTGTTTCACAGGCCAGGGTGCTGAATGAGGCGGTATTCGTGAAGAAGGACAGCCTGGTTCTCGCCGGCTTATTTCTCGATCAGCTTACCTATGGTCATTCCAGCGGTAAGATTGAAAACAGGAAAGAAGCATTGCATAATATCATTCATAATGCTTCTGTATATGAAAATGTGCAGTTGACGGGAGAAGAAGCATGGGTGAAAAATAAAACAGCAGTTACCAGGTACCTGTTAACTGCAATTGAAAAAAAGGCAGACAGAAGTTCTTCGCCCTTAAGATTGCATATCGTGTTGGTATGGGCGAAGGAGAAGAAAGACTGGAAATTGTTATCAAGACAGGCAGTAAGGGTACCATAAAGAAAGACCAGAACATGAAAAGAACAGGATCGTTGTTTTTGTTGTTGTTTGTTTCAGTACTGGCTTTCGGGCAAACAGAATTTTTGAAGGACGCAGTGTCCAAATTGGATGTTGCCCTTGTGAAGAAAGATACCGTGACCCTTAAAAAATTATTGCATCCAAAACTCAGTTATGGTCATTCCAATGGCTGGGTGGAAAATAAAGCAGAAGTGATCAGTGACCTGTTGAATGGCAAGCTGACTTACCTGAAAATGGAAAGCAGCAATTACCAGTGGCAGGCATTGAAAGAATGGGCAAGTGTAAGAAGTACAGCGAAGGTGAGTTACAAGGTAGATGGGAAAAATGGTGAGATGGAACTTCACGTACTGCAGGTTTGGATCAAAACAAATAAGGGATGGCAGTTGTTTGCAAGGCAGGCAACGAAAATATAACACAAGTCAAAAGTTAAAAGTCAAAAGGCAAAATTCAAAAGCATAGACAGTATCAATGATAAAGGAGTTAATACGGTTTTAGTTTTGAATTTTGAATTTTGAATTTTGAATTACCATGGGTAGAAAATTATTACTTGAACAGGCTCATATTGAAGGCATCCGGAACTACGATGTGTACCGGAAGAATGGCGGTTATGCTTCCATGGAGAAAGCTTTCAAAATGGGGCCTGCCGACATCATAGAGGAAGTAAAAAAAAGTGGTCTGCGTGGCAGGGGTGGAGCAGGTTTCCCAACAGGCATGAAATGGAGCTTTCTGGCAAAACCAGAAGGCGTGCCCCGTTACCTGGTATGCAATGCAGATGAATCTGAGCCAGGTACTTTTAAGGACCGTTACCTGATGGAATTTCTCCCTCATCTTTTTATTGAAGGGCTCATCATCTCTTCCTATGCACTTGGTGCCAACACCTGTTATGTTTATATCCGCGGCGAATATGCCTGGATACCTGATATACTTGAACAGGCCATTGCCGAAGCAAAGCAGGCTGGCTGGCTTGGAAAGAATATTCTGAACAGTGGTTTTGACCTGGAGATCTATGTGCACCGCGGCGCGGGCGCATATATCTGTGGTGAAGAAACCGCCCTGCTCGAATCACTGGAAGGCAAGCGTGGCAATCCGCGTATCAAGCCTCCATTCCCGGCTGTGAAAGGTTTGTATGATTGTCCCACTGTTGTCAACAACGTGGAGACATTGGCAGCGGTAGTTCCCATCATCAATATCGGTGGTGAAGAATACGCCAAAATCGGTATCGGCAAATCCACGGGTACCAAGCTGATCTCAGCATGCGGCAATATCAGGAAGCCTGGTGTGTACGAGATCGACATGACCATTTCCGTTGAAGAGTTTTTATACAGTGATGAATATTGCGGTGGCATGGCCAATGGCAAAAAACTGAAAGCTTGTATACCGGGTGGATCCTCTGTTCCCATTGTTCCCGCCAATCTTTTGCTGACAACCGCAAAAGGGGAGAAAAGGATGATGACCTATGAAAGCCTTGCTGATGGTGGCTTCCAGACAGGTACCATGATGGGTTCCGGCGGATTCATTGTACTGGATGAAGACCAGTGCGTGGTGCGCCATACGTTAACCCTGGCCAGGTTCTACCGTCATGAAAGCTGCGGGCAGTGTTCGCCGTGCCGGGAAGGAACAGGGTGGATGGAGAAGATCCTGCACAATATTGAATACGGTAAGGGCAAGATGAGTGATATTGATTTGTTGTGGGATATACAGAGCAAGATTGAGGGTAATACAATTTGTCCTTTGGGTGACGCGGCTGCATGGCCTGTGGCTGCTGCCATAAGGCATTTCAGGGATGAATTTGAATGGCATGTTCAAAACCCGGATGAAGCACAGAAGAGAAATTTTGGATTGGCGCATTATGCTGATCCATTAAATATAGCAATTGGTTAGTTCTTTGATTATTTCTACACCTTTCTATCGGTGATTTTCTCTGAAAAGTTTGGTGATATAGCCGCACAACTTTGCGTATTCTTTGCGCACTTTGCGTTCTTAGCGGTTAATCATCATGACTGAAAATGAACTCTCATCGATAATAATAGGTGAAGCAATATTTGTTCATAAAAAATTAGGGCCTGGTTTACTGGAATCGGTTTATGAAGAGTGTCTGATTTATAGGCTGATTCAAAGAAACTTAAAGGTTGAAAGGCAGAAGCCTATCCCATTGGTTTTCGAATCGATCAGATTACAATGCGGTTATAGGTGTGATATCATTGTTGAAAATCTATTGATTATTGAAGTAAAATCAGTAGATGCCATTAATGAAATTCATTTTGCCCAGGTAATTACTTATTTGAAATTGGCAAATATCCGTTTGGGATTGCTGATCAATTTCAATGTTGTGCAACTAAAAACAGGAATCAAAAGGATCGTAAATAAATTGTAACCGCAAAGGACGCAAAGTTCTGCGCAAAGGATCGCAAAGATGACCGAAGAAAAAAAATTATTTAAGGTAACAATTGATAACATCACTATCGAAGTGGAACCGGGAACAACAGTTCTCCAGGCTGCCCGCCAGATCGGTGGTGATATCGTCCCGCCGGCGATGTGTTACTACAGCAAGCTGAAACACACGGGTGGATATTGCCGTACCTGCCTGGTACGCGTGGCTGCCGGCTCCACCGCCGACCCGCGCCCTATGCCCAAGCTGGTAGCCAGTTGCCGCACCGCCGTGATGGACGGCATGATCGTGGAAAATATCACCAACCCCGCCGTGCTCGAAGCAAGGAAAGGTGTGGTGGAATTCCTGCTCATCAACCATCCCCTCGATTGTCCCGTGTGCGACCAGGCCGGCGAATGTGACCTGCAGGATCTCAGCTACGAGCATGGTAATGAAGGCAGCCGCTACGATTTTAAAAGACGAACATTCGAAAGAATCGATATCGGCCCATTGATCCAGTTGCACATGACACGCTGCATACTCTGCTACCGTTGCGTGCATACAGCCAACCAGGTGGCAGGCAACCGTGAACACGGTGTACTCGACCGCGGCGACCATGCACAGATCGCCACTTACATCCAGGAATCACTCGACAGTGAATTCATCGGGAACGTGATTGATGTTTGCCCCGTAGGAGCACTGACCGACCGCACTTTCCGATTCAAAAACCGTGTATGGTTCACCAAACCGGTAGATGCGCACCGCGACTGTCCCACCTGCAAGGGAAAGGTAAGACTGTGGATGAGAGGAGATGATGTGCTGAGAGTAACCGCTAGAAAAGACCAGTGGGGCGAGGTGGAAGAGTGGATCTGTAATGAATGTCGCTTCGAAAAGAAAAAAGTAACAGACTGGGTGATAGAAGGACCCACAAAAGTAGACAGGCATTCCGTGATCAGCCAGGGTCATTATACCAATATCACCAAACCGGCGGAAACGATCGCGGCGGTGATGGATGGAAGACAGCCCAAGCTGCTGATGGATATCCACAGCGTGAGCGAGGTCAATACGGTAGACCTGAATGTGCTTCCCGGTCCGGCAACAGGCAAGACCTTTAATGGAGATCCCCTGGCCACCGGAACCAATATCACTGATGTGAAAGAGGGATATAAGAGTAACAAGGCAGGAACGGATTCAACCAATCCCAACACGCCCTGATAAGATTAACTGAACAAAACAATAATAAATAGAGTTGCCTGCAAGGAGGGTCATTCTCGAAGCTCGCAGCTCAAAGCTCAAAGCGCCTTATGGATTTAGCAAATATCGACTGGTGGATCATACTAGAAAAGCTCATCCTGATCTCGGTTATCATCGGGTTATCCATGGTTGTGGCCATGTACAGTACCTATGCAGAAAGAAAGATCGCTGCGTTCCTGCAGGACCGTGTAGGTCCTGACCGTGCCGGTCCCTTCGGTATCCTGCAGCCAATGGCCGATGGACTAAAACTGTTTATGAAGGAAGAGATCATTCCCATGCTTTCCTCCAAATTCCTTTTTATACTGGGGCCTATGCTGGCCATGATCACGGCCCTACTCACAAGTGCGGTGATTCCCTGGGGCAGCACCATCGATATCGCCGGCCGCCAGGTTCCCCTGCAGATCGCCGATATCAATATCGGGATCCTGTATGTGTTTGGAGTAGTGAGTATGGGGGTGTATGGCATCATGATCGGTGGCTGGGCTTCCAACAATAAATTTTCATTGCTGGCTTCCATCAGGGGAGCGGCCCAGATGATTTCTTATGAACTCGCAATGGGGCTCTCGCTCATCGCCGTACTGATGGTATCAGGTTCTTTAAGGTTAAGTGTGATCGTAGCACAGCAGTCTGAAGGATTGTTCAACTGGAATATTCTTTACCAGCCACTTGGTTTCCTCATATTTTTCATTTGTGCGCTGGCAGAATGTAACCGTACGCCATTCGATCTTCCAGAAGCGGAGAATGAGCTCAACTTTGGTTATCACCAGGAGTATTCATCCATGAAGCTGGGCTTTTATCTTTTTGCGGAATACATCAATATGTTCATCAGCAGCGTGGTGATGGCCACCCTGTTTTTCGGAGGATATGACATTCCATTCTTCAACGAAGCGGAGGTATGGGGTAATCACTGGTGGGTTGGACTAATCGGTTTCTTGGTGCTGATGATCAAGGCCGTGATCTTTATTTTCATTTTCATGTGGATCCGCTGGACCATCCCGCGTTTCCGTTTCGACCAGTTGATGAACCTGGGCTGGAAAGGATTGTTGCCCCTGGCACTCATCAATATGCTGATCACGGCATTGGTAATACTGATATTGAATCGTTAAACAGAATAACACCGGTCCTGTCCAAACGGACTGGCTTAAAACGGCTAAATTTGCGCCGATCATTGGAGAACTAAAATGCAAGCATTAACCAATAGAAAAAAAGCAGTTGAGCGGAAGCCGATGACCTTGCTGGAAAAGATGTACCTGCCGGCGGTGTTCAAAGGAATGGGCATTACGCTGAGCCATTTTTTCAAAAAGAATCCAACCATTAAATACCCGGAGCAGCAACGTTCTTTCTCCGCGGTTTTTCGTGGATTGCACATCCTTAACAGGGATGAAGAGGGAAGGGAGCGTTGTACTGCATGCGGACTTTGCGCGGTGGCCTGTCCTGCGGAAGCCATCACCATGGAGGCCGCTGAAAGGCAGCCGGGTGAAGAACACCTGTACAGGGAAGAGAAATACGCGGCCAAATACGAGATCAACATGCTTCGTTGTATTTTCTGCGGGCTCTGCGAAGAGGCCTGTCCCAAAGACGCCATTTACCTGACACAGACCTTTGCACCTTCCAACTATGCACGCCAGGGTTTCATTTATGGAAAGGATGACCTGCTGATACCTGACCCTGTAAAAGAGCCGGAAGCCTATGCCAAAGCAAAAGGATCGGTAGGTAAGGAAATTAAATAACCAACTTCGGAATGAACATTACTGAAATATTATTCTGGATACTTTCTGTTGTGGCGCTGGTGAGTGCCCTGCTGGTGATCACCAGTAAGAACCCGGTGTACAGCGTACTCTCCCTGATCGTAACCTTTTTCTGTATCTCGGGTCACTATATTCTATTGAACGCACAGTTCCTGGCCATTGTAAATATCATTGTTTATGCAGGTGCCATCATGGTGCTTTTCCTTTTTGTGATCATGCTCATGAACCTCAACAAGGATACTGAACCTCAAAAGAATAAATGGCTGAAACTGGCAGGCGCGGTAGCCGGCGGCACTTTATTACTGGTACTCGTGGCAGCGCTGCGATCAACCGAAGAAAGAATGACCCAAATGGGCTCCGGTGATATCGGACTCATTCAGAATCTTGGAAAAGTATTATTTACCGATTACGTCGTACCATTTGAAATAGCAAGTATCCTTTTTCTCAGCGCCATGGTAGGTGCCGTAGTCATCGGAAAAAAAGAATAGATAAGCGCCTGCTGCACCTGCGGATTATCTCTCGCAGCTTGCAGCTTGCGGCTAAAAGCTCAAACTATGCCTATAAACTATTACATATTCCTTTCGATTGCCCTGTTTGTGATAGGGATCATCGGGGTGTTGACACGCCGCAATGCCATTATCATTTTCATGTGCATTGAAATGATGCTTAATGCGGTGAATCTTTTGCTGGTGGCTTTTTCCAAAATGCATCACATGGCCAACGCGGCAGCCAATCCCACCGCGGGCAGCGACGGGCAGTTGTTCGTATTTTTTATTATGGTGGTTGCAGCGGCGGAGGTAAGTGTGGGCCTGGCCATCATTGTGATGCTGTACAGGAACACCCATTCGGTAGATATAAACTTTTTGAACAGGTTAAAACACTAGCAGCTCACAGCTAGCAGCTAGTAGCTAGCAGCTCAAAGAAAAATAGATGAAGAACATTATATTACTCATCCCGGTCCTTCCCTTTATTGGCTTTCTCATCAACGGCCTGCTCAGGAACCGTTTGTCAAAATCAATGATCGGTATCATAGGCTGCGGAACCCTTTTGGCATCCTTCATCCTCAGCATCGTTGTGTTTATGCGTGTTGATGAAATCTCCGGCCAGCAGATCTCCGCTTCCGCGAGGATTCTTGCCAACCCTGTTTATCATTATTTTGATTTCATCAATATCGGCACACTCAATATCCCTTTTGCCTTCCAGGTTGACCAGCTCACTTCGGTCTTCCTGCTGATCATTACCGGCGTAGGCTTCCTGATACATGTTTATTCAACAGCATACATGCATGGAGAGAAGACAGAACATTTCGGAAGATATTTTGCCTACCTCAACCTCTTTGTTTTCTCCATGCTCCTGCTGGTGATGGGATCCAATTTCGTGATCATGTTCATCGGCTGGGAAGGTGTGGGACTTTGTTCCTATCTCCTCATTGGCTACTGGTTCAAAAAAACAGATTATACCAAAGCTGCGAAGAAAGCTTTCGTGATGAACCGCATCGGTGATCTTGGATTCTTGCTTGCTATTTTCTGGTTGATACAAACCACAGGCACCACCAATTTCATAGAGATATTCAACAGTCTTGGTAAACTTTCCACCACTGATATTACCGGCATCACGCTCTTACTGTTTGTTGGTGCCACAGGAAAGAGCGCCCAGATTCCCCTGTACACCTGGCTGCCCGATGCCATGGCCGGTCCTACACCGGTATCAGCCCTGATCCACGCGGCTACCATGGTAACTGCGGGTATCTATATGATCGCCAGGAGCAGTGACCTTTTTGCACTGGCCAACCTAACCAATGATATCATTGCCATCATTGGTGCGGCCACCGCTTTATTTGCCGCCACCATCGCATTGAAGCAGAACGACATCAAAAAAGTACTGGCCTATTCAACCGTTTCACAACTCGGTTATATGTTCCTGGCTCTCGGCAGCGGCGCTTACGTGGCGGCTGTGTTCCATGTAATGACCCATGCCTTCTTCAAAGCCCTATTATTCCTGGGTTCAGGTTCCGTGATCCATGCCATGAGCAATGAGCAGGACATCAGGTTCATGGGCGGACTGAAAAGTAAACTCAAGACTACCTATATCACTTTCCTTGTTGGCTGTATTGCCATTGCAGGGATATTCCCGCTTTCAGGCTTCTTCTCAAAAGACGCGATCCTGCTGGCGGCTTTCCAGAAAAATATCGTGCTCTATATCGTTGGTGTGATCACCGCGGGACTTACTGCCTTTTATATGTTCAGGCTTCTCTTCATTACTTTCTTTGGAAAGTTCAGGGGAACAGCGCAGCAAGGGGAGCACCTGCATGAAAGTCCTGCTGCCATGACCATTCCACTGATCGTACTCGCCATCCTTTCGGTAGTGGGAGGTTTCATTGGCGTGCCGGCGATCTTCGCGCAGGGCTGGGACAGGCTGGGAGATTTCCTGGGCAAGGCAGGCATCAGCAATGTTGACCATGGCCATGTTTCCCATGCAACAGAATATTTGCTAATGGGACTTACGACTGCTGTTGCCATCATTGCCATCATCATTGCATGGATGAAATACAGGGATTACAGGGAAGAGCAGACCTCGGCCTTTGGTAAAGTGCTTGAGAACAAATGGTATGTTGATGAATTGTATGACAGCATTATCGTAAGACCAGTGAATAGGCTTGGTGTATTCGCCGGTAAAATAATTGAGGGCAGGGGTATTGACTTTATTGTGAATGGCGTGGGCCGGCTGGTGAATTACGGAGGCAGGCAGATGCGCTGGTTGCAGAGCGGCCAGGTTGGAAGTTATGTGCTCCTGATGGTGATCAGCATGGTGGTGTTTTTCCTTTTACAGTTTTTTTTAAGAAAATAGTTTTTGGCAGCACGCTGCCGGCTTACAGCTTATATTATGATCGTTTTATTACTTTTTTTGATCCCGTTGATCAGTGGTTTCCTGGCCTTCTTTATGAAGAACGACAGGACGGTCCGCAACTGGGCGCTCATTTCTTCCCTGCTTACCCTGGTGATCACGCTGGCAGGAGCCTGGTGGATCAAAACACCGGGGCAGTTAAGTTTTCATGCCGACTGGATGGGAAGCCTGGGAAGTTCCTTTTCACTGAAGCTTGATGGCATGTCGCAGATGCTTTGCCTGCTTACCGCGGTTGCCTATCCTCTTATTCTCATCTCTACCTGGAAATCGGATTATAAAAAGCCGAATAATTTCTTTGCACTCATGCTGCTTACACAGGCAGGACTCATGGGTGTGTTCACGGCTACTGATGCGCTCCTGTTTTATTTCTTCTGGGAACTGGCCCTCATACCTGTTTATTTTCTTTGCTCCGGCTGGGGAGGACCCAGGAGGGTACCTGTAACTTTCAAGTTTTTCATTTATACCTTCCTTGGTTCGGTACTCATGCTGGTAGGTCTGTTGTACATCTATTTCCAGACACCCGACAGGTCCTTTGCCATTGAGTCTTTTTACGCAGCCGACCTGGCAAGATCAGTAAGCGGAACAGCACAAAGTTTTTTATTCTGGACTTTATTCATCGCCTTCGCCATCAAGATGCCGGTATTTCCTTTTCATACCTGGCAGCCTGATACCTATGAGCAATCACCCACAGCGGTTACCATGGTACTCAGTGGCATCATGGTGAAAATGGGTGTGTTCGGGCTGATCCGATGGGTGTTGCCCGTGCTGCCCTTATCATCCTATGCCTGGGGTGATGTGGTAATGAGTCTTTCTGTGGCAGGTATTGTGTACGCATCCATTATCGCCATCCAGCAGGATGACTTGAAACGACTGATCGCATATTCATCCATCGCGCATATTGGTTTGATGGCAACAGCAATTTTCGCGGAAAACAAATCAGGTTTCCAGGGTGTGATGATCCAGATGTTCAGTCATGGTATCAATATCATAGGACTCTGGATAGTGGTGGAGCTGATCGAAAGGCAGTTCAAGACCCGCAAACTATCAGAGCTTGGCGGTATCGCGCAAAAAGCGCCCGCCCTCTCTATTTTGCTGGTGATCGTAGCCCTGGCCAATGTAGCCCTTCCGCTTACCAATGGTTTCATTGGAGAGTTTTTGATGTTCAATGGCATCTGGAATTCCCAGGTCACTTCTTTCAGGATGATTTTTGCCGCGGTTGCAGGACTGAGCATCATCCTCGCTGCTGCCTATACACTCAATATGATCTCCAAAGTGTTTTTCGGCAATACCAACGCGGTTACGGAACAGGCAAGAGATATTCATATGAATGAAAAGCTGGCCCTTTCGCTTATCGTGGGAATGATCATAGTTTTTGGTGTGTACCCGCAGCCTTTGCTGAACCTCACCAATGGATTTGTTGACAACCTGTTGAACGAAATAAATGTTGGACCCTTTTTCCGGAAATAAAATATGAACACACTTATCTTATCGGCAGTCAGCGGGGTTTTAATGATGTTCAGCGGATTTATGCTGAAGAGTAAGGCAGGTATCCGTACCATGGCCATCGGGCTGCTGCTGGCCATCATCGTGGTGAATATTCTTGAACTGAACGGGGTCAGGCTCTTGGAGATCGATACAAAAGGTTTGCTTGATTTTACCGGCACTGATGGACGGTTTGCACTATTGTTCATCCTGGTAGTGAACTTTTCCACCCTTGCATTTTTCCTTCTTTCATCGAGGGATATGGAAAAAGTAGGGATTAATTACAATGATTATTTCGCCCTGATCTTTTTCATACTGAGCGGGGTGGTGATATCAGCCTCCTTCAAATCACTTCTTTTATTATTCCTAGGAATTGAGATCATCTCCATTCCATTATACATACTAACGGGCAGCAGCAAACGTAATTTGAAAAGTAATGAAGCTTCGCTGAAATATTTCCTGATGGGTTCCTTCTCCACCGGCCTTATGCTGATGGGGATCGCGCTGGTGTATGGGGCCACGGGAACTTTCCAGACCGGCATCCGCCAGGCATTTGCCGATAACCAGGCGCCTGTGCTGCTCATCGCGGGTATGATGATGCTGCTCTTCAGCATGTCGTTCAAGGTTTCGGCAGCACCTTTTCATTTCTGGACGCCCGATGTATATGATGGCGCGCCTACCGTATTCACTTCATTCATGGCAACCATAGTGAAAGTGGCTTTCTTTTTCGCCTTCATGCGCTTGTTCGAAGATGTGTTCGGGCAGTTGAAGGGAGAATGGAGACTGCTTGTTTCCATCATTGCTGCCGCAACGCTTTTCATTGGTAATATCACCGCGGTATTCCAGCAAAGTGTAAAAAGAATGCTGGCTTATTCCAGTATTTCGCAGGCAGGTTTCCTGATGCTGGCCATCTTTGCCATGAACGCTGATGCCAAGGAAGGTTTGATCCTCTACGCGGCGGCCTATTCGCTTGCTACCATCGGCATATTTGGCGTGCTGGCTAAAATGAATGACCAGAGTTTCGAATCGTTCAATGGTTTTGCCAGGCAGCAGCCTGTACTCGCGGCTACCCTGGTGATCTTCCTTCTGTCTCTGGCAGGTATTCCATTATCAGCAGGGTTTCTTTCTAAATTCTACATGCTCAAAGCCACTATTAGTGCGGGCAGTGTATGGCTGGCAATCTTCGCGGTGTTAATGGCTGCAGTGAGTGTATATTATTATTTCAGATTGGTCCAGGCCATGTATTTCAAAGAAGGTACGGCTACCATACCACCGGTCTCAAAGGGCTTCACTTTCACCATGGTAACAATGGCCGCGCTCACCATCCTGCTGGGCATTTTTCCGAACATTCTTACCAACTGGTTATACTTCTGATGAATAATCAGTTCAATCTCTGGCAGGTTACCTAATTTTAGGAACCTGGATATTTATGAGGTTTGCTGATATTCTCTCCCTTGCTTTCCGCACCATCAGAAGCAATAAGCTTAGGACAGGCATCACCGTTGCCATCATAGCCTTCGGTATCATGGCTTTGGTCGGGATCATCACTGCCATTGAGGCCATGAACCAGAAACTCACAGAGAGTTTTTCGCAAATGGGTGCCAGCGGTTTTACCATCCGGTATAAAGAACGCAACCTGAGAATCGGCAATGGAGGAGGGGGCGATACCAAACTTACCCGCAAGAGCAGCCGCAAGCAGAAACAATCCAATCTCAATAAACCCATTACCGAGGATGAAGCCGAGATCTTCATCAGCCAGTACCAGTTCCCCGCCATTGCAGGTGTCTCCACTTTTGTAGGACGTGACGCTACCATTTCCTACCAGTCAAAAAAGACCACGCCCAATGTAGCATTGTTTGGAGGCGATGAGAACTATCTGGAGCTGAATGGTTTCATAATGGAGCATGGACGCAATTTCAGCCGCCTGGAGATCAGCAATGCGCAGCAGGTATGTATCCTGGGCGCTGATGTGGCAAAGAACCTGTTTCCCCTGGGAGCGGCCACCGGGGTGGGAAAGGTAGTGCGGATCAATGAAGTGCCTTACAGGGTGCTGGGCATACTTGAAAGCAGGGGATCCACCTTTGGATTCAGCCGCGACAATATTGCCATCATCGGCTACAAAAATGTTGAACGGTATTTTGGAAGTGGCAGTTATGTGATCGGTATCAAAACCCTGCAGCTCAACCAGGTTGAAAATGGCATGGGTGAAGCTGAAGCAACCTTCCGTGGTGTAAGAAAACTGGCTGCCACCGAAGAAAGCAATTTTACCGTGGAGCGCAGCGACAGTGTTGCTGAAACAGCCAAGAATGTATTGGGAAACTTAACGGTCGCCATCATTGTGATCGGTTTCATAACGCTGGTGGGTTCTTCCATTGGTCTGATGAACATCATGCTGGTATCTGTTACGGAAAGGACCAAGGAGGTGGGACTGGTGAAAGCCATTGGAGGCAAGAGCAAAACCGTAAGGCAGCAGTTCCTGGCCGAAGCGGTTATGATCAGTATCATGGGAGCCGTACTCGGGATCATCCTGGGTGTGATGGTGGGCAACCTGTTCTCGATGGTGCTCGACACAGGTTTCGTTATTCCCTGGAGATGGGTGCTGTACGGAGTTGTGATCTGTACGCTGGTGGGACTGGCGGCAGGGCTTTACCCGGCACTGAAGGCAGGCAGGCTCAATCCTATTGAAGCCCTCAGGTACGAATGATCAAAAATCAGTATGGAAAAGCTGGAAAAATTTACAATTACTGAAATAGAGATATAATTACCTTTAAACGTTAGAGACAGCGGATCATCAAGGAAATCTTAGCTGAAAAAAAACAAGGCATATAAACATTCAATCCTTTTTTTCAGTAGAATTGTGACCCCAAGTTTAAACTCTGATTAAAAATTAAAATTTAAAAATTACAATCATGGCAGAACAAAGACCGACTGCAAGTGCAACAACATCAGTTAAGGCGACATCAGTGCAACCAAAAAAAGGTGGAAATGCGATATCATGGCTGGCCCCTATCATTTGTGTTTTGACGGGTTATGCTATCTGGAGATTTTTGATGGGTGCTGAAAGCGGTTTCAACCAGCCGGATAAAAGCGGTGGTTTCTGGCCACACCATCTCGGTCCTAAAGATGCCTTTCACAGGATCTATGAAGGTGGTATCATCGTGCCTTTGCTGATCGGTATGCTGTTGATGGTGATCGTGTTTTCTATTGAAAGGCTGATCACAATTATGAAAGCCCTGGGTAAAGGTTCTATCGCCAATTTCATCAGGAAGGTGCAGTACCACCTGGCCAACCGTAATGTTGATGCAGCCCTTGCAGAGTGCGACAGGCAGCGTGGATCAGTAGCGAACGTGATGAAAGCAGGTCTCCGCCGTTACAAGGAAATGATCACTAATACAGAACTGGATACAGAACAAAAAGTTATTGCCATTCAGAAAGAAGTGGAAGAAGCGACTGCACTTGAACTTCCCATGCTGCAGAGAAACCTGGTGTTTCTTTCCACCATCACTTCAGTGGGTACACTCGTGGCACTTCTCGGTACGGTAATCGGTATGATCAAATCATTTGCTGCTCTTGGTGAATCAGGAGGCAGTGATTCAACAGCACTCGCGGTAGGTATCTCTGAAGCCCTCTATAACACGGCTCTTGGTATCGGTACTTCTGCCCTTGCCCTGATCATGTATAATGCCTTTACTACCAAGATCGATAATATCACTTATGGCATTGATGAGTCTGGCTTCACCTTAACACAATCTTTTGCTTCTCTTTACAAATAAGAGGGCAAAATTTTATGGATTGTTGTAACAGATTGCATCTCAATACAAAATTTAATTTTTAATATGCCAAATGTCAAAATAGCCAGGAAGAGTACGGCAACGGACATGACCCCGTTTGTGGATGTGGCATTCCTGATCCTGGCCTTCTTTATCATGGCAACTGAGTTCAAACCCCAGGAGCCGGTGCAGATCACTACCCCCAAATCAGTTTCCGCTGATAAACTGAAGGAGGAAAATGCAGTGCACATCAATTTTGATTCAGAAGGACGCGTATTTTTTTCCATGAGTGTGAAAAATCCTACGAAGGATAAGGATGTCATCAAGCAAACCATTGAATCGATCAATCAGAGAAGAAACCTGGGATTGACCGCAGCGAACATCAATGATTTCACCAATTCACCAACGGTAGGGGTTCCTTTCAACGAACTGAAAGGCTACCTGAATACACCAACAGACCGCAGGTCTGCATATCCCATGAAAGGGATCCCGGTGGATTCAACCAATAATGAACTGGCTGAATGGGTTGGTGCCGCCAAGTCTACCTTTTATGCTTATGATAAAAGCATGCAGGTATTTTATATGATCAAGGGGGATAATGAAGCAAAATATCCTCTGTTCGATGGGGTGTTGGAGGCGATGCGCAAGAACGACCAGTACAGTTTCAAGCTCATCACCGATCCCAAAGCAGCTCCCGTTGGATCTGCATTGTATGTAGAAAGACAAAACGAATAAGTATTCATTCATTAAATAATCGCATATGTCAGAAATAGATGTTTCCAGTGAAGGTGGCGGGCATAAGAAAGGACCGGGCGTTAAAAAAGCCAAGAAACTTTCTACAAGGGTCGATATGACCCCGATGGTGGACCTGGGCTTCCTGCTGATTACATTCTTCATTTTTACGGCCACGATGAGCACGCCTACAACCATGGCGCTCAACGTACCCAAGAAGGTGGATGATGAAAAGAAGCAGATCGAGATCAAGGAGTCCAATGCCATGACCATCCTGCTGGGTATGAACAATGACTCTTATAAAAATGTTTACTGGTACACTGGCCAGTTAAAAGAGGATTATTCCAACTTTACTACTGGTTCAATGGCTGAGCTCCGTGAAGCCATCGTTGCCAAAAGGCAGGATGTAATGAGCAGGCACCAGCATGAGGACGCCTGTAAGGAGATCCAGGCTAAAGCACAGGCCAAGGGTAAAAAAGACTGGCAGAATGCCTGCCGCGACAAGGACTTCGTGGTGGTCATAAAACCCAATAAGGAAGCCAGTTATGGTCTGACTATTGCTGCCCTAGATGAGATGGCGATCAATGACGTGAAAGCTTATGCCGTAATTGATATTACGGAAGATGAGAACAAGCTTTTGAAAGCCACGGAAACGCAGCCCAGGTAAAAAGAAATCCGGGAAATTTTATGGAATCCGGACAGAAAATGAATCTTATAATAAAGCTCTAAAATGGAACCGAATAAAATACTCCAGTCAGATATACTGGACCTCGTTTTTGAAGGCCGTAATAAAGAATACGGTGCTTATGAGCTGAGGAAAAAGTATAACAAAAGGATTACCCTGGCGCTCCTCATTACTGCAGGTATCGTAGCAGGTGCTATTGGCGCCACGCTGCTTGCCAATGAAATTGTGCCTTCCAGTAATGAAGTGGTGGTAGAAGATGTGACCCTCGCCCAGATCGAGGAACCCCCTCCGCCACCGGATGTACCCCCGCCACCACCCCCAAAAGCTCCGCCTCCGCCACCGGTTGAACTTACCAAGTTCACACCCCCGGTGATCAAGAAGGATGAAGAAGTTCAGAAGCAGGAGATGCCACCCCAGGAGGAACTTCCTGAAACCAAGATCGCCGAGATCACCCAGGAAGGTGACAAGGATCTGAACATCACCATTCCTCCTGTAGTGGAAGAAAGCAAGGGTACGGTACAAGGTCCTGTGTTCGACGAGAACGAGATCTTCCAGAAGGTGGAGATCGAGGCCAAGGTTGACCAGCGCCAGTGGAGACGTCACCTGGAGAGCCAGTTGCAGCGTTACATCGAGGATGCAGCCTCACAGGGTATGAATCCTGGCCAGTACACAGTACACGTTCGTTTCCTGGTTGAAAGAGATGGTTCCGTTGCCGATGTATCGGTGGTAGGCTCTGATCCCGGTTACGGTCTTGGAAAAGGTGCGGTTGAAGTGGTGAAGAAAGGACCAAAATGGTCTCCCGGTGAGCAGAACGGAAGAAAAGTACGTTCCTACCACACGCAGCCCATCACCTTTGTGATCGCGGAAGAATAACAAGGTAAAAACTTTGAATACTAGATCCCGGCTTTTGGCCGGGATTTTTTTATGCCCACTGCATTCATTTTTCAAATCAGCACATTCTCTTAATTTCACCGCACTTCATGAACAGCAAACTTTCAGGATGGAATGATACGATCGTGGCACTGGCCACTCCCCCGGGTATTGGCGCCATCGGTGTGATCCGTATCAGTGGCAGCAGGGCAATAGAGATCGCCAACAGCCTGTTCCCTTCAAAGGACCTGGCTAAACAGCCCTCGCATACCCTTCACGTTGGTTTTATGAAAGATGAAGAGGTTGTGCTGGATGAAGTAGTGGTTGGCCTGTACCGGGCACCAAAATCTTATACCGGTGAGGAGGTCGTTGAAATCAGTTGTCATGGTTCGCCCTATGTGCAGCAGCAGGTAATGGATGCGGTACAAAAACATGGGGCAAGGCTGGCAAGGCCAGGAGAATTTACGCAAAGAGCATTTCTGAATGGGAAGCTGGACCTCACGCAGGCAGAAGCGGTCGCGGATCTTATTGCAAGTAATACAGAAGCATCGAAGCGTACGGCATTGAATAATATGAGAGGAGGGTTTTCACAGTCGCTGAAGCATCTCAGGGACCGCCTGATCAGTTTTTCCGCGCTGATAGAACTCGAGCTCGATTTTTCACAGGAAGATGTGGAGTTTGCCGACCGCACCCAGTTGTTGCAGTTAGTGGAAGAAGCACATGTGCAGACCTCGGCGCTCATGAAAAGTTTCAGGCTGGGCAATGTGATTCGGAATGGAGTTTCTGTTGCCATCATTGGGAAACCCAATGCAGGCAAGTCAACATTGCTGAATGCTTTGCTCAATGAAGACCGCGCGATTGTAAGCGAGATTGCCGGCACTACCAGGGATACTATTGAAGAAGTGCTGAACATAGATGGGATATTGTTCCGATTGATCGATACGGCGGGCATCCGCGAACATTCACAGGACCAGATCGAGAATTTCGGAATTGAGAAAAGCCTGAAGAAAATGAAGCAGGCCGACATGGTGCTGTACCTCTTTGATGTGTTTGAAACGGATCCGGCCGAATTAAAAAAGATGGCGGAAGATATGGAGGGCCAGGGGATTAATTATTTGCTGGTGGGTAATAAGATGGACCGCGCTGCCGAGGATAAGATCCGTGAAAAATTCGCATCCATCATCATATCATATTTATTTCAGCAAAGGAAAACCAGCAGTTGCATTTGCTGCGCGAGCACATGATGGACCAGGTGTTGAAGGACCGCATCCGTTCAGAGGATGTGATCGTCACCAATGCAAGGCATTATCATGCATTGAAGCAGGTGAGTGAAGCTTTGCAGGATGTGGAGCAGGGATTGAAAAATAAAATTCCTTCGGACCTTGTGGCCCTTGATATCCGGCGGTGTTTGCAATACCTCGGCGAGATCACCGGCGAGATCACCAATGAAGACCAGTTGGATTATATTTTTAGTAAGTTTTGTATTGGGAAGTAACAGCTTTAATGGAGCCTCACATCCCTTCAAATATAGAGCGCCCATGGTCATCACCACAGGCGCTTTTTATTTCCATTATATTAATCGATTTTAATAAATCTTGTTGTTTCTTTTTTATCATCCATTTCAACCTGGATAATATAATTCCCTGCTAAAAGTTTATCACCCGGCAGGTAAGCTGTGTTCATGCCTTTCCTGTTGGCGTAAACTTGAGTTCTGCTGATTATTGCACCACCGGTATTGTAAATGGTAATAATTGCATTTCCTTCATTGGTGGCATGAAACGTTGCGGCTAGTTCATTCCTCACAGGGTTTGGATATACTTGTAAGGATGCCGAAGATTTGTTTTCTTCCACCAGTGTTTGATGCATAACCCTTGAAGAAGGTTCGGATGATTTTTCAATCAAAGTGAACCCGTTCAGATAGTTGTAATATATCGAATGGCTGATATTGATTGCCAACTGTCCATTTACCGGCACCAGGTCATCAAGAACTGCTTTATTGGTGTAATTGTTATAAGTATTGACCGTAGCAGTTTTATTTCCAATACTGAAAATAGAACTGTTGCCAGAATTTGCTTTCCTGCAGGCATAGATTTCCAAACGGTAAGTTTTCCCGGGTGTAAGTCCGCTTATTGTAAGTGTTCTGCTGGAAGAACTATAACTGCTGAAGCGTAAAACTTCCTGTGGTGCCATACCGGTGGTCGTGGTATTTCCATTGTCAGAGATGCCAACCTGGTAACTCAGGTGCGCACGTACGGTTGAACTGCTGCCATCCGAATATTTGAAGGTGGAGGAAGTAGTATTGGCACTACCCGAGATCCTCCAGTTGTTCCAGGCAGCATTATTAAAGCTGGTTCCTCCGTGAAGATTCACCTGAATGAATTTATTGGAAGGCTCAGGTTGCGGAACCGGATCAGGGTCTGGTTCAGGATCCGGATCTGGTGAAGCTGTATAGCTGGTAAACTCTATCCAGTTAATATTGAAGCCACCCGTTGCCGCTACCAGCCTCATTACAGCATTACCAGCTGTTAGATCAATGGGAGCCGTCTGGATGGTTTGCCATGACTGGTAACCGCCTGTATTGGGTATTGTGACTGTGGAAAGGATGCTCCCGTCTTCATTTTGTAATTGCAACTGTCCATTACTGTTAGGAGATGCTATTCGGAAACTCACAATATATTTTCCTGTTT
>CAYWSQ010000032.1:0-21311 GCA_964460925.1 uncultured Flavisolibacter sp. | reverse complement strand
AGCATGCGGAATGGCATAATGCACATGCAGCAACTGCAACTGGTTGTTCTTGATCACGTCCACCAGCGTGCTCGCGAGCGCCGTTTCGTATGGCGGATAATCAAAAAGAGGATAGGTAGGTACCTGCACCTCGTGGTAATAAATATTGGGGATGAATCCATTCAGTCGTACCGGCTGCTGGTAAGTAATAAAATGTATATGATGCCCGTTCTGGGCCAGGGCCTTTCCCAATTCAGTAGCCAGTACACCGCTACCGCCAAAGGTGGGGTAGCAAACAATTCCGATCTTCATAATCAACAATTCAGTTGTCTAAGGTAAATACAAAAAACCGATGCCATCAGGCGGCTTCCGTTAAATAATTGAGTTTGCAATGTGGTTTCAAATTAATTTTAAAGCATGAAGCATCTATTACCGGTCATCCTGTTTTCCCTCGCATTTACCTTTTCAGAAGCGCAGCAGGAAGATTCCATTTTTATCAAAAGACTCACCAACGAAATATTAGTCAACAGCAAGGCCTATGAAAATCTCAGGGTACTTACCAAGCAGATCGGCGGCAGGCTGGCGGGTTCACCACAAATGGTCAAATCCGAAAAATGGGGACTGAAGGCCATGCAGGATGCAGGCGCGCAAAATGCCTGGCTGCAGCAGTGTATGGTGCCTTACTGGGTTCGTGGCGGTAAGGACCAGGCTACAGCTCAATACAAACAGGGACAGAAGAAACTGGTGAAACCGCTGGATATTGTAGCCCTGGGCAATTCAAAAGGCAGTGGCGGCAAAGGAGTAACAGCGGATATTATCGAGGTGAAAAATTTTGATGAACTGGAAAGCCGAAAGGACGAGATCAAAGGGAAGATCGTTTTTTACAATGTAAAATTCAACGAGGCCTACGTCAGAACTTTTGAATCTTACAGGGACGCGGTGGGCTACCGTGGCGCGGGTCCCAGCCGTGCCGCAAAATATGGCGCAACTGCGGTAATCGTGCGCAGTATGAGTCACAGTACCGACAACAACCCCCATACCGGCAGCACTCGTTACGACAGTAATTATGCGCAGATACCGGCTGTTGCTATTGGGCTGAGGGATGCGGACTGGCTGAGTTATGCCTTGCAGCAGCAGCCTGTAAGGGTTACACTCAAAACCCATGGTTATTTCAAACCTGATACCATCGGTCACAATGTGATTGGTGAACTGAAGGGAACCGAATTTCCTGATGAATACATTACCGTTGGCGGCCACCTTGATAGCTGGGATAATTGCGAAGGCGCGCATGATGATGGTGCAGGATGTGTGCAGACCATCGAGATATTAAGAGCGTTCAAAGCGCTGGGCTACCAGCCAAAAAGGACCATCCGGTTTGTATTATTCGCCAATGAAGAAAACGGGCTGAGAGGCGGCAATAAATATGCTGATGAAGCAAAGGCTAAAGGTGAGAAACACATTTTTGCATTGGAGAGCGATGCGGGCGGGTTTACACCAAGAGGTTTTGGATTCACCGTTTCTGATGAACAGTTTGAAAAAATCATGACCTGGCAGAAACTGCTGGCTCCCCTCGGTGCTTCTGAACTGACACGCGGCGGCGGCGGTGCTGATATCGGGCCCCTGAACCGTACACAGAAAACTCCGGTTGCCGGCCTCAGTCCCGATTCGCAAAGATATTTTGATCTGCACCATGCCCGCAACGATGTGTTTGAAGCTGTCAATAAAAGAGAGCTTGATCTTGGTGCGTTGAATATGGCGGCATTGATTTATTTGGTGGATAAGTATGGATTATAGGCCATTGGCCAATAGCCATTGGCCATTGGCTTTTAGCTGCGAGCTACGAGAGGGGAGCGCTCAAAAGAAAAATAGCTGGTCGTTTATGAAGGTCGACAGCCTCTCTCTTCCATTCCTGGATGGTTTTTGTTTTTACCATTTCTGAAGGGGCGGTAAGTTCAACGGCAATGCATAACCGTGTTTGGGGCTGGCAGGTTTTTATGATGGTTTCCAGCAGTTGGTTATTTCGATAGGGTGTTTCAATAAAGATTTGTGTGCAGTTCTTTTGCCTTGATTCTGATTCGAGTTGCCTGATGGTTTTAGCTTTCTCGCCCGCTTCGATGGGCAGGTAACCATGAAACTGGAACTGTTGCCCGTTCATTCCGCTGGCCATCAATGCCAGCAGGATGGAGTTGGGTCCAACCAGGGGTTTTACTGTTACATTCATTTCCTGGGCTATGGCCACCAGTTGCTGACCCGGGTCTGCAACACCAGGGCAACCTGCTTCACTAATGATGCCCATTTTTTTTCCTTCCTTTATTTTTTGGCGGAAGACCGTCATAATGGTATTGTCAACAGTTTTCATGCTGTACCATTCCTGGTCATCAATCGCCATTTCCTTCCATAAAAGTTTAAGGAACCTCCTGGCTGATCTTTCATTCTCTACAAAAAACACGGAGCATTTTTTTACTGCATCCAGGATATAGGCAGGTAACACTTCGGTCTCTCCTTCGGATAGTACAGTTGGTATCAGAAAAACGGTTGTGGCCATTATTGGTTTTTTATGCGGTGCAGGCTCAGGGTGGCAGCAACCACGGCATAAGCTGGCGCCAGGATCCATCCAACAAAAATGAGTCCGTGCATGAGGTAAAAGATGAGTCCATTCCCGATGGCAAGTCCTTTATGGCGGCTGATGAATTGAATGCTCGCCCCTGGTGACATTTTATTGCGTTCGCAACTGTAATCCATCATGGAGAATCCATAATAATAACATTCAATGAACAGGGCTATCAGTGGGGTGATCCATCCGAATAAGGGTATGAAGGAAAGAAAAAACAATAGGATCACGTAAACAGCCTGCCACACCGTATTGCGCAAGGCAAGCTTGATGCCTCTCCAGGCATCTTTCATCAATTGTGCAAAGCTGAAAGGATAATCCCTGCCCTCAATGATGCTGGAGGTTTTTTCGCTCAGGTAAGCAAACAGCGGTGAGCCGATGATAAGAAACAGGTATTTGAAAATGGAAAAATAAAAAAGTACGAGGATTAGCCTCAGCATCATGCCCACCATCATGAATAAAAAGCTGAGCCACTCATTCCTTTCTTTCTGCAGCCATTGTTCCAGCCCGGTTTGTTCGCTCAGCCAGGTGACTGCGTTATCAGAGGATACCCAGAAAAAATAAATACCCACTACAAACAGGATCATGTAGATGATGCCTGGAATAATGATCCATTTCCAGAGCCTGTGCTTTCGGATAAATTCATGGGCATCACCGTAAGATTGGATGGCTATGATGATCTCTTTGAGCAAATGGTTCGTTTGTTTTAGTAAATATAGGGGTGAATGGTGAATGGTGAATGCGGCGCCAGCCATCCGCGTGCGCTAAAGCTATAGCGGAGGCGCAAGCTTTAGCGAAGCCTGGTGAATCATGAGTCGTGAGCCGCCGCGGCAGCCATAGCTTTAGCGAAGGCTGGTGATCCGCCGTGCCAGCCATCCGCGTGTCGCTGACTGCGTGCGCTGAATCTTCAGCGAAAGCGCAAGCTATAGCGGAGGCGCAAGCTTTAGCGAAGGCTGGTGAGGAGTGAGGCGCTTCACCAGCTGTACTTTACCGAAGGATGGGAGACGTGAGCGTGTTTACTAACAGGAATAGCTTAAGTGAAGATGAAAAAGTTTATCTTAGCCAGTCCGAAATTTATTTCACGTCTCACGTCTCACGTCTCACGCCTCACGATTAACGTCTCACGATTTCACAACCCTAAAATGAAACAACCCCGCATTCTCCCCCTCTCATTCTACCAACGCCCAGATGTACTCACTATTGCAAAAGAACTCATTGGAAAAGTGCTGGTCACCAACTGGGAAGGGAAAAAGACAACAGGAAGAATTGTGGAGACGGAAGCGTATGCAGGCGAAATCGACCGCGCCTCTCATGCATATAAAGGACTGACACCGAGAACAGAAGTGATTTTTGGTGAAGGCGGACGAGCTTACGTGTATTTGTGTTATGGCATTCACCAGATGTTCAACATCGTTACCAATGTGAAAGGAGTGGCACATGCGATTTTGATACGCGCAGTTGAACCTATTGATGGCATTGATACCATGCTGGAGCGTACTGGCAAAAAAAAACTGGATCACACGCTAACCCGGGGACCAGGCAATGTGGGTAAAGCATTTGGATTTCATACCTCGCAGTGCTATACTTTACTGACGGATGAAAGATTATACATTGCAGATGATGGGTTCAAAGTTCCTGGGGAAAACATCATCAGCTCCCCACGCATAGGAGTTGATTATGCCGGTGATCATGCGGACTGGCACTACAGGTTTTATCTCAGCGGCAATCCTTATGTGAGCGGGAAAAAAATCAGCACGCAAGGACGTTTCACGCAAAAACGCCAAGGAAAAAAGACGCAATAGGGATTTGTAAAGAACAGCCTCTTTCTTTCTTTGCGCTTTCGCGTCTTTGCGTGAAACCCTCAAGAAAATTTTTACACGCAAAGACGCCAAGGAAAAAAGACGCAATAGAGAAAACTAAAAAATATATTATTCCCTCTTTGCGCTTTTGCGTTTTCGCGTCTTTGTGTGAAACCTCTGAGAACTTCGGCACGTAAAGACGCCAAGGAAAAAAGACGCAATAGAGAAAACTAAAAAAATATATTCTTCCCTCTTTGCGCTTTTGCGTTTTCGCGTCTTTGCGTGAAACCCTCTGCGAAATTCGAGACTTTGCGTGAAACCCTCTTTGCGTGATGAAAAAAGCCCCGCTTTCGCAGGGCTTGATTCGTACTATTTTGATTAATTAGAATTTAGGGCAGTTCAGCTTCCTTGCAGCAGGATCGCTTGGTTTTTTGATATAGATCAGGGAGAACTCCGCGCCGCCTCTCATATTGGAGCCGGGCTTCAAAGATGAAACGTTTACATCATAAGAAGCGCCCAGCCTGAATTCACCAAATTCCAATCCTACATAAGGAATGATGGCATCCCCAAAGCGGAACCAGCTACCGAGGTAAAGATTGGTGGAATTATAAGAAACGTCTCCATTCAGGTTCCACATATAAGCACCACCGATCTGCGTATTCACGGCATTCGCCTGGCGGCTGTGCATGGCGCTGAAATGAATGCCATTGTATTCTCCTAATGGAATCATACCGCCTCCCTGGATGGTGACCCTGGGGTCAAGAATATAATTGCCTCCCTGGAACGATTCTTTTGGACGGCCAACGTGGTACATGGAAGCACCCAGGTAAAAATTATTTTCACCATTGGTCGTTCCGTTATAGAACAGGCCGAGGTTCATATCAAAATAAGAGATGTTGATCTCAGACTGGTCAAAGATCTCGCTGGTTATACCGGTGAAACCATTGGCTGTTAACTGGTCCTCGAATACAACCTTATTGATGTCAAGTAATTTGCTGGCATAAGTACCCTGGAAACCTAATCCTAACTGGTGGTAACCATTTTCATCAAGTGCTTTATGATAGGCGGTGGAAAGAGAAATGAAATTATTCTGTAAGGCACCACCCTGGCCACTCTTGTCCGAGAATCCCAATATACCTACTCCAAACTGGTCATTTTCCGGGATCCTGTTTTTTAAAATATTCCCATCAACAGAAGCGGTATAAGTTGTGTAAGCATTGTAGATCGTAGGCCACTGGCTGCGGTAGTTACCTGCCACACGTACCACACCGTCAAACTTTCCCGTCAATGCCGGGTTCAGCGTAAGCGGTGAAACAAAAAACTGGGAAAAATTCGGATCCTGTGCCTGGCCCACAAGGGCGGCCGACAGGATAAATACGGTGCAGATAAGCTTTCTCATTCTCACGATCAGTTAGATGTGGAAATTACGGAATCGGGGCGGAATAGCAAAGAAGAATTTGAGGAAGTCCATAGACCATAGACCATGGACCATAGATAGTGGTTTCCAGGTTGGAGAGTCACTACTGGTTCTGGGTAATGGGAGCTATTTTGAATGGCATAAAAGGCTGGTAGCCAAAGCCAATGGCTAAAGGCCAAAAGCCAATAGCCTTCTCAGGACTGAATCTTTGCCCCATACGCCAAATCCCCCGCATCTCCCAATCCAGGAACAATATATCCCTTAGCCGTCAGTTCATCATCAATGGCGCCGCACCAGATAATGGCTTCTGGAACTTCCCTCCGCACCAGTTCAATACCTACGGTACAAGCAATGGCCGTTACAATATGAAAAGCTTTGGGACTTCCTTCTTCCTTTAAGTATTTAATGGTCTTGACCAGTGAAGCTCCCGTTGCCAGCATGGGATCGGAAATGATCAGGACGCGGTTGTCAATATCCGGGCAGGAAAGGTATTCCAGGGCGATCTCGAAACTGCCATCCTGGTTATGTTTCCTGTAAGCAGAAACAAAAGCATTGTCAGCCTTATCAAAATAATTGAGCAAGCCATTGTGCATGGCAAGTCCTGCTCTTAATATAGTAGTAAGGATAGGTTGCTCTTCCAGTACTTCGCACATGGCAAATCCCATTGGTGTCTGTATCTCTTTCTGGGAGTAGGGCAGGCGCTTGCTGATCTCGAAGGCCGCTACCTCGCCAATTCTTTCCAGGTTGCGGCGGAAACGCATACGGTCTCCCTGCACATTGATATCTCTCAGTTCCGCTACCCAGTTGCTTACCAGCGAATGTTCCTTGCTTAGATTGATTACCATGAAAACAAAGATAAGGCGAGACCATGGACCATGGACCATGGTCTATGCTCTATGGTCTATGGTCTATGGTCTATGGTCACTTACCTTTACCCCATGATTTACCGCGCGATCGGATTAATGAGTGGAAGCTCTCTCGATGGACTGGACATAGTTTTCGCTGAACTGGAAGAGCAATCGGGCAACTGGAATTTCCAGGTGCTGGCTGCAGACTGTTATCCTTACGACGAAGATTGGTCGGCTAAACTGGAAAATGCCATTCATTTGAATGCCCGTGATTACCAGTTATTACATGCCGCCTACGGTCATTACCTCGGCCGCCAGGTGAATGCTTTCATTGACCGGCACAACCTGCATTATAAAGTTGCACTTATTGCTTCGCACGGGCATACCAGCTTTCATATGCCTGCACAAAAAATGACCGCGCAATTAGGAGATGGCAGCGCTATTGCCGCGGTCACTGGTTTGCCTGTCGTGAGCGACCTCCGGGCCCTTGATGTGGCCTTTGGAGGACAGGGTGCGCCTATTGTTCCTATCGGTGAAAAATTATTATGGAAGGATTATTCCTTATTTCTCAACCTGGGCGGTATTGCCAATATCTCTTTTAACAGGCAGGAAGGTTATACTGCTTTCGATGTTTGCCCGGCCAACCGGGTGCTGAACCTGCTGGCTCAAAGGGTAAATAAAAATTATGACGCGGGCGGTCAGATGGCTGCTATGGGGCAGGTGCATGCGGGACTGCTGCTGCAATTGAATCAACTTTCATATTATCAACAACCTCACCCCAAATCACTGGCCAATAGTTTTGGTACGGATGAAGTGTACCCGCTTGTCCGTTCTTTTGGCCTCACCCATAACGATGAACTCCGGACTTTCGTGGAGCATATTGTGCAGCAACTGGAAAAATCTGTAAAACAGATGCATACTTCCGGTGAACATTCAAAAATGATGGTCACGGGTGGTGGTGCCCTCAATAGGTTTTTAATTGAAAGACTTAGTGAAGTTCTCAAATCTACCGGGGTGGAAGTGGTGGTGCCTGATGAAACAACCGTTCAATACAAGGAAGCGCTGGTGATGGCGCTGATTGGTGTATTGCGATGGAGACAGGAATACAATGTACTTTCCTCTGTTACAGGCGCAAGACGAAATTCCATTGGCGGGGCATTATGGAATGGGCAGGAAGCCTAAAGTATTTTGAACTGGTCGCCATCAAATAAACCAAGATCACTCAGCTTGAGATGCGGGATCACCAGCAAGGCCATAAAAGATAAGCTCATGTAGGGTGCCGATAGTTTTGAACCCAGTGCTCTCGCTGCCTGGTCTATTTCGGCATAATCTGCCGCCACCTTATAACCATCCTCCGCGCTCATCAATCCTGCTACGGGAAGAGGCAACACTTTTTCTTTTTCTCCATCAACCAGGCTTACGCCACCTTCGGCCTCGATCACCAGGTTAACGGCACGGCAAATGGATTCATCATCCACACCCACCGCTACTATATTATGTGAATCATGCGCTACCGAAGAAGCGATAGCTCCCGAGGTGAAACCAAAATTCTTAATGAAGGCTTTGCTGGCAGGTGCATCTTTATACCGGTTCACCACAACAATTTTCAGGATGTCATTGCCGGGTTGTGAATTGATGACCTCAGCTTCTTCAAAGGCAACCGGTATTTTATTGGTGATCAGTTGCCCGTCCAAAGCTTCGATCACGGGCAATACCAGTCCTTCGCCGGAAGCAACTTTCCATTGATCCGCTTCTTTCTGTGTGATGACATACTCTTCCGGCTTTTTTTTGCTGCAACTGAACTGGTTGATGGTGGTTGCAGATTGCTTTTCTATCAGGGTTTTTCCGTTTTCCGCTACCAGCTTTCCATTGATATAGGTTTGGTTCACTTCGAAATGAGTCAGGTCCTTTACCAGCACCAGGTCCGCGAAATCATTTTGCCTGAGAATGCCAACCTTCAGTTTATAATGATTCACCGGGTTCACGCAGGCTGCTTTCAAAACAGAAAATACATCAATGCCTTTGGCGATAGCTCGGGCGCAAAGCTGGTTGATATGTCCCTCCACCAGGCTGTCAGGATGTTTATCATCGCTGCAGAACATCACCTGGTCCGGGTAATCTTTCAGCAGGTCAATCAGCGCTTCAAAATTTTTGGCCGCGCTGCCTTCGCGGATGATGATCTTCATGCCATGCTTCAATTTATCGAGCGCTTCTTCAGCGGTAAAACATTCATGGTCCGTTGAAATGCCGGCATCAATATATTGCTTCGCCTGGTCTCCCCGCAATCCGGGTGCATGGCCATCAACCGGCTTGTTGTGTTTTTTGGCGGATGCGATCTTTTTCATCACTTCTTCATCCTTAAATAATACACCGGGAAAGTTCATCATTTCACTGAGGTAGAGGATCTCTTTTCTTTGCAGTAAATCATCCACCTGCTTCGCGTCAATGCTGGCTCCTGCTGTTTCAAATACAGTAGCGGGCACACAACTGGGTGCGCCGAAATTAAATTTGAAAGGAACGGTCCTTCCGTTGTCGATCATGTATTCCACGCCTTTCATACCGCAGACATTGGCAATCTCATGAGGGTCGCTTACAGTAGCCACGGTACCATGTACCACTGCCAGCCTGGCGAATTCCGAGGGTATGAGCATGGAACTTTCTATGTGTACATGCGCATCCACAAAACCGGGAATGATATAAGGACCGGTTCCGGTATCAGGACCAAGCTGGTTGATGGAAACAATTCTTTCCTCTTGGATTTCGATTTCGGCATTATAGATTGTTTTGTTTGGAATATCTACAAAATTTCCGCGGATAGTAAGGTTCATAGAGATAAAGGTAATGAGGAGCAGTTCAAAGTTGATAGTTCAAAGTTCAAAGTCAGAGTCATTAGGGAACAGTGCTTATTTACGGGTACGCATAGTTAGTTTGGCTAAAAGAATGGCCGGGAAGACGGGAAGGCGGTAAGTAGTTGCAGTGAATACAGAGAATACTTATTGGTACCAGTAAAGTTATTTATACATTAATGACTCTACTTACCGCCTTCACCGCTGCGTCAGCCGAAGCTTTAGCGAAGGCTGGCCTTCCCGGCCATTCTTTCCTGGAGTTTTTTAACCGCAAAGCGCGCAAAGAAATCGCAAAGAGGCGCAAAGAAGTTAACCTCTGATTGAGTGATTCTCGAAATAAAAATATCATCACAAAGATTTTTATATCCCGATGCGTTGTAACTTTTGAACCTCAATTATTCCTGCATGAGAAAACTGATCCTGTTACTGGCCATATTTGTTTGTTACGATTCTTCAGCT
Source organism: uncultured Flavisolibacter sp. (assembly GCA_964460925.1). Taxonomy (GTDB): domain Bacteria; phylum Bacteroidota; class Bacteroidia; order Chitinophagales; family Chitinophagaceae; genus Flavisolibacter. The sequence continues at coordinate 11,352 of CAYWSQ010000032.1, read as the reverse complement.
CAAAGAAAATCATCCGCTCCTCCTGCCGACAACGAAGTTTTTTTCTCTAAAATGAAATACCGCCTGATCGGTCCTTTCCGAGGCGGCCGCAGCGCAGCAGTCGCCGGAAGCTATACCAGCAAGAATACTTTTTATTTCGGCGCCACCGGTGGTGGAGTCTGGAAAACCCTAGACGGTGGATCGAACTGGAAAAACATTTCAGACAAATACTTCGGCGGTACCATTGGTTCGGTAGCCGTAGCGCCTTCCAATGATAATATCATTTATGTAGGAGAAGGAGAGAATACCATGCGGGGTAACGTAAGCGAAGGCCTGGGTGGCATGTGGCGCAGTGAAGATGGAGGCAGGAGCTGGAAGAACATTGGCTTGGCAGATGGCCGTCATATCATCCGCATCATCATTCACCCTCGTAACCCGGATATTGTTTGGGCAGCAGTAATGGGACATTTATTCGGTCCAAATGAAATGCGCGGTGTTTATAAAACAACAGATGGTGGAAAAACATGGAAGCGCACATTATATGTCAACAACCAGACCGGTGCATCCGACCTGGTGATGGAAGCAGGTAATCCTGATGTGTTTTATGCCGGCACCTGGCGTGCACTGCGCACACCGCACAGCATGGAAAGCGGTGGTGAGGGCAGTGGATTATGGAAGAGTACTGACGGCGGTGAAACCTGGATGAATATTACAGCAAGCAAAGGATTACCGAAAGGAACCTGGGGTATTGTAGGGGTAGCAGTGGCGCCTTCCAATCCTGATAAAATTTATGCTTTGGTTGAAAATGCAAACGGAGGATTGTTTACTTCTTCAGATGCAGGTGAAACATGGACGCTCACTAATAGTGACAACAACATACGGCAGCGTGCCTGGTATTATACCAAAGTTTACGTGGATCCTAAAAATGAAAATCTTGTTTATGCGCCCAATGTGCAGTTCATGCGCAGCCGCGATGGTGGCCGCAGCTTCCAGTCGGTGCGCACACCACACAGCGACCATCATGACCTCTGGATTGATCCTGAAAATGGAAGCAGGATGATCGTGGCCGATGATGGAGGCGGGCAGGTTAGTTTTGATGGTGGTGAAAACTGGAGCACTTACATGAACCAGCCTACCGCGCAGATCTACCGGGTGTCAACCGACAATGCTTTTCCTTACCGCATACTGGGCGCGCAGCAGGATAATTCAACTATCCGCATCAGCAGCCGCACCAGGGGCGCTGCCATTACCGCGAACGACTGGCAGGAGACCGCGGGAAGTGAAAGTGGTTACGTGGTAGCTGATCCATTGAATCCTGATATTGTATATGGTGGAAATTATGGAGGTTACTTATCTAGACGCGATCACAGGACAGGAGAGGACAGGGCCGTATCACCATGGCCCGATAATCCCATGGGTGCCGGTGCTGATGTGCTGAAATACCGCTTCCAGTGGAATTTTCCCATATTCTTTTCTCCGCATAACCCTAAACGTTTGTATGCGGCAGGTAATGTTTTATTTGCCACGGAGAATGAAGGGCAGACCTGGGAACAGGTATCACCAGATCTCACCACCAACGATAAATCAAGGCAGGGACCCAGCGGAGGGCCGATCACTAAGGACAATACATCCGTGGAATATTATTCTACCATTTTCACTGCCATGGAATCTCCTTTTGAAAAAGATTTATTGTGGACAGGCAGTGACGATGGACTGATTCATGTTAGCCGTGATGGTGGTAAAAGCTGGCAGAATGTAACACCTGCCTCTGCTCCGAAATGGATGATGTGGAACAGCCTCGACGCGGATCCTTTTAAGAAAGGTGCTTTATACGCAGTAGGTACAAGGTATAAATCAGATGATTTCACACCCTATATCTATAAAACGGAAGATTATGGAAAATCCTGGAAGCTCATCACTAACGGAATTGATAAAATGCATTTCACCCGCGTGGTGAGAGCTGATCAAAAAAGGGCCGGTCTCTTGTACGCGGGCACCGAATACGGAATGTATATCAGTTTTGATGATGGAGCCAACTGGAAAAAATTCCAGTTGAACCTTCCCATGGTTCCCATCACAGATCTCACCATCAAGGAAAATGATTTGGTAGTGGCTACACAGGGCCGGTCATTTTATGTGCTGGATGACCTGGGTGTATTGCAGCAACTCGACCAGTCGATCCTCAATAAAAAATTGCACGTGTTTGAGGTCACACCTGCTTACCGCCTGCAGGTATCCAGGTTCGGTCAGAATTTTGGCCAGCCTGTGAATGCGGGCACTAACCCGCCGCCGGGTGCAGTGATCAATTATTTTGCACAACCACTTCACGACAGTATTAAAGCCTCTGTGCAGATTTTGGATAAGGATAAAAGCGTGGTGAGAAATTTTTCAACAGATGCAAAGGAAGCAAATGCAAAGCTGGATATGAGGAAAGGCATGAACCAGTTTGTCTGGGATCTCCGCTATCCGGAACTGGAAAGAATGGAAGGTATGATTCTCTGGAATGGTGTGCCTGGTGCTATTGTTGCGCCACCAGGGCAATACTATGCGAAATTCAAAATGGGAACCGATTCAATGGAAGTACCCTTCATGATCAAAGCAGATCCGAACTATGGTATCAGCCAGGCAGATTACGATGCCCAGTTCGCTTTTCTGAAAATGGTAAGGGATAAATTTACTGAAACGCAAAAAGCCATCAAGGATATCAGGGCTTTGCGTTCTCAGATCAATGCATTTATGAACCTGCAGGGAAAGGATGCGCCTCCTGAAGTAAAGAAAATGAGTGATTCCATTATCCGCAAGCTTACTGCTATTGAAGAGGTATTATACCAGACCAAGGCTAAAAGCAGCCAAGATGTTTTGAATTATCCCATCAGGCTGAATGATAAAATCGGCGGAGTGTACGATGTGGCATCCAGTGGAAATTTTGCTCCTTCGAAACAGGTAAGAGAAGTTTTCAAAGACCTTGCCGCGCAGGTGGATGAACAACTGTTACAGTTAACCGCAATTCAGCAAAACGATGTAAAGGCATTTAATGAATTGATCAGGCAAAAATCACTACCGGTTATCGGCATTAAATAATTGGCATGATTCTGCTATTGTTTAGCATGTAATTTATTTGTTGATTGCGAATAGGTTCGTTTATTATATTTGTTCATCCCCTTGACCATGAAATGCATAATTGTTGACGATAACAAGATGGCTCGAATGGCTTTGAAGCAACTGGTGACACAAGTTCCGAGCCTTGAATTGATTGCAGAATGCAGCGATGCCAGCGAAGCCCTGGACTCTCTTGATGCCAGGCAGGTAGATCTCTTGCTGCTTGATATAGAAATGCCTGACATGAGCGGGTTGGATCTAACGCGCAAACTCGGACAGCAGCGTCCCCTCATCATTTTTACCACCGCCAAAAAAGATTATGCCGTTGAGGCTTTTGAATTGAACGTGGTTGATTACCTCGTAAAGCCTATAACGCTTCCCCGTCTAAAACAGGCCATTGAAAAAGCCGGTGAAACCCTTGAAAGCAATAAGGAAGAAGTAAAAGTGGAAGAGCAGGGATTTGTTTTTGTAAAGGACAATGGAGTGCTGAAGCGCATTAGTATCGACGATATTTTATTTCTTGAAGCTATGGGTGATTATGTGAAAGTGCATACCTCTCAAAAATTTCACGTAGTGCATGCCACGCTCAAATCCATAGAAGAAAAACTGCCTTCCTCCAAGTTCATCCGGGTTCACAGGAGCTATATAGTTGCGATCAATAAAATTGATTATATCCAGGAAGGCACTATCAGTATTGGTAAAACCACTATTCCGGTGGCTGACACTCATAAATCCAATCTCAATAAACGGCTGAACCTGCTGTAAACTCACCGTGATTATCTTCAATTTCACCGAAGCCAATAAGGGTTTTACCTAAGCGCCTGGAAGTTTTTGGGGCCTCTTGTTAGCTTTGTTCAACAATATCCCTGCATCCGGTCCTAAGCTGGTTGATGCTTTACCGATGGTCGCAACCCAAACTAACATGAAAAACCACCGTACTGCATCCAGATCTAATTGTTCAGGAACGGCTGCTACCAGCGGCCTTTTCTTATGCTTATGAAAAAGTTTCTGATCTTCATATTATTCCTTTTAATGCTCATAATTTCTGAGTATTACCTGTTCACGGAACTGTTCAGCAGGAAGCGGCCTGCCATGCTCATCCTTACGTTTTCAGCGTCCATTTTCTTTTTCTTTGCCGCCCTTCGCTTTTTCAAAAAATATTATCTCGGGGTAAAACCCGCTGAAGACCATAGCTGAAAATCGTATATTTTCGGTAATTGAGCTTTACCCATGCGAAGACCTGATTACCGTTTACTGGTTTTGTGGCTGTTTCTTTTTGGTATCGTGATTATAGTATTCCTGCAGGTGATGTCGGGCTATAACATCCGTCGCCTTATTGAAGGAAACAAAAGCCTGTTGAACGAACTCCAGGTGCAGAACGACCTGCGCAGGCTTGAAGCCAATATCCTTTCTGTTGAGAGTGATATCAGGGGAGCCGTTCTTGCAGGTAACCAGATCTATCTCAGGGATGTTGAAAAGCGTAACCAGAACATCGACAGTGAATTTGACAAAATCACTGCCAATCTTCGTTACCAGACACGGGAAGAAATTGAAAGACTCAAGGTGCTGATATCTGAAAAGAAACAATTTAGCATCGAGATCCTCAATGCCTTTCATGAATACGGCAAGGATTCGGCCGAAGCTGTAATTAACTCCGATCGTGGCAAAGTTCTCCGCGACCAGATTGTAGCGATCATCACAGTACTTGAGAAAAACAGGCAGGCGCAATTGCTGCGCATCGTAGGTTCCATTGAAAGTACCGGGGGGAGTGCAAGGCTTTGGGGTTTCGTGATCACGTTGATGGCCCTTGGTGCGCTGATCACAGCCTTCTGGTTCATCACCAGCCAGGGAAGAAAACAGCAGCGCATGATCATGGCCCTGAATGAATCGGAAAGGCGCAGCAAGGATGTGGTTCATATGAAGGAGCAGTTCCTGGCAAATATGAGTCACGAGATCAGGACCCCAATGAATTCCATCCTGGGTTTTACAAGCCTGTTACGCAGAACAGAACTCAATCCCAACCAGAGGGAATATGTTCAGAACATTCATTCGGCAGGAGAAAACCTGTTGATGCTGGTAAATGATATACTTGATCTTTCCAAGCTGGAAGCAGGCATGATGCATCTTGAAGAAACAAGATTCAGCCTGCGCAGCATGGTAAGTTCGGTGGGTGCCATGTTCATTGAAAAGATCAGGGAGAAAGAGATTGACTTCAGCGTACACATTGAAAAAGAAGTTCCGGATATTCTTTGCGGCGATGCCATCAGGCTTACGCAGATCCTGGTGAACCTGATCAGCAACGCGGTAAAATTCACGAATGAAGGCAGTGTAAAAGTGAATGTAAGCCTGGTTGATCTTAATGAGAGCAATGCTGTCATCCGCCTTTCGGTTCTGGATACAGGCATTGGTATTCCTCCTGAAAAGCAGTCAGCCATATTCGAACGTTTCCAGCAGGCTGAAGCTGCCACTACCCGCAGGTTTGGTGGTACCGGGCTGGGACTTTCCATTGTAAAACAACTGGTAGACATCCAGCGTGGAAGAATAGAACTGGAGAGTACTCCCGGCATAGGCTCCAGTTTTTCCGTTGAGATCAGGTACACCTTGCCCGACATGGCACAGATCTATTCCGAAGCAATGGCGGTGCAGGAAGAACAGGTGCCGCTGCAAAAGATCCGTGTACTCATTGCGGAAGATAACCTGATGAACCAGCAACTGGTGAAACACCTGATGAAAAGCTGGTCGATGGATCATGTGATCGTGAATAATGGAAAAGAAGCAGTGGAGATCCTGAAACATTCCGGTTTCTCTATTGTATTGATGGATATCCAGATGCCTGAAATGGATGGTTACACTGCTACCAGCATCATTCGCAACGAACTCAAAATGGATGTGCCCATCATTGCCATGACAGCGCATGCCATGGTGGGAGAGAAGGAAAAATGCCTGCAACTGGGTATGAACGATTATGTGTCCAAACCAATCAAGGAAACAGTCCTGTATAATATCATTGCCCGCAATGCCCAGAATATCCCGGGAGTGTTCGAACACATCAAACTTGATTATCTCCATGAACTGTCCGGCAATGATTCCGCTTTTGAAAGGGAGATCCTGGAGCAATTCCTGGTGCAGGTGCCGGCAGAATTGCAGGCCCTCGCCGCCCAGATAGAAGCGGGTGATCATGAAGCCATTCGCCGTACTGCACACAGTCTTAAATCCACCGTGGGATATGCAGGCCTGGCAGCCGAACTCCATCCCCATCTTGAAGCCATGGAGCATGCCGCAACCGGCAACAACGGGGTGGATTACCGTTACTATTTCAACCTGGTGCAGGAAAAATGCACGCTTGCCAAGAAAGAAGTGAAACGCTTCCTGGATGAGGGCACTGGCCCGGGGAATACTGATTAAAATCAGTTAATTGTGTAAGATTTTAACGGTAATTGCACCAGTAATATTTACCGATAATTTTAAGCCTTTCGGCGAAACAGAATCAACCGGTAAAAATGCAAACGTAATTTTAGCATGCCTACTGATAGAGTAAGATCGTAGATTAAATCTACTCCAGATAAAAATCTTGGTTTCGTATGGTTAAGGGTGAAGCCCTGCTATTCTTAGCGGGGCACTTTTTTCTCCAAAAAGTTTACAATGCTTCCGGAAATTATGCCATAACGGAAGGAAGCAATGTCCTAATCAAGCGTCCTGTTTCCACAGGAGGCTTTTTTATTCCCTTTCTCTTTCTCTTTCTCTTCCTGTTTCTGTTTCTGTTTCTGTTCCTGTTCCTGTTCCTGTTCCTGTTCCTCGCTCCCTTATCCATTATCGTCCAGCAAATCGGGCCTGCGGCTTTTAGTTCGCTCTACAGCCTGTTCATACCTCCATTCATCCACTTTTTTAGGATCCCCGCTCAATAGGATGTCCGGTACCTTCCATCCCCTGAAATCGGCGGGCCTTGTATATACCGGTGGAGAAAGCAGGCCATCCTGGAAAGAATCCGTTAGCGCTGAAGTTTCATCATTTAATACACCCGGTAATAATCTCCCGATCGCATCAATTAATACAGCAGCCGCCAGTTCTCCACCGCTCAATACATAATCTCCAATTGAAATTTCCATGGTGATATAGTGTTCCCTGATGCGTTCATCGATACCCTTGTAATGACCACAAACCATAACCAGGTTATTGCATAAAGAAAGCTTGTTGGCTGTCTTCTGGTCAAGAGTTTTTCCATCGGGTGTGAGATAGATCACCTGGTCATAGGTTCTTTGCTCCTTCAGTTCATCTATGGCTTTCGAAAGGGGTTCACACATCATCACCATACCGGCGCCTCCTCCGTACTGGTAATCATCCACCTGCCCGTATTCATTCACGGCCCAGTTGCGCAGGTTATGCGCATGCACTTCAAGCAAACCTTTGTTCTGCGCCCTTTTCATGATGCTGTGCGATAAAGGGCTTTCCAGGAGTTCGGGTAACACTGATATCACGTCTATCCGCATGGGGCAAAGATAACCTCCAAACCTAAGTGCTTATTGAGTACTGACGATCACCTGGCGCATACCCATATTGTGAGCATGGTCTTCCGCGCCTGCTTCAACCAGGTAACTGCGCCCTGGCTGGGGAATGAAACTGGTGTTGATACTGAATTCACGGGTGTCAACATGCTGTTCCGAATGAATGAGGTGCCCGTTGTTTAACTGGTCAAGCACCATGATATGTACCATGTGTAAACCTGTTTCATCTTTGAATTTCACCTTTAGGCTAATTGGCTGGTTGCCCGGCAATACCTGGGCGCTGACCGGTGTGATGATCTCCACCTGCGGTTCCATCTCGTCCGGCTTTGAGCAGGCAGCTAAAAGAATTGCAATAAAGATCAATACCGGGAACTTCATACTGGTAAATACGCAGTTGATTTATGCCTGGTTTGTTGCCATGGTTTTTCTTTTTTTCATCTTTGCCCGGTACATCATGAGCCCTGTAATGGCCAGCAGCATCAGCCCAAGGGTAGTTACAATCAGCACCAGGTTTTTGACAATCTTTCCTTTCTTTTTACCCAGCAGCTCATCCCAGTAATGGTGCATGTGCAGGTTGCTGAATGAGAATCTTTCAGCTTCATCTCCAGGTGAGGCAACCGCTGCCAGCATGCCTGTGGAAGTTTCTATGAACCAGGAACTGCCATCCATATACCTGACCTCCATTACGGGCAGTCTTTTTTTCATCATGGAATAACGGTTGTTGAACTTAGTGATTTGCTTTACTTCTTTCACTGCATTTACAGGCTTACCCGAATACCGCCCTGCAAGGTAAAGGGCATGTTTTCTTTCACCATCCGGTAATATTGAATGATCACCGGCGCGGTGATACTGTTTTTGGATCCTGCCTTCTTTTGCAAAGGAAAGCTGCCACATAACTTCATCATTTATCACGTGGGCGGAAAGATCCAAAGGTTTTGCGCTTGTATCTTTCAATGAGAAAAAATTGCCGGGATCCGTTTTTAGGAGTTCGGTTGAAATGGAAGGTAGTATTGACTGGTTGATATTTTCTTTCCGCTGCAGCTTGTGCAGGCTATGCCAGCCACCGCTGAATGCATACAGCAGAGTAGTAACCACGAACACATTACCCAGTATGCGGTGCATTCTCCGGGAATTTCCATGCTGTACCCTGGCAGGTTTTGAAATATTATGCACGTAATATCCAAGTACAGAACTAAGCAGGCATAACAGGCTTATCAAACCAATCAGCACATGCTTGAAAAAACCAAGCTCATTCAAAAAACTCCAGCTATGAGTGATGGCAAAAAACCTGGTGAACCAGGCTCTCTGGTCATTCATGGTTGTTGCCAGCTTACCACTCCGGGGATCGATATAAAGCCGCAAATGATCCTTACGGTTAAAATCAACCCGGTAAACAGGTAACAGAACATTGGATGACTTGTACTCAGAATTAAAATTGCTGACCTGCTGAACGTCCGTGATGTTGATCTTATCCGGGTTCATGCCATGGTTCTTCACAATGGATTTGAGTGAAGTGGTGGCAGCAGCATGGTGTTCGCCTTTCCCGCTGGTGCTGTTGGTTTCTGATACATAGCGCTGGCCCAGGTAACCTGCATATTGAATGTCACCATTCACCAATTCCTGCCCGTTGTAGCAACTGATGTAAAGCAGTTTACTATTCCCCGTTTGTTCTACCTGGTAATAAAAACTGCCATAAATTTCAACGATCCTGAATTGCCTGATGCTGTCAATCTTATGCATGTCCAGCACCTCTTTGATGTTCATCCTGATCTTACTGCTGTCGAGCGGGGTCAATGGAAGTGAATGATTTTTCACTTCAGGTTTGAAGCTGTTCATTACGGGATGAAGAAAGCCGCTGAGTGTCCATAAAAAAACCGGAAGCGCTATAATCAGGCTGGTGACGCGGTGCCAGCGGTACGCATGCCTGCGGAAATATTTTTTCATGGTTTTTTATTTAGCAGGTGACCAAGATCATAGCTGATACCGGCCTGGAAGGTCCTGGGCTCTGCAAGCTGGTAGGTTTCACCCGAACCGGTTTTTGTTGCCAGTGTTGCATAATAAGCATTGCCCGCGTTCATTACACTGAACCAGATATCAAGTGCGCCTGTTCTGTAACCTGATCGCAAATGAAAGACCTGGTAGCCTTTATATTTTTCTGTATTCTTTGGATCCATGAAATAGCTGCCGTTATGCTGCCATTCAAGCCCTAACCTCAATCCTTTCACAAAGCCAGGTTTGAACCATAGTTCCGCGTTGTGGATCCAGCGCGGAGCAGCATTCATTTCATTGCCGCTGTAGTTGTTTCCTTTTTCAATGAACTGCACAAACTCATGACTGCTGTAAGCACCGCTATACCTGAGACTTATTGATTTGAAAGGAGCCGACTGCAATCCCATTTCAATTCCTTTATGGATTGTTCTCCCTGCATTCCTGTTTTCGGTTGTGCCATCATCAAGTTTCATCGACACTACTTCATTGCGCCCTTCCAGGTAATAGATGCTGGCATCGATACTCAATTTGCTTTTGACGAGTTCTGCCCATCCTCCTGCTTCGTAGTTATTGAACACCGCTGGTTTCAGGTCAGGAACCTTCACACCTGTAAACATTTCAGTGAGCTGGGGTGGCACAAAACCCTGGCTGTAGTTGGCATAGAATCCTGTGCGGGCATTCAATTGGTAAGTGAAACCAAGTTTTGGGCTCAGCCTCTTGAAACTGCTAACCGTATCAGGTGCCCCGCTGAAAGAAGTTGGTGAAAGATGATTGTTGTAACGGTACCTGAATAAATCATAACGCAGGGAAAGAACCATCCTCCATCTTTCTGCGGGCGAAAATTCAAAATTCGTAAAGGCTGCATAATTACTGATGCCGGTGGAATAGTTAGTTAAGGTGCTGTCTGTAATTGTATATCCTGTATATTTTTTACTGACAGAATCTTTACGGATACGGATATATTCAGCCTGGTAAGTTGAAGGACTGAGATCAGCGCTGACACCTCCTGTTATGACCGTGTTTTTCCAGTTCAGTTCCTGTTTGTGTTGTGCAACCATGGCAAAACTGCTGAATTCGTTCTCATTGATCTCACCATGTGCCAGGTCTTTTTTACCAATCCATATATTGCCTGCTTTGCGATAATCATCCCTGATCCTGTAAGCCGGGTTCTGACCCAGCTTGTTATCACGGTATATAAAAGAAGCTGCGGTCTTGCTGCCTTCATTCCACTGGTGGTTCAGGGTGGAACGTACCCTCAGTGCATTCAGTTTACGGTAGGTAAAGCTTTGGGGGTTACTGAATTTTTTGGAAGCGAACATGCTGCTGTCAATATTACCTGCCATGTCACTGTAATAATTGATCGCTGTTAAACTGTTAGATAAAGTTGTTTTAGCATTGAAACGGTAATCAACCCGGGCGGTGAGGGCTGTTTTATTAAAATCAGAGTATTCCAGGTATCCATTTTTTTTATCTGCATGATACCCACTCAATGCGAAACCCCATTGGTTGATACGGAAGCTGCTTTGCCATTCTGCACGTTTATATCCCAGGTGGTGGCCCTGCAGCGATAATTTCATTACGGGATTCACGGTTGGTGCAATGGTCAGGAAGTTTACAACGCCGCCAATGGCTTCGCTGCCATAAAGTGAGGATGAAGGTCCTTTGATCACCTCGATATTTTTAGTAGCCGCCATGTTCATTTCCAGCAGGGCATTATGGTTGAAAATGCCGGTAGTTCTTACCGGTATGCCGTCTTCGAGATAGAGAAAGAGGCTTTTAGTAG
>CAYWSQ010000031.1:10703-21638 GCA_964460925.1 uncultured Flavisolibacter sp. | reverse complement strand
CCTTATCCCAATACGCGTGGTCCTTTGTGGGTGAACTTCAACTCACCACTTCTCTGGGACGTATTCGCGATCTCTACTTATTTCACCGTGTCCCTGTTGTTCTGGTATTCCGGTTTGATTCCTGACCTGGCAACACTGCGTGACCGTGCAAGAGTTAAGTGGAGGAAAATGTTTTACGGAGTCGCAGCCTTTGGCTGGACAGGTTCCACCAAGCACTGGCAGAGACATGAAGCGCTTTCGCTGGTACTCGCAGGCTTGTCAACCCCACTGGTACTTTCGGTACACACGATCGTATCCTTTGACTTCGCCACTTCAGTGATCCCGGGCTGGCACACCACCATCTTCCCGCCATATTTCGTTGCGGGTGCCATCTTCTCCGGTTTCGCCATGGTGCAAACGCTGTTGCTGGTTACAAGAAAAGTGCTGGCGCTTGAGGATTATATCACTATCGAGCACATCGAGGTAATGAATAAAGTAATTGTGCTGACAGGTTCCATTGTAGGTATCGCCTACCTCACGGAGCTGTTTATGTCATGGTACAGTGCTTCCGAATACGAGTGGTTTGCATTTCGCTATAACCGTGTTGATTTGTCGAGCCCTTATGGATGGAGCTACTGGCTGATGATGGGTTGTAACGTACTGTCGCCACAGATCTTCTGGTTCAGGAAAATGAGAAGGAACATTTATGTTACTTTCTTTATGTCCATCATCGTGAACATTGGTATGTGGTTCGAGCGTTTTGTGATCATCGTTACTTCACTGTACCGTGATTACCTGCCATCTTCCTGGAGCGTGTATTATACACCAACCATCTGGGAGATCGGTTTTTACCTCGGAACCTTCGGGTTGTTCTTCACCTGTTACTTCCTCTTCTCCAAGTTTATGCCGGTGATCGCCATCGCGGAGATCAAGCATATTCTCAAGAAGAGCGGTGAAAATTATAAGGAAAAAATGGATAAGGTGGAAGAGGAGCCGGTGGAGAAGTTCGCCGCGGAAGTGGCACACTAGAAGCTGTTGGCTATTGGCCTTTGGCTGATGGCTGGCGTTTGAAAGAATTGTTTGAACGAAAGGTATCTGCTAGCAGCTTGTAGCTAGCAGCTAAAAGCTCAAAATATGTCTGTAAAAAAATTCGTAGTCGGTTGTTTTGATGATGAAGCGGTTTTGTTTCCAGCGGTGAAGCAGGTGCGCAAATCAGGATATAAGATCCACGATGTGTACACACCCATGCCGATCCACGGCCTTGATAGTGCAATGGGACTTCGTGATACCAGCCTGCATACTGCCGGTTTTATCTATGGTATCACCGGAACAATGACGGCACTCGGTTTTATTACCTGGGCGCTTACTTACGACTGGCCGCTGAATTTTGGTGGTAAACCTTTCTTCGCGCTGCCCGCCTGGATACCCATCACCTTTGAGCTTACCGTACTTTTTGCTTCTGTAGGCATGGTGATGACCTTTTGCTATCTCTGCCAGTTGGCGCCTTTTGTAAAAAAGGATCATTTTCATCCAAGATCCACTGATGATCTGTTTGTAATGGCCATCGAGTGCACAGATAAAACCAATGAAGCTGAAGTGACCCGTTTTCTAGGCGATATCGGCGCAAAAGATATCACTACCCAGTACCGCGAAACCGGCTGGTGGATCGGGCGTTACGATAACGATAAGAAACCTTACCAGACACCAGTAGAAGTAGTAAGCCATTAAATGAGATCTGAATGAAAAGAACAATCATCATACTTGCAGGAATTGTGGCCTTTTGCTCAGCCATCGTGAGTTGCGGTGGCGCGGGTGGCAACGATCCAGGCAGCGCGTATATGCCCGATATGTATTATGCGAGAGCATATGAGACCTATGGTTACAATAATGTTGAGGGTGAATTTGATTCACTGAAAAAAAGAAGGATTTATTATAATGCCCAGCCGGTTCCGGGTTCCATTGCCAGGGGTGATGTGATGCCTGCGCGAATAGGACCTGCTGATTCGGTGGCGGCTAAGAGCCTTACCAACCCGCTTGACACCTTGGCAATGACTGCCGGTGCCATGAAAGAGGCAGAAAGACTTTACCTGATCAACTGCGGTATTTGTCACGGTAGCGCCCTCGATGGTAACGGCCCGCTGTACAACAGCGGAAACGGTGCCTACGCGGCTGCGCCGGCCAATTTGAAGAACCCTGCGATCCAGTCTCTTTCTGATGGTCATTATTTTTACGTGATCACACATGGTATCCGCACCATGGGAAGTTATGCATCGCAATTGCGCCCTGACCAGCGCTGGTGGGTAATCAAATATATCAGGTCAAAGCAAAGCGGCGGCACTAAAGCGGCTGCGGCAGATTCAACAGGAACAGCTCCCGCCAACGCGGCTGCTGGTGATACAACGAACAATTAATTGAGAGCGAAATAAAAAGACTGTAATGGCAGCAACTATCAGAGATCAGTTTGTAATTCCGAAAAGATACAATACCTGGGCAATGGCCCTGATGGCTGTAGGACTTATAGCGATCATCGTTTTATTTATCACTACAAGAAGCACCACGCCAAGCGCAGAAGAACTAAAAGCTTCGGGGCTGGCAGATGCAGAAGCCTACAATAATCACAGGGACGCCAGGTTCTGGGCAGCCTTGTTGCATAACAGTGTTTATTTCCTGCTGGTAGTGAACGCAGCCATGTTCTTCATCTGCGCGCTCACCCTTGCATGGGGTGGATGGCAGCTTTCATTCAAAAGAGTTACAGAAGCCATCTCCACCTGCGTACCCATAATTGGCCTCATCACTTTTGTGATCCTGATGGTGCTTGTGTACGGACCTAACCATACTTTGTACCATTGGGCCGACTCCCACCATGTGGCGGAAGATCCCATTCTTGATCATAAAAAAGGATTTCTCAATAAAACCTTCTTTACAGTTTGGAGCATCATCACCATTGTTGGCTGGTGGCTGCTCGGAAGAAAAATGAGGCAGTTGTCGCGCAGCATCGATAACCGCAAGCCAACTGTTGAAGAAGGCAAAAAATATATCTGGAACAATACGGTATGGGCGGCCCTGTATATTGTGCTGTTTGCACTGACTGTGATGTCTTCCATTCCCTGGTTCTGGCTCATGAGTCTTGATGCCCACTGGTTCAGCACCATGTATAGCTGGTACACCTTTGCTTCTTCCTTTGTGGCAGGTATCGCGCTCATTACCCTGTTCGTTGTTTTCCTGAAGAACCTGGGTTACCTGGAGTTCACCAACAAGGAACACCTGCATGACCTGGGTAAATTCCAGTTCGCGTTCTCCATCTTCTGGACTTACCTGTGGTTCTCCCAGTTCATGCTGATCTGGTATGCCAACATGCCTGAAGAGACCATCTATTTCGCAAAAAGAATTGGTGCCGGTGATGCGCCTGGAGCTTACAAGGCCATCTTCTGGTTCAATGTTGCGATTAACTTTTTAGCACCTTTACTGATATTGATGAAGCGTAGTTCCAAACGTAATTATGGCACACTCACCATGATGTCTGTGCTCATCCTGTTTGGACACTGGCTGGATTTTTACCAGATGGTAATGCCGGCAGCTTCTCCTTACCAGGTACCGAGTTTGATATTTGATTTTGGAATTGGTTTAGGATTCGTGGGTCTGATCATGTTTATTACTGCAAGGTCACTGGCCAAACATCCTTTGATCCCGAAAACACACCCGTTCCTGAAAGAAAGTATTATTCATCATACTTAAGTAAAAATTAAAAAATAAAAAATTCAAAACCTGGCATTACAGTCTTTTGAATTATTTAAATAAAAAGCATTTAGAATTAAACGGTAAAAAGTCAGAACCATGACGATCGCTTTTGACTTTTGACTTTTGACTTTTGAATTAAATCTTATGTCAACTACCTGGATTATAATAGCGCTCATTTTAGGATTTCTGATCATCTTCCAGATCGCCAAAGCCAGCGAATACGTAGCTATTTTGAGAGGCGAGGAAAAGACCAGGAAAGAATCCAACAGGATCAATGCCTTCCTGTTACTGGTGTTCCTGGTACTTGGACTGGTGGGTGTTTGGTATTGCAATGAACTGCTGAAGGATAAGATCCTGCCTCCATCTGCTTCTGACCATGGAGAGGATATTGACAATATGATCTGGATCACGCTCTGGATCACCGGTATTGTTTTCGTGATCACCCAGGTTGCTTTATTCTGGTTCGCATTCAAATACCAGGAAAAAGATGACCGCAAACCTTATTATTTCCCTCACAGCAATAAACTCGAGATCATCTGGACCGTTATCCCAGCCATTGTACTGACTGTACTGGTTGGCTTTGGTTTGTATTACTGGTTCCGCATTACAGGTGAAGCACCTAAGGATTCAATGATCATTGAGGTTACCGGTAGCCAGTTCAAATGGGAGTTCAGGTACCCGGGCAAGGATGGCAAGCTGGGTAAAAAATATTTCAAGGAGATCAATGAAGGCGCACAGAATCCACTGGGACAGATCTGGTCTGATCCCGACAACCGCGATGATAAAGTGGTAGCCCAGGAAATGCACGTGGTTGTGGGCAAGCCTGTAAAACTGATCATCCATGCCAAGGATGTGATCCATGACGTGGGTCTGGCGCATTTCAGGCTGAAGATGGATGCGGTTCCGGGTATTCCAACTACCATGTGGTTCACCCCTAAATACACAACACGTGAAATGAGGGCTAAGTACGGTGAAAATTTCAACTATGAAATTTCCTGCGACCAGATGTGCGGTGCCGGTCACTATACCATGAGAGGAACCATTGTAGTGGAATCACAGGCTGAATATAATGTATGGCTGGCGCAACAGCAGTCGCAGTACGATAAGGCACATGGCGCCCCGGCAGCACCGGCACCTAATGCAGCACCTGGTACAACCACGCCTGCGGCGCAGCCTGCAGACAGCACCAGCACGGCCGGAGTAACTAATTCAAACTCTCAACCGAACAGGTAAAAGATATTATATGAACAACGATTCAACTTTACATGTGCATGAAGGAGCTGTGACGCATGATGTTCATCACAACGGGGACGGTCATCATCATCACAAGCAGAGCTTTATCAGCAAATATATTTTCAGCCAGGATCACAAGACCATCGGGAAACAGTTCCTGATCACGGGTATCATCTGGGCTATAGTTGGAGCATTTTTTTCAGTGCTCTTCCGCCTGCAGCTTGGGTATCCCGACCAGTCTTTTCCTTTTATTGAAGACATGTTTGGTAAATGGGCACCCGGTGGACGTATCAGTGCAGAATTCTATTACGCGCTGATCACCATGCACGGTACCATCCTGGTATTCTTTGTACTGACAGCCGGCCTTAGCGGAACCTTTGCCAACCTGCTGATTCCTCTGCAGGTAGGTGCAAGAGACATGGCATCTCCTTTTATGAACATGCTGTCTTACTGGTTCTTCTTCCTGGCCAGCATCATCATGGTTTCCTCGTTGTTTATCCAGACAGGTCCTGCCAGTGGTGGATGGACCATGTACCCGCCACTGAGTGCGCTGAAAGATGCCCAGTCAGGTTCAAAACTGGGTACGGATCTCTGGCTCTTCAGTATGGCCATGTTCGTGGTGTCAACGCTTCTTGGTGGTTTGAACTATGTGGCCACCATCCTGAACATGCGTACGAAAGGTATGAGCATGACCAGGATGCCACTCACTAT
Organism: uncultured Flavisolibacter sp.; assembly: GCA_964460925.1. GTDB lineage: Bacteria > Bacteroidota > Bacteroidia > Chitinophagales > Chitinophagaceae > Flavisolibacter. The sequence continues at coordinate 15,977 of CAYWSQ010000031.1, read as the reverse complement.
CTGGGCGCTGTTCTTTACCGCTATTCTTGGTATCCTTTCCTTCCCGGTATTGCTTTCAGGTTTCATCCTGCTGCTGTTCGACCGCAACCTCGGCACCAGCTTCTACCTGAGTGATATTTATGTGGCCGGAAAAATTCTTCCGAATGAAGGAGGTAGCGCCATCCTGTACCAGCACTTGTTCTGGTTCCTTGGCCACCCCGAAGTATATATTATCATCCTGCCGGCGATGGGACTGGTATCGGAGATATTAAGTGTGAATTCACGCAAACCGATCTTTGGTTACATGGCCATGGTGGGTTCCCTGTTCGCCATCACCATCCTGGCCTTCCTGGTATGGGCGCACCACATGTTCGTTTCGGGTATGAATCCATTCCTTGGATCGGTATTCGTACTACTAACACTGCTTATCGCGATCCCATCTGCCATCAAGGTGTTCAACTGGATCACAACCATCTGGCGCGGCAATATCAGGTTCACGCCTGCCATGCTGTTCGCGATCGGTTTTGTGAGCCTGTTCATCTCAGGAGGTCTTACCGGTATCTGGCTGGGTAACTCCACGATCGATATTCACGTTCACGATACTTATTTTGTAATTGCCCACTTCCACATTGTAATGGGTGTGTCGGCCTTTTTCGGAATGTTTGCCGGTGTATACCACTGGTATCCCAAAATGTTTGGCCGCTACCTGAACAATACACTGGGTTATATCCATTTCTGGGTAACCCTCATCGGCGCCTACCTCATTTTCTGGCCTATGCACTATATGGGTCTTGCAGGTGTGCCCCGCCGTTATATGGATTTTTCAAACTGGACTTCATTCAACCAGTTTGACGACCTCAATAAATTCATTTCCATTGTTACGATCGTTGTATTCGCTGTAAACCTCATGTTCGTATTCAATTTCTTCTACAGTATTTTCAAAGGAAGAAAAGTGCGTACAACCAATCCATGGGATGCCAATACACTGGAGTGGACCACGCCAATCAATCCCGGTCACGGCAACTGGCCTGGTGAGATCCCTGAAGTTCACCGCTGGCCATATGATTATAGCAAGGACGGAAGAGATTATATTCCACAGACAGAACCTGCCAGGCAGGGTGAAACTGTGCATTAGTTTTTTGAAATAAAGGTGTCGCATGCACGGTAACAATGCAAAGCATGGGTCATTCAGATGTTTCAACGGGCAAGGTTCATAACAGCAAGCTGAAAGATTACCTGCAGCTAACCAAGCCTTCGTTGAATATCATGGTGGTGTTCTCCAGCGTCATCAGCTATTTGCTGGCGCCTGGCGTTGTAGAATACGACTGGTTGATGATCATCCTGCTTTTTGTTGGCGGCTTCCTGGTAACGGGCAGTGCCAATGCCATGAACATGGCCATTGAAAAAGATACCGATGCTACCATGAAAAGAACGGCCGGCAGGCCTGTTGCTTCAGGAAGAATGAAGCCACAGGAAGCCTGGACCTTCGCCATCATCACCGGTATTACCGGTGTGCTGATCCTCGGTTATTTTTTTAACTGGCTCAGCGCTGGCCTGGGAGCCTTCAGCCTGTTCCTTTATGCTTTTGTATACACACCGTTGAAAAAAGTAAATGCCATTGCTGTACTGGTAGGTGCTTTTCCCGGTGCACTGCCCTGCCTCATCGGCTGGGCTGCTGGTAACGACGCGATCTTTGAAACCGGGAATGGATGGAAAGATTACGGAGGATGGGCCCTTTTTGGGATCCAGTTCCTCTGGCAGTTTCCACATTTCTGGGCTATAGCCTGGATTGCGCATGGCGATTATTCCCGTGCGGGCTTCAAGCTTTTGCCGGCCGATAAAGGGCCTACAAAATTCACAGCTTTGCAAACCATTGTGTATGCCATGCTGCTGATCCCTTTTACGCTGGTGCCTTATATGATCGGGCTTACCGGCTTTTACAGCCTGGTAGTGATCATGCTGGCAAACATCTTCCTGGTCTGGCAATGCATCAGGCTTTACAGGCAGATGGATGCAAAAGCGGCCAGAAAGGTGATGTTCGGAAGTTATATCTACCTGCCGGTTGTATTGCTGGCACTGCTGGCTGATAAGATAAGTTAATAGCTGGTGGCCGTTGGCCATTGGCAAAAAATAAGAGAGATGGAGATTGTGAGCACACAACAACAAAATAGAATTCATCCGCACAAGTTCGCCTTGTGGGTGGCGATAGCCAGCATCATCATGATGTTTGCCGGCCTTACGAGCGCCTATATTGTGAAAAGCGGGCAGGCAGGCTGGACGGGCATTAAAACCCCACCGGTTTTCTGGTGGTCCACCGCGGTAATTCTGGCCAGCAGCATCACCATACAAATGTCATTACGCGCTTTCAAACAAAAGGAAATGCGTTCTTTCCGTTTGTTATTCCTGGTGACACTGGTGCTTGGGATCGCTTTTGTGATCATGCAGTGGCAGGGTTTCACTTATATGTGGAAGCATGGAGTGAAATTTGAAGGTGCAGGTGCAGGCCAGTTCCTGTACATCATCTTCGGACTTCACGCGCTGCATGTACTTGGTGGGCTTGTTGCCCTGGCAGTGATCGCAGTACAACAGTACTTCAGCAAGGTGAGAAGCTATAATGCCACACCTATTGAAGTGATGAGCACTTACTGGCATTTTGTAGATGTATTGTGGATCTACCTATTGATCTTTTTTATTTGGTTAGGATAAGCGGATAGCCGTAAAAGAAGCGGCGTAAGCTAAGCATAAATGAAACTTGTATAGAATATGGCACATGCTACGGCAACAAAAACGAACTGGTGGAACGGAGGTAAGAGCCCGTTCAACCTGGAGTATGGAAAACTGATGATGTGGTACTTCCTGATGAGTGATGCATTCACTTTTGGTGCATTCCTGATCTCCTATGGTACCATCCGTTTCTCCGAAAATTTCTGGCCTGATCCTAACGTGGTGTTCAATGCCTTTCCCGGCGCGGGACATGCCAACCTTCCACTTGCTTTCGTCAGTGTAATGACCTTCATTCTCATCATCAGTTCCGTTACCATGGTGCTGGCTGTGCATGCAGGTCATAAGCAGGATAAGAAAGGTGTGATCAAATGGCTGATCTGGACTATCATTGGCGGTCTGGCGTTCCTTGGCTGCCAGGCATGGGAATGGCATCACCTCATTACCGGTGAGCACGCAGTGCTTGCTGGCAACCAGCTTGATGTGATCGGCCAGACTACCAGGATCAATCCATGGGGTCAACTGGTTGACATGAATGTGGCCACCACCGCGCTGCAGAATACACCGCACGACGCATTGGTGAAACTGGCAGCCATGTCAAACCATGATCTTTCGCACGAGCAGTTATCGGCTTTGTCTGACGACCAGCTCCGCAACAGCATCAAACTGGCCGACCTTCACGTGAGGGAAACAGGGCCTGTGGCATTCGGAGGTTTCTTCTATGGCATCACCGGCTTCCATGGCTTCCACGTATTTTCCGGTGTCATCATCAATATCGTGATGCTGGTTATGACACAGAAGAATGTTTTTGAGAACAGGGGACATTATCTCATGATAGAAAAGTCAGGTTTGTACTGGCACTTCGTAGACCTTGTTTGGGTATTCGTGTTCTTATGTTTTTATCTAATCTAAAATTACCGGGGAATTATGCAGCATCAAGATACATCTACGGAAGTCAGCTTTCATCACCATATTGATGATACCGTTTTCAAAAAGAGAGTGCGCAAGACCACGATCCTGTTATCCGTTATCACGGTGGTGGAGTTGTTGATCGGTCTCGCAATCTATAATATTCATAAGGGTGAAAATCCCAGTGAGCTCCTGATACTCATGTTCAAGGGCATGGTATGCATCCTCACCCTTGCCAAGGCTTATTACATCGTGTCGGTATTCATGCACCTGGGCGACGAGATCAGGAACATGATCATGACCATTGTGGTGCCGCTTTTATTGTTTGTATGGTTCATCGGCGCCTTCCTCTGGGATGGCAGTGCCTTCCGCAACAACCGGAACCGCTACGATACCTATAAAAAAGAAAAGACCATGGACCGCAGTAAAACTCATTCCGCGGATACCAGCGTACATAAGCTTGATTAATTGTTGTTAATATGACAATCTTTATCCATCGCCTGCATAATTTTGCAGGCGATGGTGTTTTAGGGGGGTGAATGGTGAATGTCCAACATTCATTAAAATATGATCTTCATTCCTGATCCGATTAAGAATGTTTGACCTTAGGTCATTCACCATTCACCATTCATCGTTTCCCTTTCACCACCATCAAACAAATCATGAACAAAAAAGCCGCCATAGGAGTTTTTATAGCAGTTGGGATTTCACTACTGGCCTATTTTATCATGCGCTTGGTGCCTACCGTAGTGATGCCCCATAAATTGTTTGTTGATTCGGTAGTCACAACGGTTTCAGGCGGCAAACAAAAAACAGATACAGTCTGGAAACAAGTGCCTGATTTTAATCTGACCAATCACCTTGGCCAGCAGGTTTCATGGAAGGACCTGGAAGGAAAGATCGTGGTTGCTGATTTTTTCTTTACCACCTGCCCGAGCATCTGTCCTGCCATGACCCAAAACATGAAAAAGCTGCAGGAAGCCATCAGGAGCAATGCAAAAGTTGGCAACCGCGAAGCAGAATATGTTCATTTTATCTCTTTTACGGTTGACCCTGAACGTGACAGCGTGGCAACACTTAAAAAATTCGCTGACCGCTATCAGATCAACCCGCGGAACTGGTGGCTGCTCACCGGCAATAAAAAAGAGATCTATGACCTGGCGCTCAAGGGTATGAGCCTGGGTATTTCAGAAGATGCCGTTGATACCGGTTTCATACACCCGCAGCAGTTTGTACTGATCGACAAGAACAGGGTGGTAAGGGCAAGGAAAGACCAGCATGGCAACATAGACCTATATAATGGGCTTGATACAACCGATCTGAAAAAACTTGCAGAGGATATCATCCTGCTTTCCGTAGAAAAAGATCCCTCAAAAAAATCGGTGCTGGCAGGAAAACTTGAACTGATTGCTGTTGTTTTTTCAATAGTCGCAGTAGGGATCATCGTGTTGATGTACTTTTTAAAAAAGGAAAAAAGCACGGCATGACCATCTGGCTGAAGAAGAACGACCGTAAAGCAAGGATCATCATTTACAGCTTCTCCGTTTTTATATTTCTTGCCGTTACCGGCCTGGAAAGAGTAACGCTGGATGTGGACCTGGGCTTTGATCCGCATTTGCTCGGGCTTGTAAACGCAGTGATCAACAGTATCGTTGCTGTACTGCT
>CAYWSQ010000031.1:0-10693 GCA_964460925.1 uncultured Flavisolibacter sp. | reverse complement strand
TGGCAGGGCTGATCGCAGCGCGCTCACGCAAACTCATCCTGCACCGCAGGATCATGTTCGTGGCCATGGGACTTTCCGTTATTTTCCTGCTTACCTACATTACTCACCAGGTTTTTGGCGGACCAACATACTATGGTGATACAGATCATAATGGTGTGGTGGATGCGGCTGAAAAAGCGGCAGCGGGAAGTACGAGGTATGTGTATTATGTGCTTTTGGGAACGCACATCATTCTCGCGGGTATTTCACTACCATTTATTTTATTTACAGCTTACCGCGCTTTGATCCGTGAAAACTCGGAGCACCGGAAGATTGCCAAAAAAACCTGGCCCATGTGGTTTTATGTGGCTGTCAGCGGGCCATTGGTTTACCTCATGATCAGTCCTTATTATTGAATAATCTCTCCACGGCCCGCTTAAGTTCATCACCCCTTAAACCATAATCAATAATTCTTCCTTCCCTGTCAAGCAATATGGAAGAAGGGATTGCATTAATGCCCAGTGTGGATGATACATTGTTCTGCCAGCCCTTCAGATCAGATACATGGATCCATGGTAAACCGTCTTTCTCAATGGCCTCTCTCCATTTTTCATCGTCCGTATCGAGTGATATGCCAACGATTTCAAATCCAAGGTCATGGTATTTCTCATAAAGTTTTACGAGACCGGGATTTTCTTTCCGGCAAGGCATACACCATGAAGCCCAAAAATCAAGCAATACGTATTTCCCTCTTAAACCGGAGAGGGTAAAAGAATCTTCTGTAGAGGGCTGGGTGAAATCTAGAATGTTTCCTTTTTGAAGCAATGCTGAACTCAGCATGGCCTTGTTCACGTAACTCACCGCATTGCCCTTCACTTCATCATCAATCAGCTCAAGCGCTTCAAGTGCCCACTCATTTCCGAGTTCCCTGTGAAGACTCATCACTATGTCAGTAGAGAAGGATTTTGAAGGATTTTTTTTGATGATATCAATCGCCATCTCTTTTATTTTCTTCGAAGCGAAGGCGGGCTCATATTTTCTCCTGGTCTTTTGAACATCATCATTGAACTTTTTCATCAGCGCTTCCGTATGGCTGCCTTTCACCTCTTTTTTCCTGATGCAGATCTTCCCTTCATCAATTGTAAACACCTCGGCCCTGATCTCGATATCCCCGGGTTCAAGGTAAAAAGCGAGCAGGCAGTTACTCCGGGAAATTTGTAGGGAGGCCTGGCCAGGTCCTGTGGTTTCACCTTCAATAACAGCTTCGTTGCCCTGCGTAGCGACCGTAACTACTTTTTTATTGTAAACAAGTTTTACTGAATCTCCCGGGTGTTTAGTAAAACTGATATGAAGCCTGAATGGTTCCTGTGAAAAGGCACAGGATCCAAACGCCATCATTAATAGTATAAAACAGGCGCGCATGAATATGATTTGCAGATAAGTTAGCGCCAATTTCAGGAATCACAAAGAGTAAAGTTCTATTCGTGAAAATCAATGTAGATGATCTTATTTTCCGCTGACCTGCTGAAATCGGCATACCTGGTGAAGCTGTTTCCGTTGTACTGGAAACTGAGACTGATCTCGGATTGTTCGGGAAACGTCATTATACAATTGAAGCAATGAATGGCGGCGGTAATGCTGCAGTCCTTATTGATGTTATTGGCCAGTTGGATAAGGTTAACCTCATTGTAATTTGTACTGGATAGTTCCGCGATCCATTGGTTGAAAAATTCTTTTGCAGCTTCCTGGTTATTGGTGGCCAGCGCTTCAGCGAGGTTCTCGCACTTTACGGCTTCCTCCTTATCGCAGGAGATAAATAATGTGGATATAAAAAAGACAAAAATAAATTTCCGGATCATGTGGATTTGACATAGAACAATGGAATTCCGTTGCACCGTTTGTCATTTTTTGCGGATGACCAGTTCATCCCATGGAGTTGATCCATCTTTTTCACGGGTAAATATCATTTCATCGCTGGAGCCAATCACGATTTCAGCCGTAGTGTAAATGATGTTCCCGTCCAGCAGGTGACCTCCTGTTGTTTTACCGGTGCTGTCGCTAACACTGATATGGATATGAGAGCCATTACGTGAAACTGTGCCAGTAAGACTTACGATCTCAAAATGACCCTCAGCACCTGCACCTTCAGGCTGGTTGGCAAAACGGATGTGGTAGCGGGTGAGGCTACCTGCACAACTCACCAGCCATGCGGCATCCAGTTCATTTTTTTCTGCAAAGGCCTGCAATTCTTTTTTCAGGTCCTGCCCGGGTTTCAGCCTGATCACATGTGTTGTTTGCATGGGTTCATTACAGGAAGTGAGGATGAATAAAATTATGATGTAACGGAAGAAGGCCATCAATTGATTTCAAGTTCTTTTGCAGGATCCCAGAATAACTGTTTGAAGTCCTGCACCTGGTCATCAATTACTGTAATGCCTTCATTTTCCAGCAGCTCCTGCATTTTCCCGGGCGGGTCAAAATGAATTTTCCCGGTAAGAAGTCCCTGGCGGTTCACTACCCGGTGTGCTGGCACTTTGGGTCTTACCCGGTGAGATCCGTTCATGGCCCAGCCCACCATGCGGGCCGACATCTTTGCGCCCAATGCAGCAGCTACTGCTCCATAGGAGGTCACCCTTCCCTTAGGGATCTGCCTTACCACTTCAAACACCAGTTCAAAAAATGTGTCTTCTGATTTTCCCGAAGGCCGGATGCTTTTAAGTGGTGCCTGACTGGTTTTTTTGGGAGGCATCGTTTTGTTCTTTTGATTTTCTGTTTTCAAGCAAACGGGTTCGCCGTGGTTCGGGTACTGCTTTATAATCGTAGGGACAGTTCAAACACCCGTTGCCGCAACAATAGCCACGCTCCAGGAGATACTGCGCGGTGAGAACAACAAAGCCATCGTTGTTCATGTAATAATCATCGTCAGTCAATTCCTGCTTCATCTTTCAAGAATTGTTGTAAGGTAGCATCCATTTCCTTTGAAGGCAAATGAGCGGGCAAAGTAAAGCAGAGGTAATGAACTCTTTTGCTCTGTGCTATGTCGAGCGCTTCATAATGTGTGCGGATCTGCAATTCTTTGGATATGCCGGGTTCGGCATACAGGTCATCGAAATCCTTAAGCAGGGTACAGCCGTACATATCGATCACTTTTTTAGTGAAACGGTAGAGATGGGGGCTGTCAGTTTTCAGGTGGATCTTTCCTCCCGGTACCAGTATCTGGTAGTATAAACGCAGGAATTTGGGATGCGTCAGTCTTTTTTTTGATTTGGAGATACGAAGCTGTGGATCGGGAAAGGTGATCCAGATCTCATCTACTTCTTCCGTTCCGAAAAAATCAGTGATACGGTCGATCTGGATCCGGAGGAAGGCTACATTTTTAAGATGATGATTAATGGCTTTTTTAGCGCCCACCCAAAGGCGGTTGCCTTTCTGGTCTACCCCTATAAAATTTTTGTTAGGGTAGATTTCAGCGAGTCCAAGCGCATATTCACCCTTGCCGCAGGCAAGTTCCAGTACAACCGGGTTTTTATTTTCAAAGAAAGCATTCCAGGTACCCGGTGAGGATTCGGGGTACTGCAGCACATTGGAAAAAGTTTCCAGCTCCGCGAAACGAACCAGTTTTTTTTGACCCATGAGTGAAGCCTTTAGCTATTAGCCAATGGCCATTGGCCAATGGCTTCCGATCCAATCAGTACATTAATTCTTTAACCTTCTCTTTATCTTCTTTTTCTTTCTTGAGATCGAACATGGTGCCGAATACATGGTCCCAGATGGTGGTGCTCACACCAAAACCTTTATGTTCATCCTTGTAATGATGCAGGTGATGGTTTCTCCAAAGAGGTTTCATCCATTTGAATGGAGGATTCCAGGCGTGGATGGCATAATGCATCGAGCCATACATAAGATAACCCAGCATGAAGCCCGGGAAGAAAATATAAGCGTTCGAACCCATCACCAGGAACATCAGCGCAAAGATGATGGACGATATGATGAGGCTCGGAACCGGGGGCATAAACAGCCTTTCCTTGTCGCGGGGAAAATGATGGTGGTTGCCATGCATCACGTAAATGATCTTCTGAGCTCTTTCACTTTCCGCCACCATATGAAAGATCCAGCGGTGCATGATGTATTCAAAAAGGGTCCAGAAGAGCATGCCTGAAATAAATAATAATCCTGTACGGCTTGCTCCGTATCCAAACTGGTTAATGGCATAGTAAGGAAAACCAATGATCACAGGCAGGTAGATCCCCCAGATCACAAGTGGATGTGTTTTGGTAAGAAATTCCAATGCAGGATTTTGAAACAACCTGGCCTGTCCTTTATTATGAATCTTTTCGAATTTCATTACGGTGGATTTATGGGCAAATTTACAAAGATGAGCGCGAATGCAACTATAACTGGTTATGGGAAACCTGGGAGGGAAAATGGTTATTTTAACATTTCATCTACCCTTACAACTTCATATCCTTTCAATTTCAACCACTCCAGGAGACGGGGTAATTGCTGGTAAAATGGATCTTTTCTCCCTGGGCCAGCACCAATATGCATCAAAAGAATAAAACCGTTGAGCCCGCCGCGCTTTTCCCGGTTCACGATGGATTGCCAGATCGTTTCCGAAGTCCTGTAATTTTTATCGGAAGACAAAGTATAGTCGGCATGGCTGAGGGTTCCTGGTGTATAATTGACCAGGATCCTGCCCTGCGCCCTGGTCCAAGCCGATATGCTGTCGTTGTACCATTCATACGGTGGCAGAAAATAGGGAGCAGCCGTACGGCTGATCCCGAAGCTTTTCATGGCCTTGTAGTTCTGGTTAAGATCTTTTTCAAATGAATCCCTGCTGACTAAAAGTTTATTTGGGTCACTCCAGTCACAGTACAATAAATGGTCATTGCTGTGTGCGCCAAGATAATGTCCGGCTTTACGCAGTTGCTTTATCGTATTGGCGAATTCCTTGTTCCTGTAAAACCTGCCCGTAAAAAAGAAGGAAGCTTTTACATTTTCATCTTTAAGGGCATTATAGATCTGTTCACCTCCTTCCGCGAATTCATCACCGGTAAAAACCAGCGCGATCTGTTTTTTGTTTGAATCGGCGCGGATGATACCACCCCTGTTTATTGTGAAGCCCTTTTCAAGGGCGCGGGCTTTTTTACCCCGGCCGCCTCCTTCGCTGCCAGCAGGTAAATGAGAGATGCCGTTCCATCCATGGTAGGTTCGTTGGTGCTATAGTCTCCATAATCATCATGATAAACTGCCAAATCACTTTGAAAGGGCGCATATTCATCATCGTTATAAAGTTTGATGCCGATCAGGTTTTTATAGATGCTGGTATAAACCGGTCCATCGACAAGTCCGCCGTCAATAGGATAATTACCCAGGTGTGTAAAGGCGGAATGGGGATCAACCGGTGTATCACCATGAGCAGGTAAACCATAGACCATGCTGGTGCCCCAGGGATTGCAGCCAAAGAGCCAGTCGAGATTGGCCTGTTCCAATTCATCAAATTGCTTGTCACCGGTGAGTTCTTTGTACCAGTAACACTGGATGGCAAATGATGTGGTGAGGTTGTTGCTGCACCAGATAAAAGGAACGCCACGGTAGAAAGCATTGTTCTTTGCTTTGTTCCAGACACGGGTGATACCTTCTTTATAAAAACCGATTACAGTATCCCTTCTTTTATCCTTCAATTGTTTGGCCAGTTCATAATGACCGAGGTTGATGAAGGGATACCATTGGTAGTGGTTAGTGGTATCGGAGCCAAGCCAGGGTGTAATGGGTTCTTTGCGTGCCATATAATACGAAGAATCCAGGCTAACGTTCAATGCAAGCAGATCGCCAACCCATGTTTTACCGGGATCATTCCACAAATTGTAAGCAGCTACATATGCCAGTTCCATATCATCCACCCAGTTGTCTTCTGCATAGATATATGGGGCTTTTACGGAAGCTGTTTGTGTTACTCCGGGTTTTATCAAAGAATATGCCCTCGCAGAAAGAGCTTTCATTTTGAGCTGGTGTGAATACCTGAAATCTTTTTCCAGGAATATCTGGCCTCCTAACGCAAAAGCACTTGCAAATTTTGCAGCGGTTGAAGAAGTACCTGTTGTATTATTTAAAAATTTCCCTCTTTGTTGCTGCTCTCCAGTAATGAAGTACACAGGTCTCTGGTGTCCTCTCCCATATTGTGAATCAATTTTAGGGATGCGCATGGAAATATGGTCACGGTCATCGGCGATCTGGTTGAACATCCAGTCGGGGCGTGGGTGCATTTTCATGAGCCAGTCCAGTCCCCATTTGGCTTCATCCAGTACATCGGCTCTTTCATTTTTGCCATCGAGACCATTGGCAAGTTTCTCATCACTGAATACCTGCGGAAAATCGCGGTAAGCCATCAGCAGGTGATAGGTGGCATTGGCCGAGGTAGTGGAGTACTGGAGATAATCACTCGCATCGTGCCATCCGCCCATTACATCTACATAGCTGCTGTCAGGAATGCCTGCTTTTTCTCCGTACAGTACATAACCATCCTGTGTATGGCAACTATCTTTCAGAAAAGGATTGAAGCCTGTTCTTTGCTGGCGCATATAACGCAGGCAGAAATCAGCAGCGCCTTTATAAACATCATTACCGATTTCAAATACGGGTGATTTGGCTCCTCCTGCCTGCAGGTAATATTTACCCGGTTGGTTGAATTTGGAAAAATTGAGCCGGTAGGTTTCTGTGAATGGGCCATAAGCGCCGAAGGCTTTGCCTGCAGATGCACTGAATGCGATTTTTTTTGTGGTGGCGTTGATGAGTTGGAATGTTTTGATTGTCTTTGTTTCTTTTGCACACCATACGGCAACTTTCACGCTTGTGGGTTGATAACCTAACTGGTTAATTCTTATCCAGGCTGTTGGTTCATTGTTTTTTTTTGTGAAGGCAAGAATGACTATTAATAGTGCAACTACACTAAGAGAGATAAATTTTCTCATTCGATGAATTTACGATTATTGAGAAATATAAGACATAGCCGGGAAGGCGGGTAGGCGGTAAGTAAATTGTTTATAAAACGTAATCTCATTATTGAAACCAGATATCTCCAGTACTATTCAATTTCGCAGCCATCACTTACCGCCTTCCCGTTTTCCCGGCAAAAAAAATATGAACCGCAAAGCACGCAGAGTACACAAAGAAAGACGCAAAGATTTTCAATCAAATTAATCAAGGCCTAACTGAAAATTGTACCAAGTAAAAAAGGCATAGCCGGGAAGGCGGGAAGACGGTAAGTAAATTGTTCAGAGAACGATTATTCCTTTTTCAATTCAACAGTCGGGAGTCTGTAGTTCAATACATATGTCAAGCTCTACTTACCGCCTTCCCGCCTTCCCGGCGAAAAAAATATTGATCTCTAAGTACGCAAAGTGCACAAAAATTTAAAACAAAAACCAAGACCCTATTTTTGCGCAAACTCTCCACATGAAACTGGTTTCTTATCTCAACGAAGGACATGACCAACTCGCCATACTGGTAGATGGATTTTTATATAAAATGGAACACCTCCATCCGGATCTTCCCAATACCATGAGCATGTTCCTCAATTACTGGGAAGAGTCCATTTCACAGGCCCAGGGCGGACTGGTAATGATCGAAGAAGGAAAAATCAGCCAGTCAAAAGGTATCCCTGTTGAATCAGTGCAACTCCTTTCACCGGTGCCTTTTCCCACTTCATGCCGCGATGGTTATGCCTTCCGCCAGCATGTGGCTGCGGCCAGGCGCAATCGAAAAGTGGATATGATACCCGAGTTTGACCAGTACCCGATCTTTTATTTTACCAATCACCATAGCATCATGGGTCCCGGCCCGGTTACCTGCATGCCCGATCATTTTGAGAAACTGGATTTCGAACTGGAAGCCGCCATCGTGATCTGTAAGCATGGAAGGAATATCAAGGCAGAAGATGCCGATGAATACATAGGCGGTCTCATGATCATGAATGACCTCAGCGCAAGAAGGCTGCAGATGGAAGAAATGCTGTTGAATCTTGGTCCTGCTAAAGGAAAAGATTTCGCTACTACGCTGGGTCCCTGGCTGGTGACACTTGATGAACTGGAGGAATTCGAGATCGCTGCCAAGGATGGACATACAGGTAAGAACTGGAACCTCAACATGGTTTGCCGCGTGAATGGTGTGCAGGTGAGTGCGGGTAATTTGGGTGATATGGACTGGACCTTTGCGGAGCTGATCGAAAGGGCTTCTTATGGTGTGGATCTTTACCCTGGTGATATCATCGGCAGTGGTACCGTGGGCACGGGCTGTTTCCTTGAACTGAATGGCACCGGCAAACTGAATAATCCTGACTACCAGGAGCAGTGGCTGCAGCAGGGTGATGTAGTGGAAATGGAGATTGACGGGCTGGGGGTGCTGGAGAATACGATTGTTGAGGAAGAGACTGAATGGAGTATTTTAAAGTTGAAAAAATCCTAGGGTCCGGATGAATGTAAGCGCAGAGAAGTGAGAAAGGTGAAAGGAGTTCTTGGGGGTAGTTAATTTTTAAACTTACCCATTCCAATAATCGGGTGTTTAGAGGGGGAAAAGAAGAGCTTAAAAATTATAAACTATTCTTTTGAATCCTTGTTTTAGAAGTGGCACATTAAAATTGATTAAATAGCCCAGCTTTTTGTTGTAGAGTTTGAGATGAGTTAATACCTGCCAGATGTGAGTAGGATGTATTTCTAAAACCGATTTCGTTTCAATATTAATTTCGTTTTCTACAAGGAGATCAATTTCATAACACTTACCCAGGTTACAACCTTTATATGATAGGTGTACAGGGATTTGTCTTTGAACAAATACGCCTCTTAACGTTAGCTCATGCATCAACGCTAATTCATATGCGGATTCAAGAAGCCCTGGCCCTAATTCCCGGTGAACGGATATTGAAGCATCCAGAATAATTCCTCCCAATTCATGCAGCAGATCATCAGGCATAATTAAAACTCAGAAAATTGATCCGACTAAATAGTAGAAATTCACTGGCTAAACCTGTGAAAAAAACCTAAATAGATGGTTGTTTTTCTCTGAGCAATAAAAAAAACCGTCAAAGACGGTTTTCCTCCCTTCTCTATCTTTTAGGAGTTAAGATGCACTATGTAATATCATATCTTTTTTCTCTGCGTTAAAAAAAATAGGTGGCGGTAAAAATGCCAATCAAACCCTCACCTTATTCATTCTCCTCACCGCTGCCTTTCCCTTATTATTCACTTTCCCCAAAAAAGAATCTTTCACCTTCAGGTTCTTCTCCGCATTCACCTCCGCATTCCCCACGCCAGTATTCTCAATATTCATCGTCTGCACCACGAAGCTTCCCGCGCTGAGCGATCCCACACCATTATTTTTTACCACTGCGTCCTGGGCCTTTCCTTCAAGACTAATATTACCCACGCTGGAATTATTCAGATCCAGTTTCTGAGCGGTCATCTTCAGGCTTACATTACCCACACTCCTGTTATTCATGTCAAGGTTCTCAAAAGAGAGGTTTTCTTCGGAGGCTACATCACCCACCGTGTTCAGTTCCATTTGCCTGAGTTTTTTGAAGCTCACATACACACGAAGCTTGTGCTTCATCTTCAGGTTCACATTTTTGAGCTTCTCCATATCTATCACCAGCTTGCTGCCTTCATTTTTTACATTGAAATATTCCTGCAGGTTCTCGTCGGCTTCGATCTTAACAGATTCAGTGTTGCCCTGCAATAAACGTAATTCATAAACACCGCTGGCTTTCAGCACGTCAAACGAACTGACCGCAACATCACGGGTAACGATCTTACCATTGCCTTCAAGGGTTTTTTGTTTTTGTGCCTGCGATGCCATGGCCAGGCTGGTAATAAAAAGTAGGGTAATACATACTTGTCTCATGATTGGTTGGTTTAAAGATGAATGATAACGAAAGACTTCGTATAACGAATCTACCCTTTCTGGTGTTACCTCAACCCCTTAAATATTTACCAACGGCGAACCTGTTGTATAAAAGGCAACAGGGGCGATTGTCGATTGTTTTTTGCAATTTGCAGCTATGGTATTGGACCTGAAATCATTGACCACCGTTGAACGGCAGTATTATCTTCAGCATGTTATTGCCCCGCGACCTATCTGCTTTGCTTCCACCATCGGGAAGGATGGACAGGTGAACCTGAGCCCTTTCAGTTTTTTCAATATGTTCTCTTCCAATCCACCTGTGGTGATCTTTTCCCCGGCCCGAAGGGTAAGAGATAATACCACCAAACATACCCTGCAGCATGTGCTGGAAGTTCCTGAAGTTGTGATCAATATCGTAACCTATAATATGGTGCAGCAGGCCTCTCTTGCAAGCTGCGAATATCCCAGGGGCACTGATGAATTTATCAAGGCAGGCTTTACCAAGGAAGCGGCAAGTATGGTAAAACCTCCAATGGTAAAGGAAAGCCAGGTGAAGCTGGAATGCAGGGTTATGGAAGTAAAATCGCTGGGGGACCAAGGGGGGGCGGGGCAACTCGTGATTTGCGAGGTACTGGTAATGCATATCAATGATGCGCTTCTTGATGAAAATAAAAAGATCGACCAGCGTAAGATTGAACTGGTGGCCAGGCTGGGTGGAGACTGGTACTGCCGGGTAAATGAACACAACCTCTTCCAGGTGCCCAAACCCAATGTGAAACTGGGTATAGGCATTGATGTGCTCCCGGAAAGTATCCGCAAC
>CAYWSQ010000030.1:0-21671 GCA_964460925.1 uncultured Flavisolibacter sp. | reverse complement strand
AAGTACTATAAAAAAATGTATCAACTCGGCCGCGAGCTTTATCATCATCAACAGGGAAACTGATTACCCCGAAGATAAAACCCTGCTGCTGGTGGAAGAACCTTTTGAAGCCTACCTGCGGATAGTGGAAACCTTCCGCCCCTTCGTTCCTTCCCATAAACCCCTGAGTGAATCGGCTGTGATAGGAGAACAGACGGTCATTATGCCTGGAGCTTTCGTGGGCAACAAAGTGCGCATTGGTTCAAACTGCATCATCCATCCCAATGTTGTGATCATGGATCATTGTGTGATCGGAGACCATGTAATTATTCAGCCCGGCACCATTATCGGAAGTGATGCGTTCTACTATAATAAAAAAACCAGCAGGGAAATTCATTATAAAAAAATGCTCAGTTGCGGAAGGGTGGTGATAGAAGATCACGTGGAGATCGGTGCCAACTGCACCATCGACCGGGGCGTGACCGGAGATACCGTGATCGGTGCTGGAACCAAAATCGACAACCTGGTTCATATCGGTCATGATACAACTGTTGGAAAAAATTGTCTTTTTGCCGCGCAGGTCGGCATTGCCGGGGCTACTACCATTGAAGATGAAGTGATCCTGTGGGGCCAGGTGGGGGTAAGCAAAACGCTGACGGTAGGAAAGGCCGCGGAGGTCTATGCCCAGAGTGGTGTTCCCGCAAGTATCGATGGAGGTAAAAAATATTTTGGCTCTCCTGCAGAAGATGCGATGAGCAAAAAAAAGGAACTGGTCTGGATCAAAAGAATCCCTGAACTATGGGAGCGTGTCAGGGGAAAATAAAAGGGGTTAGCCGACAAATCAGGCCTGTTGGTCTAAGATACTCAACGAGGTTTTAAGCGGGAGCAGACATTTGCATCCCAATATCAACCTATGTTCAACCAACTGTTCAGCGAACACTCCATCAAAAGCCTTGTCAGGGTCATCTTCTTTATTATCGTCCTTTTCATTGTGGTCAATCTTGCTGCCTGATCACCGGTCGCGTTCGTAATCGTAGGGCAACTGGTCGGCCAGGTTCTTCCAGCTCCAGTAACCCTGGCTCACCCAACTGCTTTGCGGGAAAAAATATCCATTGGGTTTGATGAGGATCTCCTCCGCCAGGTTTATATAGGAGATCTGCATCTTTACATTAAGCGGCAGTTTATATTGTTTGAGGTATGACTGTTCCGGCGCTTTTCGTTCATAAGTGATGCTGGCCGTTACCGGGAAATATAAAAAAGCATTGGAAGTGCTGTCATCAAAAAAATAATAAATGCTGTCATACGGGTTGCGAAGCCGCGCAAATTTCGTGCTGCCCGGGCTGGTAACCACATCCACTGTAAAACCTTCCTGTTTGAGGGTGCTGTCATAATAAGACCTCAGGAAATGCAATTTGGATCCTGCATAGGCTTCGGCGCGGTTAGCCTTCCACACCTGTATCTGTTCATAGGTTGTGTCGATCTCGGTATAAAGGCACTGTCCCCGGTAGGAGTACATATCGGTCTTGAAAAAATGAACAAATGAATCCAGTTCATAGCGGAGTTCATAACCCAGGGAATAATTGGTGATCCTCAATGGTTCGGAAGCAAGGATCTTCAGGCGGTCATTTCTTTTATAATAAAGGAATTTCAAAGCTTCGGGATTTTCTAGGAAGCAACTGTCGGCAAAAGGAGTGGATCCTATAAACCGTTGCAGGAAAAAGCTGCCATATCTTTCCCACCCGTCCGCAACCTCAAAGCTGCTTTTGATCACCACCTCGCTCATGCTGTTGTCTGCTTTTTTGAGTTCAATGATGAATTCCTTTTTCTCTCCCTCCACTACAATGGTCTGGCTTTCATAACCGGTGAATGATACAATCAGTTCATAACCGCCTTTGTCAAGATAGAGATAAAATGCGCCTGCCGAATCGGTGGTGGTTCCCTTGGTTGTATTTTGCGCGAATACAGAGGCTCCCTGTAATTTTTCTTTTGATTCGGCATCTACTACTTTCCCGCTGATGGAAAACTGTGCGAAGGTAAGAATGGATAAAAGGCAGAAACAGGAAAGAAGAATCGGTTTTTTCATCCTTGGATTTTTAATGACCCCTCTAAGATAAAAGGTTTAGGGAGTAAGAATGCCCTTTTCAACAGCCTCAAGGTATTTTTCACAAGAGTTTTTAATAACTGTTTCAAGCGGAGTATAGGAAAATCCCGGGAAGGCAAGTAAAAGTGCCTGGTTAGCAAAGGAAGTTTTGCTATGGGCAACTTTTGAGGTTTCTCTTGTGAGTAAGGGCTTGCTGCCTGTGAGCATGGACTTCAGTTTTTCAACTCTCCAGGCTATGGAGCCCATGGTACGTGTGGCCTTTTTATTTGGACGGGGTTTGTTAAAATGATCTGCCATGGTATCAAACAATTTCCGGAAAGCCCAGTTATCAGCATTCACAATAAATCTTTTATGATTGATACCGGAAGCCAGGGCCTGTGCCGCCGCTTCCGCAACATCTTCTACACCCACAAAACCATTCACTCCATCGGTATACCAGGGAAAGGAGCGGTAAGCATTTTTGAAAACCGCACAACTCGACTGGTGCCAGTCGCCATAACCGAGAATAGTGCTTGGATTAAGAACCACTCCGTCCAGCCCTTCCGCGAATCCTCTCCATGCATGTATTTCCGCATGGTGTTTTGAAATGGCATAATGGGTATTGTTTGGATTGGCTTCCCATTTTTTTTCTTCGGTTACCACTTCCGGTTTGGTGGTTCTTCCCAGGGCCGCAATGGAACTGATATGAACCAGCCGCTTCACATTATTTTCCAGCGCCATATTTACCACGTTCTCCGTTCCTTCAACGTTCACCTGGTACATTTCCTTTCTCCTGTCTTTGGAAAAGGAAACAATGGCGGCAGTATGAATGATGCTATCCACGTTTTTCATGGCATCATCAAGAGAAACAAGGTCAAGCACATCAGCTTTGATCCATTCAACTTTGTCGTAAATGCTGCGCGGAATGTAAAAAGGAAAATTATCTGTGCGTTGAAGGGCACGCACCGGTAAACCTTTCTCAACGAGGTTTTTGATAAGGTAAGATCCCAGGAAACCGGTACCGCCTGTTACAAGAATCATCTTTTGTTGAAATTATTTATTAGATGGATCAATAACTGTAATAACCCTTTGCGGTTTTTTTTCCTAAAGATCCCTGTTCTACTTTTTCCTGCTGTATGAAAGAGGGCCTGAGCCTTTCCGGTTTTCCCAGTTGTTCATAAACCGAACAGCTCACTGCGTAGTTTACATCATTGCCAATGAGGTCCATCAGCCTGAATGGCCCCATTTTAAATCCTTTGCTTTCCATCAGCCTGTCAATGGTTTCAAAATCGGCAACCCCTTCCTCTGCCAGTCTCAGGGATTCAATATAATAGGGCCTGGCCACACGGTTCACGATAAAACCTGGTGCATCCCTGCAAACCACGGGTGTCTTTCCCAGTTTTTTTGTCAGCAACACCAGCTTTTCCATCACCTCATCACTGGTATGTTTGCCTTTCACAACTTCCACAAGTTTCATGAGGGGAGCCGGGTTAAAAAAATGGATGCCTGCAAAACGTTCCGGCATGCTGATGTTTGCAGCTATCGAGGAAATGGAGAGGGATGAGGTATTGGAAGCAAAGATCGCCTGTGCATCATTGATGCGGGCGAGCTGGTTGAACAACTGAACTTTGATATCTTCTCTTTCTATGATAGCCTCTATCACCAGGTCCGCTTTACAGTCTTCAATCCTGCTGGTAAACTTCAACAGGCTGAATGTTTTTTCTTTTTGAGCGGGCAGCAGTTTTTGTTTGTCAACAAGCCTCTGAAGATCAGAGCTGATCTTTACTGAAGCATTATTCACCATGTCTTCATTTACATCATACAGTATGGTTGTAAATCCACTGGCGGCCACCACCTGCGCAATGCCGCTTCCCATGGTTCCTGCCCCGCAAATACAGATGGTCTTCATAATAAAAAATTCCTGTAAAGATAATTGGCTTACTAAATGATATTACCTTAACATAAAGAAATCAAAGATGGAACATGTTTCTGCTTCCCGTTCAGGTTTTCCTTCAGGCCGTTTGAGCAGCATCAGTTTTGCTGTGGCGATCCTGCTTTTCCTGCTTCCCTTTGTAGAGATCAGGTGCAATGGCCAGGAGTTCGCTACCAATACAGGTTTGGGCCTTGCGCTCGGTATGGATTATAAAACAACCGGGCAGGCAAAATCAATGGAGAACATGTTAGATTCAGAAAATGAACAGTTAACAACCACCAGGAAAACCGAAAAGCAGGATGGTAAAACGTATGCCGGTGCGCTGATCGCATTATTGCTGGGTGTAGGCGGACTGGTTATCAGTTTTGTGAAGAAGGATCATGGTAAGATCACAGCCGCTATAGGTATACTCGCCGCCCTCGCCCTATTGTTCGTGATGGTGCAACTGCAGTCGGATATAGATGGCCAGCCAAAATCAAAAGAAGAAACAATGTTCAACCAGAAGGTGGATGTGACAGCATCTTTTACGCCCTGGTACTGGCTGTCGGTAGTTTGTTTTGTTTTAGCTGCCTTTCTCGGCTACCGACTCTTTAAAGAACAAGAAAACAGGGACCGTGTACCACCCAACGCGCCGCAGCTTGACCTGGAAAATCCTGGTGACCAGTCAGAATTTCCAAAGGCTCCGAGCCAGTCGGAACTGGGGTGAGAGAAGAGCTTTTGGCTATTAGCCATTGGCCATTGGCTATTATCCTTCCCCGGAAATATTGCCTGTCATTGTTGCAATAAAATAATTAGCGGCATACAAAGCCAGCATCACCAGCAGTATATCCCTGGGTTCCTTATCGTAGGAAATGGTATAGCTGTAAGTAGACTTGCTCCAATTGAATTTTGGTTCGAACTGCAATAGTTTTTCACCCATATCATTCTCGAGCACGTATACATTCTGAAAAAATCCTTTTGACTTGAGTATGTATTCGGAACCATACTGGAAATTCAAAACCACCTGGCCCTTCCAGTTCATTTTCAGAACAGCGGTTTCCGAACCATTTTTTGTAACGTTGATGCTTGTCCCAAAAATTCCCTGGGGTCTTATTTCATATTTGCCTGAACCCGTGATATCCAGGTCTGCCTTGAGAGAGATGGTATTCTTATAGGTTAATACGCCCAGGGCCTTTTCACCCGAAGCAAGCTCGAATGTTTTTTTATCTGTGCATTTTACCTGCATGTGTATTTGTCTGAGGCCATCAGCCAATAGTTTTTTTAAAACGCACTTCCAAACTGTTTTAGAAAACGCACATCATTTTCACTGAACAGCCTGATATCATTCACATCATACAATAGAAGGGCGGGTCTTTCTATACCCATACCAAAAGCATAGCCTGTGTATTTTTCAGGATCTATGCCGCAGTTCTCCAGCACTTTCGGGTGAACCATTCCGCAACCCAGAATTTCTACCCAGCCGGTATGTTTGCAGATCCGGCAGCCCTTGCCACCGCAGATGAAACAACTGATATCCATTTCCGCGCTTGGCTCCGTAAAGGGAAAATAAGAAGGGCGGAACCGTACTTTCACATCCCTGCCAAACATTTCCTGCACGAAAAAATAAAGGGTCTGTTTCAGGTCGGCGAAACTTACATTTTCATCTATATACAAACCCTCTACCTGGTGAAAGAACATGTGGGAGCGGGCACTGATGGTTTCATTGCGGTACACGCGGCCGGGGCAGATGATGCGGATGGGAAGATTTCCTTTTTTCATTTCACGTATCTGCACATTACTGGTATGCGTGCGCAGCAGCCAGTCTACACCGCCATCCGATGGCTGGTGCACATAGAAAGTGTCCTGCATATCGCGGGCAGGATGATTCTCGGGCAGGTTGAGCGCGGTGAAATTGTGAAAATCATCTTCGATCTCCGGTCCGTCTGCCACTGAAAATCCTAGCCGCTGGAATATGGAAACGATCCGGTTTCGAACCAGGGTAATGGGATGCCTGGATCCAATTTCTACCGGGGTGCCTGGCAGGGAAAGATCAGCAGATTCATTGGTGATTTCAGCAGAAGCAGTAAGCTCGCGTGCCTTTTCGAATTTTGTTTCGGCCAGCAGTTTGAAATCGTTAAGCACCTGCCCGAATTCTTTTTTCTTTTCATTCGGAACATTTCTCATTTCACCAAAGAGCGTTTTGGTAATGCCTTTGGTACCTAAAAACCTGATCCGGAACGCCTCAAGCTGCTGGGGATTCCCGATTTCATAAGCATCTATTTCATTGCGGTACTGCTCTATTTGCGCTAACAATTCCTGCATGCGGCAAAGATAAGGGAAGGCTAAAGGCTAAATGACCTAAGCTATTGGCTTTTGGCCTAAAGGTCCGGGGCAGAGAAAGTATCCCCCTGGCTGATATCACCGGTCTGGAAACCTTTTTTGAACCAGTACATTCTTTGCGCTGATGTGCCATGTGTAAAGGATTCGGGCACTACATAACCCTGCGCCTGCTTCTGGAGACGGTCATCTCCAATGGCATTGGCGGCACCCAGTGCTTCTTCTATATCACCACTTTCCAATACACCCTTGCCCTGCATGTAATGCGCCCAAACTCCTGCGTAGAAATCAGCCTGCAGTTCCAGCATTACCGAATAGCGGTTGTATTCCTCTTTGCTTACCTGCTGGCGGAGCCTTGCCATTTTATCTGAAGTGCCCAGCAGTTTCTGGATATGATGACCCACTTCATGGGCGATCACATAGGCCATGGCAAAATCGCCGGGGGCACCAAACTTCTCCTGTAGTTCATTGTAAAAACTAAGATCAATATATACATCCTGGTCTGCGGGACAATAGAAAGGACCAGTGGCCGAACTCGCATTACCACAGGCGGATTGTGTGGCGCCGGAAAATAATTCAAGCCTGGGTTCCTGGTAATCACGTCCCATTTTGGAAAAGATATCATTCCACACATCTTCGGTATCCTTCAACACCACTCCAACAAAACGTGCCTGGGAATCCTGTTCCGCCTGCTGGGCTTCCGTCAGTTGCTGGTTCTGGCCCGGCAGCGGCAGTTGTGATACATCTCCATCGCTCAGTAAAAAATTAACCACAAGGGCAATAATGCCCAGGATACCACCGCCAATAGCAATACCTCCACCACTAATACCTCTGCGGTCATCCACATTTGAACTTCCCTGTCTTCCTTGCCAGCGCATAATTTTTATTTTATTAAATGTAAAAAATATGCCCGACTGTAGCACGGCCAAAAATTGCATGGCATTTGCGTTAATAATGTATCACCCTAAAATTGGAAGCGAATGAGGAAAGTGTTACCCGTGGTTATGATCGTTCTTTTATTTTCCTGCTCTAAAAGAAATGATGATCCAAATGCGCTGAATAAAGAGGACAGGCTATTTATCTCCAGCCTGATCCAGTCACACCAGATTGAAATACGCGAAAGCCAGTTGGCCCTTAGCCGGAGTCAGCATCCTGCAGTAAGGATGTTTGCCACTGAAGCAATAGAGCAGTACACGGCAGCCCGGCAGGACGTGATGGAGGTTATTTCCCGCGTAGGTTATGATTTGAGGGATACCGCTTCTGTTTCTCTCCGGGCGGATGAACATACACGTAACCTGACAGGATTTGATTTTGATACAGCTTTCATGAAGAGCCGGGTCAGAACGCACCAGGTTATGATGGAACTATACCGTAACGAGATCAATAACGGCAATCATACCTATGTGCGTAACTACCTGGTGAACAGGGGATTGGAGCAGGTAAGAAACAACTGGATGAGAGCGGATAGTATCGTGAGGGCATTTTGAAGTTGCTAGCTGCAAGCTACAAGCTACAAGTGAGAACCCGAAGCGCAAACTAATCCATTAATAATCACTGTGGTTTCTGATGGTTTGGGAATTCCATTCCTATCACATGATCAACTTTGATATTGAAGGTCTTGCAGCTTGAAGCTCGCAGCTTGAAGCTAAAAACAAAAGCCCCCGGTCTCTGGGAGCAAGGGAGGCTTTGTTTATAATTTTTAATAGTAGTCTGTTGTAATCTCTTAAAATTTCATGCCATAGTTGTTCCGGGTCAATTTATAGGGGATTGTTCGCTTTTGTGGAAATCGGGACGTAATTTTCAACAACCAATCAATCCCTATGAATCCTCCTAAGAAAATTCAGCCTTTGATCATTAACCTAGTGCAGCAATTTAAAAGCAAGGGCTATACCTTCAGCCAGGTGAAAGAAAAAGATACAACGTTGACCATCTTCAAACATGGAAGAAGAGCAGGTCCCAATAACTGATCTCACCAGATTTATATATTGAGATGCACATGAGAAGGCCCGGTCCCTACCGGGCTTTTTTATGCCATTATTTCCCAGGCAAAACGCAGTAAAGTGAGCAATACAATTCCCAGGAAGAACAGCCTGATGAATTTGTTGCCCCGGGCAATAGCCATTCTTGCACCCAGTATGCCACCAAGTGCATTACATGCAGCCATGGGCAGGGCAACTCCCCAGATGATATTGCCCTTGATGCTGAAGAGAACAATGGAGCCGAGGTTAGTAGCGAGGTTGACCAGTTTTGCCTGGGCAGAAGCATGTAAAAAGTCAAAGCCTAGAATGGATATGCAGGCCAGGATCAAAAAACTGCCGGCTCCCGGTCCAATAAAGCCATCATAAAAGCCGATCACCAGGGCGATGGCTATACCAAAATAAAGGCGTTGCTGCCTGCTGTGTTCCTTAACCTGGTGTTGTCCAAAATCCTTTTTAGTATAAGTATAAATGGCAACCAGGATCAGCACCACCAGCAAAACAGGTTTCATAAAATCATTGCTCACCACCGAAAGAAGCTGTGACCCGGCAAAAGATGCGAAAAATGCAACAGTACACATGGCCGTGGTAAGGGCTGCGTTGAGCCTTACCTTTTTAAGGTATTGAATGGCCGCGAACAATGTACCGCTGAAGGAGGGGATCTTAACGGAAGCAATGGCTGTAACCAGGGGTTGAGGTGCCAGCACCATAATAGCTACAGGGGTCTGAATCAGTCCGCCTCCGCCTACAATTGCATCAACAAATCCCGCTGCAAAAGCAAACAGGCAAAGCAATAAGATCTCATGGATGGTAACTTCCATTGGCGGCGAATATAGCCGTGAAAATTTTTCCGGCGAAATGCATCAGAAGCGTACCATCAGTCCCAGTCCCACCAGAGACTTAAGCTGCAGGGCTGGTGAAGTACCGTTCTCTCCAAAGATCCTGGTATCATCATCATAGATGAGGTCCACATTCCAAGTGGCGGAAAGAATCCTTGAAAGTTTTACCGACAAAATGTTGGACATGAACACATCGATCTTTTCGGGGTTATGCCTGTAATTTGAAAAAAGATCCAGTCTTGCTTTATATGCAACAGTGGGATTAAATTCCTTTACATAGTTGGCTGATACAAAAGCTCCGAATTCCGCATTGCTATGCTCACCGGGATCTACACCATAAAGTCCTTTAACAGAGAGTGTATCATCTTTTACCACAACCCAGCGTGCAGTGAGCGGGGAAATGAAAAGTGAAAAATCCTTATTGGGTTTATAATCCATACCGGCACTCAACAGAATGTAAGCTGGTGAGAGAAAGGCTGATGAAAAAGTTTTCACGTCATCAGGGAAAGTATATCCGTTCAATAACTGGGTGCGGAAATTAAACAGTCCGGCCAGGTTCCATTTGCTTGATACCTGGTAACCGTATTTGCTCAGCAGGTCTATGCGGTCATCGTTCTTGCGGCTGCCCAGGGAAGTTGTGCGCAGGTAACCCAGGTTGAAGTCAAGGGTATTGTCCCAACTTGCTTTGTCTTTTTTATAAAATGCATAAAGGCTTGCCAGCGCGTTCAGTGAAATGGAAAAATTATCACCACCCGCTGCCCAGTTATTGAGCGAACCCTGCGAAAGGTTCATGTTGAACAATCCGCCTTTTCTCCAGGTGCGGCCCGTGGTATCTTCTTCTTTGGTGATGCTTCTTTCCGCATCGGCCTTTAGTTTTTTTACGGTTTCATCCTGGGCCTCTGCCGCGAAGAAAATGAACAGGAGGGGTAGAAGTAGAATTTTTTTCATGAGTTTTCAATCAATAGTTAACCGGTCATATTCTCACTGCAAATTTACCGCATCAGAGCTTATGGCCTGCTCTTATCAAAAGAGCTTCCAATTAAACTGCTTTCGCTACTTTTATTTTTTAAAGTCACCATCATGATCAGAAATCTCAGCGGGCTTTTTTTCCTTGGCCTGTTTTTCATCTCCTGTAACAATACTGAAAATGCGAAACCCGGGATTGCCGGTAAAGAAGAAGTCAACCTGGTTGACGGACATCCCGCCTGGCTGCAGCAGGGAAATATTTACGAGGTCAATGTAAGGCAATTCACACCTGAAGGAACATTCAAAGCTTTCCAGGCCCACCTGCCCAGGCTGAAGGAAATGGGTGTTCAGACCTTGTGGTTCATGCCCATCCAACCTATTGGAAAAGAAGGCAGGAAAGGAATTCTCGGATCCTACTATGCCATTTCTGATTACAGGTCGGTGAACCCCGAGTTTGGTACCATGGAAGACTGGAAGGCGCTTGTGAAAGCAATTCACGATATGGACATGAAGGTGATCATTGACTGGGTTCCGAACCATACTGCCCCTGATCACCCCTGGGTGAAAGCACATCCTGAATTTTATATCCGCGACAGTGTTACGGGTATACCCGTCCACCAGCCCGGCACAGACTGGACCGATACAAGAAAGCTTGATTTTAAAAATGAGCGGATCGCCGACAGCATGATCGCGGTGATGAAATACTGGGTCACGGAAACCGGTATTGATGGTTACCGCTGCGATCATGCCCAGGGCCAGGGAGAAGCATTCTGGAAAAAATGCAATGCGGAATTGAAATCACTGAATAAGGGCCTGCTCATGCTGGCCGAGGCTGAAGACGAATGGGTTTATGATGCCGGTTTCGATATGAGTTATGGATGGAAATTTTTTCACAAGGCGGTATCAGTTGCGGCAGGCAAGCGCCCGGCCAATGCGCTTGATTCGGTTCTGAATGAATGGGATTCTGTGTTTCCACCCACGGCCACCTTCCTTCATTTCACCAGCAATCATGATGAGAATAGCTGGAACAAGGCCGACTATGGCACCATGCCCGGCGCCTCCCATGCACCATTTGCTGTACTTACCCAAACCATCAAACAATCCGTGCCGCTGATTTACAGCGGGCAGGAAGAACCGGTGCTTGACAGTATATCATTTTTCTATAAGGATACCATCAGTTTTTCAAGGCTGGAGAGAGCGGCTTTTTACAAAACCCTTCTTCACCTGAGAAAGAATAACAAGGCCCTGTCGGCCAATGCCTCTTTCAAAAAAATCAAAACCGATCATGACCAGTCCATGTATGTTTTTGAAAGGGAAAAAGAAGGCCATAAAGTGCTGGTGCTGCTGAACCTGAGTAATGAATCAATCATTTTCAGGTGGAATGACCAGCCCTCTGCTGCTGAGTGGATCAATGTTTTTTCAGGGGCTAAGGAACCGGTGATGAAGATCGCAGGTATTGAACCATGGGGTTATGCAGTGTACGAGATCAGGTAAGCATCAACCATTAAAAATTTACAATGATTGAATCCATAATAGATTTTCTTGATCCTGTCAACCTCAGTGAGATCTCACTTGATGCCGGTTATAAGGACGGGCAGATAGGAAGGGTCGTTAAGATCTTTGAAGATGAATTTCCGGATATTGAAGATGCCGATATTGTTTTGGTTGGATGTAATGAACAGAGGGGTAGCGCTCTTCTTCACCAGAGCGGGGCTGCCAATGCCATCCGCAATGAATTTTACAGTTTGTACTACTGGCATGAGGATATTAAGCTGGCGGATGTTGGGAATATCAAAGCTGGTAAACAACTGAATGATACGCATGCTGCATTAAAGATGGTTTGCCAGGAACTGATGAATGCAGGCAAAATGGTTGTTGTGCTGGGAGGTTCACATGATCTCACGCTGGCGCAGTACTATGCGTTTGCGGATGACCGTAAGCTGATGGACGCGGTAGGCATAGACGCGGTGATTGATATCAATATTGATTCACCGTTGCGATCGGATAACTTCCTGATGGAGATGCTGACCTCTGAGCCCAATTACATGCGGCATTATAATCACATTGGCTTCCAGAGTTATTTTGTACACCCCCGCATGCTGGAGACCATGGACAAGCTGCGGTTTGACTGTTATCGTGTAGGTAATGTAAAAGAACATATTGAGGAGATGGAGCCGGTTGTTAGAAACTGCCACCTGCTTTCATTTGACATCTCCGCGATGGCAAATGCATTTGCACCCGCCAATCATTTCACTCCCAACGGCATGAACGGCGAGGAGATCTGTACCATCATGCAGTACGCAGGCATGAGCCCGAATATGCAGAGTATTGGTATCTATGGTTACAGGCCGGAGAAGGATGTTGAGAGTTTAACCGCAAGACAGATCAGCCAGATGTTATGGTATTTAATGGATGGCAAAAGCCGTGGCAATAAAGAGGCAAGGATCGATGAGTCAGATTCTTTCAATGAGTTTCATACGGCCTTTGCCGAAGTGGATACCGTTTTTCTGCAGAGCAAAAAAACAGGAAGATGGTGGATGCAATTGCCCAACAAACAATTTATTGCCTGTTCCTATAAGGATTATTTACTGGCCAGCAGCAACGAGATCCCCGAACGATGGCTACGTGCGCAGGAAAGGATCTGAGTTTTATTGAACACATAATGCCCCATATGCCCCTGAAATTATTTTTGGTTGCCATCCTGTTTTTTTATGCCTGTTCACCATCAAAACAAATCAGCAGGTCGGCACAAAAAGAAGTGATCAACGATCCTTCATTACAATCTGCCCACGTAGGCATCAGCATTTTTGATCCGGCTAAAGGCAAATACATTTACAATTACCAGGGTGATAAATTTTTTGTGCCCGCCAGCAATATCAAGATTCCCACCTGTTATGTTGCCATGAAATACCTGGGAGACAGCCTGCCGGGTTTAAAGGTTGGATTCTCAAAGGATTCAACTTTGATCGGAATACAACCTACAGGTGATCCAAGTTTTTTGCATCCTGATTTTATTTATCAGCCTTCGTTTGATTATTTAAGAAAACAGGCTAAAAAGGGAAAATACAGATTTGCCTTGTCTGATAACATCTGGAAAGACGAACGATGGGGTAATGGATGGTCATGGAATGATTATGATGCATCCTATATGGCCGAGAGAAATAGTTTTCCTGTATTTGGGAATGTTTTTACTATCAGGCCCATTGCCTTGGAAAAAAGGGATTATTCCGATTTAAATGGAATGTTTCCAAAGATCAAATTATTTCAAGCGGTTCCAGGGTATTTTGATGAAGCAGTAAATGAGGCCAATTATCGGAATTTGCCAAAGGAAGTATTCTATCAACCTGAAATGCGTGTACAGATCAGAAGAAAAATTGATGAAAATGATTTTCTGCCAAGTCAATCCAGTTTTTCATTCAAAGGACTACAGTTGCCCTTTGTAACGAATGGAGCTGAAACAACCATGCTCATTCTTGAAGACAGTCTGCAGATAAAAATGGGGACTTTATATCCTGATAGAGATGATGTACCTAAGGTAGTAGGCCATAGCATGGATATCAGTCCCTCAAAGAGAAATTATTACGCCAACATAGATGACTGGCAAACCATCTATAGTCAGCCCACTGATTCCATACTCAAACCCATGATGCACCGTTCGGATAATTTTTTCGCTGAACAAATGTTGCTCATGGTAAGTAACCAATTATTAGGTGTGATGAATGTACAGCAGGTAGTGGACAGTATTATGAAAACTGATTTCAGTGACCTTCCCCAAAGGCCAAGATGGGCTGATGGTTCGGGACTGAGCCGTTATAATCTTTTTACACCGCAGGACATGGTGTCCATTCTTCATAAAATGGAAAAAGAATTCGGTATGGAAAGAATCAAAGAGATCTTTCCTACCGGCAATGAAGGCACGCTGCGCAATTATTATGTAGCTGAAGAGGGCTTGCTTTATGCCAAGACCGGAACCCTTTCTGGTGTGGTTGCCATCAGTGGATTTTTACAAACCAGCAAAGGCCAACCTCTAATCTTTTCTGTGCTGGTTAATAACCACCGGGCTGCAGCATCAGATGTGCGCAGGGCGGTAGAAAAATTTTTGCAGAGAATTCAAAAGCTACAATAGCATCTTTTATTTTCTCAAAAATTAATTTCGGACGCTACCCAACCATTTATTCCGCCGGGCAGTACATACCAGAAATTCGCACCGTCAGGAATAGCTGCTGAATTTTATTTCTCTTCTCATTTCCATGGCCGGGTTGCTCATGCAGCCCGGTTTTATTGAACAATGGAAGGGAAGATGAACCGACTCTGGAATTTTGGTTTACAATTGGTGATATACCCACAAATTTCGAATGGGTTTCAAAGGGAGATGTTTCTACATTTTCCTTTTTTTATTTTTTTACCCAACCATCTCTTATCAATCATAGTACATGAATGAAAAGCCGATTTATGAGAAGATTTCAATTGTTCGCCTTATTTTTTGTTTCCTTGCTATTTATTCAATGCCAGAAAGAAGTTGGCTTTGAAGGAGGGATTGAACCCCGGCCGGCACTGCCTGCTCCCATCACTGCAGTGTTGCAGGGAAATGTGCTGGATGAAAACGGCCAGCCTGCTCCCGGTGTCAACGTAAAGGTGGGTTCTAAAACTGCCGTTACAGATGCCAGGGGATATTTCAGAATTGCAGATGCACCTCTTGATAAAAATTCTGCTCTTGTAACAGCGGAAAAGCCAGGTTATTTCAAAAGTTACCGCACTTTCAATGCTACTTCAGGCGCCAACCAGGTATTGATCCAGCTTATTAAAAGAGACCTCTCCGGAACCATCGATGCGGTTGCCGGCGGCAATGTTACGCTTGGCAATGGTCTAAAGATAGCACTGCCTGCGAATGGCGTGGTAACTGCTTCCAATGGAACTGCTTATACAGGTACTGTGAATGTATATGCAGCATTTATTGATCCCACATCCCAGGAGATCGGCAGAACCGTACCCGGCTCACTGATGGCTGATGATAAGAATGGTAACAGGGTAGTACTTTCATCTTATGGTATGATGGCTGTTGAACTGGCCAGTCCTTCAGGAGAAAAACTCCAGGTTAAGACCGGTTCCAAAGCTACCGTCACTTCACCCATTCCTTCTTCCCTTCAATCATCTGCACCTGCAAACATTGCACTCTGGTCGGTGGATGAAACCACCGGCATCTGGAAAGAAGAAGGCATGGCTAACAAGAATGGAACAGCCTATGTTGGAGAGGTTTCACATTTTTCATTCTGGAATTGCGATATCGGGCTGCCCGCGGTTACGGTCAGCATGATCATTAAAACTCCTGATGGTGATCCGCTGATCCATGCCTGGGTCAGGATCAACACCACCGGCACCAATCCTTCATGGGCATATGGATTCACCGATTCACTTGGCCAGGTTTCCGGGCTGGTTCCAGCCAACCAGGGACTGGTGCTGAATGTGCTCAATCAATGTTTTGAGCCTGTATATACACAGAATATTGGGCCCTACAACCAGAACACCAACCTGGGTACCATTACGCTCAATCAAAACGCCACCTCTGTAATGAAAACCATCAGGGGAATAGTGAAGGACTGTTCGAACAATATTGTTACCGAGGGGTACGTGAGGATCTATCTTGGTTATTCGGTGTTGTATGCACCTCTTGATAACAGCGGGGCATTCGAAGCTAATTATTTTCTCTGTGCCAACAGTCCCACAACCTTCCAGGTGCTTGCGGTGGATCAGGCCAATAACCAGCAAAGCAATATTTACAATGGGAATATCACAGGTGCTGTGAATGATGTTGGTGTGATCACAGCCTGCGGTACTTCATCGAGCCAGTTTATCAGCTATACGCTTGACGGAACCAATTATAATGTAACTGATGCAAGCGATTCACTGGCTGCTTACACCCAGGGTGTGAATGGTACTACAAGTGGTCCTTTTGTTACCTGGATCATTGGTGCCGAAAATACTTCCATGGGGGCGAATATCAGCTTCAGCTTTAACCACGACAACCAGGTGGCAGGCACATATCCCATGGCAACCATGAATGTGCAGACCTTCCAGCAGGTAGTTCTGAATAATGCGGCCAACGTGGTGATCACCAATTTCCCGGCCAGTGTGGGACAGTTTTATGAAGGCAGCTTCAGCGGATCATTCACCATCGGCAGCACGGTACATAATGTTACAAACGGACAGTTCAGGATCCGGAAAGATTTCTGATCATGGATATTTGAATCTGGATGGGTTAACAGTTATAAGGAGGAGCCGGAAACGGCTCCTCCTTCATGATAAATTTCTTATTTTACCCAACCCTTCGCTGCTATATAAGGTATATGCCAAAAACTGAATCATGAGATTATTACGAGCCTTTGCCCTGGTATTCATTTCTGTTCTGTTTTTCCAGTGCCAGAAAGAACTGAGTTATATCGGGAGCGCTGATCCCAGGCCAGCCATCCCGGCTCCCATAACCACTTCCGTGCAGGGAAATATAACTGATGAAAACGGGCAGCCCGCCGCCGGTGTCAGCATCCGCGTGGGCAGCAAAACAGCGGTTACCGATGTAAAAGGTTATTTCCGGGTTAATGATGCAGACCTTGATAAGTATACTTCTCTTGTAGTTGCTGAAAAGAACGGTTATTTCAAAGGCCTGAGAAGCTTCCACGCTACATCCGGTGTAAATCATATCGAGATCCAGCTTATTAAAAAAGATCTCGCCGGAACGGTTGATGCCGCGGCGGGTGGAGAAGCGCAGACCAGCAATGGATTCAAAATTAGCCTGCCGGCAAATGGTATCGTGATGGCCAACAACGGCGCTGCTTATACAGGAACCGTAAATGTTTTTGCCAGCTTTATCGATCCTTCACAACCTGCCATTACCCGCACCGTGCCCGGTTCGTTTTTGGCCGATGATAAAAACGGAGGTCGTGTTACCCTCGCCTCTTATGGTATGATGGCGGTTGAACTGGAAACACCTGCAGGAGAAAAACTTCAGATCAAACAGGGATCAAAGGCCAGGCTTACCTCACCTATCCCTTCATCATTGCAGTCATCCGCCCCTTCAAGTATAGCGCTCTGTATGTTGATGAGTCAAAGGGCATCTGGAAGGAAGAAGGCAGCGCCCAGAAAACAGGGAATCAATACTCCGGGGAAGTTTCCCATTTTTCTTTCTGGAACTGTGATGTGGGTATTCCTTCGGTTAACCTCAGCATGACTTTAAAGAACAGCGATGGTTTGCCGGTGGTTCATGCCCTTGTCAAACTAAGGGTTACAACTCCTTCCCCCAGCCTGTCATTTGGATTCACGGATTCACTGGGCCAGGTAAGCGGCCTCGTACCCAAAAACCAGCCGATCAGCATGGAAGTTTCAGGTAACTGTGATAATGTGGTTTTCAGCCAAACAATTGGTCCGTTCAACCAGGATACTGATATGGGTGATGTGGTGTTGCCTACAGGCACACCTTCTTTGGTTACCATCACCGGAACCCTTCTCAATTGTAACAGCAGCCCGGTAGGTACCGGTTTTGTAATGCTGAATATTGGAAACGTTGTTCGATACGATGCGGTGGATGCAAATGGTGTTTTCAATATATCCCTGGTAACCTGTTCCTCTGCTTCCAATAGTTTTGAACTAATTGGAATTGATGGCAGCGGAATGCAACAGAGCGCTGTGTACAATGGCACGATTACCGGTGCCACCACCAATGTAGGCAATATCAATGCCTGCGGTACCACTGTTGACCAGTTTATCAGTTTCACACTCGACGGAATTTCATACAGTTTTACCCTTCCTTTGGACTCGCTTTTAGGCCGCACCATGACGGATACTTCCGGAACCGGCTGGCATACCCTCCTGGGAGCATTCAGAAAAAATGGTCCCATAACCACTCATTCGGTTTATGTCAATTTCCCTCATGCCCAACAGGTGGCCGGCAGTTATAACGCTGATATTTCGATTGGTTATCCTCCACAGCAAATGACTGCTTCGCAGGGCTTACCTATCAATGCGGTCATCACTCAATTTCCTGCTGCAGTGGGCGATTTTTATGAAGGAAATTTTTCGGGTACCTACACGGATAACGGCGTATTAAGAACAGTCACCAATGGCATATTCAGGTTAAAACGAAAACCATAAAAATTTTAAACCGTCACAGGCAGTGCAAACTGATTGTGCATCCCTATAAATTTTTTGAACCAGGAGATACAGGAAATAGATATCATCAGCGGTTGCAGGAAAGGAAACCGCAAGGCCCAGGAACAGTTGTACAAAAACTATTACAGGGCTATGGTATCCTTATGCCTGAGGTATACAAAAAATGAGCATGATGCGGTAGAAGTGCTGAACATAGGTTTTTTAAAAGTGTTTAATAACATGCAACGGTACGAACCAGCAAAGGCAAGCCTTTATACCTGGATTCGTACCATTGTTATTAATAGTTGTATCGATTTTATCAAGGCCAGGCAAAAACGTGAACCTGTCAGGGAATTATCAGAAGCGGTTGAGGTTCACATTGGGGCCGAGGTGCTGGACAAAATGAAAGCTAAGGAACTGCTTCAGTTGGCAAGGGAACTGCCACCGGCCACCCAGGCGGTTTTCAATCTTTATGTAATGGAAGGATATAATCATAAGGAAATCGGAGAACTGCTGGGCATAACGGAAGGCACCAGCAAATGGCATCTGAGCGAAGCAAGGAAAAGCCTGCAACAAAAAATTATCACCCAGGAATTAAAAATGCATGGATAAACATCAACCATACCGGGAGTTCGAGGAAGATATCCCGCTGCCAGACCAGGAGAAAGCCTGGCAGTTGATGAAGGAAAAACTCGAAGAAGATAAAAAACGGAGGCTGCTGCCACCGGTAATACTGAATTGTGCCGGCTGGGGCGCTTTGTTTTTATTATTGATAGCAGGCGCCTGGTTCATCTTTAAAAAAGATAGCACCGGCACGAAAGCTGAAAATACTTATGTAAAAAAAGATCTGATAACCCCTGCTCCTGCATCACCCTATCAACCGCAGCATCCTGGTAAAAATCCTTCTGCTGTTACACCTGTTGAACCTTTGACTGCAACACCTGGACTGGAAGAAGTACCGGCGGAAAACAAACCCGTGATTTCATCCGAAGATGAAGGAGATCATTTTGTAGAAAAGGATAGGGTCAGCAAGCATAACAAACAAACATCAAAGTCTTCAAACAACACAAAAAATAAAAATACTTTCATACAGAAAAGAAACCAGGTTACAGGAACAACGAAGTCAGGCAAGGAGCGAAGGAAAGAAGAGCTAAACCAGGTAACCCGGGTTGATAAAAAAGAGGAAAGCGATCAATATAAGTCAGAAACCGGTCCGTTAAAATCAAGGAAGGATTCTTTACCAGCCAGGGAAACAGAAAAGAAAGTAAAGGAGCTGGCAGACAGCACAGTAGATAAGGATACAGTTGCTGTTGATTCACCTGAAGTATTAAAGAAAACAAAGGAACAAAAAGAAAGAACTTTTGTTTTCAGTGCAGGCCTGGGGTTGCAGCAGCAGATCCCTTTCAACGGGCAGTCATCTGTGCCTTACAATTATTATGGAAGAAAAAGTTCACTGTATGATTATATTCCTTCCGTTTATGCCAGGTTCGAAAAAAAGGACAAATGGTTTGTTATGGGTGAATTCAGGTTTGGCGCTCCACAGTCATTAAAGGAGTTTTCTTTTAGCAGGCAGACGAAATTCGACACCATCAGTAACAGGCTCACTACTACCACCATGAAGCTGAAGAAAACTTACTATCACCAGTTGCCGCTAAGCTTCAATTATTACCTGAAACCCGGATGGTCTGTAGGAGCCGGAGCCATCTATAGCAGGTTTTATGGTGCGGTCACCGAGCGTGAGGTCAATAATTTTGATGTGCAGACCCAAACGGCCACCGTAACCAAACAGATAGCAAGAGTGCAGCATTTCACTGATTCATTTCTTTATAAGACACAGTTGCATTTTCTATTGCAAACAGATGTGCAATGGAAAAGGTTCAATCTTGGATTGCGTTATACCAAAGACCTGCAGCCTTATATAAAATATACGCAGCCTGATGGAAGAATCAACGAAGAAAAGAATGCTTCATTTCAACTGATCCTCCGTTACAGGTTGTGGGATTCTGAATGATCAGCGGCTGAACATTTTTTCGAGCTGGCCTTTGTGTAATTCTATGAATGAGGGCCTGCCGGATGGAGAGATGTTCGGCTGGCTGCACTGGAACAGTTCCTGTACCAGGTTCTTCATTTCTTTTCCCCCCAGGGGCATGCCTGCTTTTACAGATTGCTGCCAGGCAACAGTGCGCATGAGTTTTTCTCTCCTGGACAGTGAAAGTTCGGTATTGAAATGTTTGTATTGCTCCAGTATTTTTTCCAGGATCATTTTTTCATTCCCCGTTTCAACATCCGCCGGTGTGCCCTGGATCACGAATGCATTTTTTCCAAAAGGTTCCACCAGGTAGCCCATCTGCCTCAGGTCAGGTAATAATTCATGAAGCAATGCGGCATCCTGCTGCGAGGTTTCGAAGGTGGCCGGAAAGAGACTCCTTTGTGTGATGATGGCCTTTCCATTCATTGACGCAGCCAGTTTTTCATAGATCACCCTTTCATGCGCATACTGCTGGTGCACCAGGTAAAAGCGGTCACGCAGCGGCACCAGGATGTACATATTAAAAAGCTGGACGAGATCTCCACGGGTTTCATTTTCCATTTCAATGGAAACAGATTGCTGAACCGGGAGCGTGGTTTCATCTGCCTGGCGGATGAAACGGCCCAAAGACTGGAACGACTGGTCAGGGCTGCTTGCAGCAGGTGACCAGTGTTCTGAAGGCAGGTCAATCTTATGCGCCTGGTTTGCTTCAGTAAATGTTTTGAAAATGGAACTGCCTGCAGCCGCTGTTCTCTTTTCTTCCGTAAAAGGTTTTTGGATCGATTCAAGTTGCTGTATGGAAGTGTCCAGTTCAAAATCAAGTGTGGGTGTAATGCTGAACTGCGCAAGCGCGTGTTTCACTGCCGCCTGCACAAAAGCATACACGATCTTTTCATCTTCGAACTTGATTTCCTGCTTGGTAGGATGAACATTCACATCCACCTGGGTGGGATCCAGGTCAATGAATAAAACATACATGGGAAAGCTGTCCGAACCAATCATATCCTGGTAGGCATTCATGATGGCATGATTGAGGTAAGGACTTTTAATGAACCGGTTGTTTACAAAAAAATACTGGTCACCCCTGGTCTTTTTTGCTGTTTCCGGTTTGCCGGCAAAGCCATGTATGTTGAGATAATCGGTTTCTTCTTTCACTGATACCAGCCTGGCATTGTAATGATTGCCCAGCACCTGCAGGATCCTTTGTTTGAGGCTGCCTGCTTCAAGGTGAAAGATCTGCTGCCCGTTGCTGGTCATGGAAAAGAAAATGGAAGGGAAGGCCAGGGCCACCCGGATGAATTCATCAATGATATGCCGCATTTCGGCAGCATTGCTCTTCAGGAAATTTCTGCGGGCAGGCACATTGAAGAAAAGATTTTTCATGCTGATGCTTGTGCCTTCTGGACAAGCACAT